>JALYOG010000120.1 GCA_030856985.1 Pseudomonadota bacterium | reverse complement strand
GGAAATCGCCGTTTCATCGCCGCACTCTGGGGCATACGAACGAAGAATCAATGGGTTGCATGCGTTTCTATGCTTGCGGATCAACTTTTTCGGAGGTGTCAACGAGTATTTCAGCAGCCTGTTAAGGTGGTAGGGGCCAAGCAAGCGTTTGTAGTTGGACATTGTGACCGGGTTTTCTGGCGCGTATCCCTCCAGAAGCTCGATCTCGGCGATGGTTGCGAAGCGGCGGGGCGCAGCGGGGGCTGGTGTGTTCATTCGTTCAGACTACATCGGCGGGGTACGAGCCGGTTTCATCGTTGGCCGCCGACAGGCCGGGAGCGCGGTTCAATGCCTCCAAGGTGGACCAGACGCCGTCTCGACAGGGTTTGACCGGAATGCCGCTGCGCTCCGTAGCCGCTGAGCTTCTGCAGATCTTCGAACTGGAAGACTGGGCCGATCACGCGGCGCGGGCCTCCGCTTCTGGCAGCTGCCACACGCCGTCGCCGATGCGCACGGCGATGCGTTGCAGGGTTTGGCGCACCTTGGCTTGCCAGAATGCGGTCGGGGTGGGGCGGTGCCCGTCGATCTCGCGGTACAGGCGAGGGAGGACCGCGGTACCGCCGAGGGACTCCATAGCGGCGCGCACGACGGCAGCCCACACGGAGCCTTCGCCCTCGGCCAACAGGGCGCGGTAGCGGGCCTGCAGACGGTTCACGGCGACCAGCTCCGTGGCAGTGAATGGCTACGCCTTTATCCGCGGCGGCGAGATCCGCGGCGAGGCGCCGGCAGTGGTGCCGGTTGTGCTGGAGGTCTGAGCCGCCGCGCCTTGGCCGATTTGCCTCCGTAAAATTCGGGAGGCCACCCAAGCACAGCAGGTGTTCCACGGACCGGCCTCCGTAATAGTCGGGCGCTTAACCCCTTGATTTCACAGCTACCGGTATGCGACTATTAATCAATAGGTCCAAGGTTCGAATCCTTGACGGCCCACCATCCGGAAAAGCATCTGGCGCGCCAGGTGCTTTTTTCATGTGCGGTGTCCTAGTCTTGCGGGGTGCCCCTCGCGAAAGTGGCGGAATCGGTAGACGCCCTGGCTTTAGGTGCCAGTGCCGCAAGGCGTGCGGGTTCGAGTCCCGCCTTTCGCACCAACCGACCCAGGCAGAGAGCCCAAGGGCCCGGCTGCCCCAACGAGCGTCCGCGAGCGTCGACCCGTCCGTCAGCTGGCCGTTGTTCTTCGGGCGGATCTGATCCGTAGCACCTGTCGGGATGAAGCCAATGGCCCCGCGCGATCCGGCGAGCGTTTCCGGGCGCCGTGCCTTCCTGCCGAGGCGGACTTTTCTTCGGCCGGCTCGATCGCGCCGCCGGGCTCGGCCGCTGGCAGAGTGGGCCGGAATCGGCCAAACTAGCGCGTTCCGCTGCCGGGACACGCGCCTTCCCGCGCGCGGCCGCACTAGTCAATTCATCAACATCGCCCGCGGCGGAATGCCGCGGCTGCAGGAGTGGGATATGCAAGTTTCGGTCGAATCGCTTGGCACCCTCGAGCGCCGCATGACATTCAGCCTCCCGGCCGATCGCCTCGACAGCGAGGTTGGCGGCCGCCTGCGCGAGATCGCGCGCGGCGCCAAGATCAAGGGCTTCCGCCCGGGCAAGGTGCCGCCGAAGGTGATCGAACAGCGCTTCGGCCAGCAGGTCCGCGCCGAAGTGCTCGAAGGCTTGCTGAAGGAAGGCTTCACCAGCGCGGTGCGCGAGCATTCCCTGCAGCTGGCCGGCAATCCGATGATCCGGCCGGCGCCGGACGCCGCCGATGAACTGGCGTACGTCGCCACCTTCGAGGTCGTGCCGGATTTCGGCGAGCTGGACGTGAGCCAGCTCAGCGTCGTCAGGCACACCGCCGAAGTCGGCGACGACGACCTGGACGCGATGATCGAAAACCTGCGCCTGCAGCGGCGCACCTGGAACCCGGTCGAGCGCGAAGCTCAGGACGGGGACAAGGTCGAGCTCGAGACCTGGCTGGTGAGCGACGGCGAGCGCATGCCGCCCGAAGTTGCCGAGCGCGGCGCCACCGTGCTGGGCTCGGGCGGAATGCTGCCGGCGATGGAAGCGGCGCTGGTCGGCATCAAGGCCGGCGAGGAGAAGACGGTCAGCGTGGACTTCCCGGCCGACTGGCGCGTGCCGCAGTTCGCCGGCAAGACCGCCGAGGCGCACCTCAAGGCCATCGCGGTCTCCGAGCCCGTGCTGCCCGAGGTCGATGCCGCGTTCATCAAGAGTTTCGGCATCAAGAGCGGCGAGCTCGCCCAGTTCCGCGCCGACATCCGCAGCAACCTGGAGCGTGAGCTCAAGGGTGCACTGATGAGCCGCCTGCGCCGCGAGGTGAGCGAGCAGTTGGTGGCCGCCTACTCGCAGGTGGAGATGCCTCCCAAGCTCGTCGAGGGCGAGGCCCACAACATGGCCAACCAGGCCATCGAGCAGGCCCGGCGGCAGGGCCGCCAGGTCGGCGAGGTGCCCGCCGATGCGCACCTGAACTTCATGGAGACCGCGCGCAAGCGGGTGCTGGTCGCGCTAGTGGTGGGCGAGGTCGCCCGCCGCAACGAGCTCAAGCTCGACCCCAAGCGCGTCAACGAGACGCTGCAGCTGATCGCCTCGACCTACGAGGAGCCGCAGCAGGTCATCGACCTCTACCGCAACGACCAGGCGATGATGGCCGGGCTGCGCAACCGGGTGATGGAAGAGCAGGTGATCGACTGGATCGCCGAGCGCGCCCAGCACACCGATCAGCCGATGAGCTTCAGCGAAGCCATCCGCCAGTAAGCGCAGGCGCCCGCCGCGACTCGCGCAGCCCCGTTGCGGCGGGACCGCGCGGTCTGGCTCGGCCGGCCGGTTCCGGAGCCCGGCCGGCACCTGGGCTCGGCCTCACTTGTGCCGGCGGCAGATCGGCCCCAGATTGGTGGGAGTTTTGCGCCGCCTCGTCAGTCAAACAACCGCTTCAGCCAAAGGTGCCCGCCCAATGGACAACCGAACCCAAGCGCTCAACCTCGTTCCGATGGTGGTCGAGCAGACCAGTCGCGGCGAGCGCGCGTACGACATCTATTCGCGACTGCTCAAGGAGCGGGTGATCTTCCTGGTCGGCGGGGTGGACGACCACGTCGCCAACGTCATCGTCGCCCAGATGCTGTTCCTGGAGGCGGAGAACCCCGAAAAGGACATCAGCCTCTACATCAACTCCCCGGGCGGGGTGGTCACCGCCGGCATGGCGATCTACGACACGATGCAGTACATCAAGCCCGATGTGAGCACGATCTGCGTCGGCCAGGCGGCCAGCATGGGCGCGCTGCTGCTCGCGGCCGGCGCCAAGGGCAAGCGCTACGCGCTGCCCAACTCGCGGGTCATGATCCACCAGCCGCTCGGCGGGTTCCAGGGCCAGGCCAGCGACATCGACATCCATGCGCGCGAGATCCTGATGTTGCGCCAGCGGCTGAACGAAATCCTCGCCAACCACACCGGGCAGGGCCTGGACACGATCGCGCGCGACACCGAGCGCGACAACTTCAAGAGCGCCACGGCCGCGCGCGAGTACGGGCTCATCGACCAGGTGCTGGAACGTCGTCCCGACGAGTCGATCCAGTCGAGCTGATTTCGCGCTAACTGCCTGACGAGTCAGGGTTTTATTTGTAACGCGGCGCCCGGTCCCGCCGGGGGGGCTGTGGTATTCTCGGTTGGCGGAACCCCTGCCAGGGGCTCGGGTCCGCGACACCAGCATCTTTCAGGCAAAGGCATGACCGACGACAGAAACGGCCGCACCACCGGGGACAGCAACAAGATTCTCTATTGCTCGTTCTGTGGCAAAAGCCAGCACGAAGTCCGCAAGCTCATTGCGGGCCCGAGCGTGTTCATCTGCGACGAATGCGTCGAGCTGTGCAACGACATCATCCGCGAGGAACTCGAGGAGAAGGCGCAGTCCGCTCGCAGCCATCTGCCCAAGCCGCGCGAGATCCTCGAGGCGCTCGACCAGTACGTCATCGGCCAGGCGCGCGCCAAGCGCACGCTCGCCGTCGCGGTGTACAACCACTACAAGCGGATCGAGAGCCGGCAGAAGAACGACGAAGTCGAATTGGCCAAGTCCAACATCCTGCTGGTCGGCCCGACCGGTTCGGGCAAGACGCTGCTGGCCGAGACCTTGGCGCGGATGCTCAACGTTCCCTTCACCATGGCCGATGCCACGACGCTCACCGAGGCCGGCTATGTCGGTGAGGACGTCGAGAACATCATCCAGAAGCTGTTGCAGAAGTGCGACTACGACGTGGAGAAGGCCCAGCAGGGCATCGTCTACATCGACGAGATCGACAAGATCTCGCGCAAGTCCGACAACCCGTCGATCACCCGCGACGTGTCGGGCGAGGGCGTGCAGCAGGCGCTGCTCAAGCTCATCGAAGGCACCGTCGCCAGCGTGCCGCCGCAGGGCGGACGCAAGCATCCACAGCAGGAGTTCCTGCAGGTCGACACGCGCAACATCCTCTTCATCGTCGGCGGCGCGTTCGCCGGGCTCGACAAGATCATCCAGCAGCGCAGCACCGAGGCGGGCGGGATTGGCTTTGGCGCCAAGGTCAAGAGCAGCGAGCGCAAGATCGAAATCGGCAAGGTGCTGGCGGCGGTCGAGCCGGAGGACCTGATCAAGTTCGGCCTGATCCCCGAGTTCGTGGGGCGCCTGCCGGTGGTGGCCACGCTGGAGGAACTCGACGAGGCGGCGCTGGTCACGATCCTCACCGAGCCGCGCAATGCCATCACCAAGCAGTTCAAGAAGCTGTTCGAGATGGAAGGCGTCGACCTGGAATTCCGCGCCGATGCGCTGGTTTCCATCGCGCGCAAGGCGCTCAAGCGCAAGACCGGCGCGCGCGGACTGCGCACCATCGTGGAATCGGTGCTGCTCGACACGATGTACGAGCTGCCGTCGCTGGAAAATGTCAGCAAGGTCGTGGTCGACGAGTCGGTGATCGATCACAAGACCGCGCCGTACCTGATCTACCAGACGCCTCCGGCCGCAGTGCCCAAAGTCGCCTCGGGCGACTGAACAGGGGCGGGCCGGCTGTCTCCGTGCGACCTCCCGGGCCGCCGGACCTCCATGTCCGATTCACCTTCGATGCGGCCTGTCAAGGATGAAGGAGAGCTCGCGTGCGGGTTGCATCCTCCGGCCGCTAGCCCCATAAATACGCTTCATGGCATGGCCCGGCCCTGAGCCGAAGCGCCTGTCGTTTTCCTGAGCGGGCCGCCGTGCCTGCCGCTGAATGCCGGAGCTCCCATGACCCAATCCTCTGAACGTGAATCCCTCGACCTGCCGGTACTGCCGCTGCGCGACGTCGTCGTGTTCCCGCACATGGTGATCCCGCTGTTCGTGGGCCGCGACAAGTCGATCCGCGCGCTGGACATGGCGATGGAGTCCGACAAGCGGATCCTGCTGGTCGCGCAGAAGACCGCCGACACCGACGACCCCGGCGCCAACGATCTCTACGAAGTCGGCACGCTTGCGCACGTGCTGCAACTGCTGAAGCTTCCCGATGGGACCATCAAGGTGCTCGTCGAAGGTGTCGCGCGGGTCAAGATCAGCCGCGTCGCGGAACAGCGCGGCGTCCTTGCCGGCCAAGCGCGCATCGTCGAGGCGGTGATCGACCGCGACGCGCGCGAGTTCGAGGCGATCGCGCGCTCGCTGATGGGCCTGTTCGAGCAGTACGTCAAGACCAACCGCAAGCTGCCGCCGGAACTGATGCAGACCCTGTCCGGCATCGAGGAGCCCGGGAGACTGGCCGACACGATCGCCGCGCACCTGGGAGGCCGGATCGGCGACAAGCAGAAGCTGCTGGAGACCCACGATGTCGGTGCGCGCCTGGAGCAGCTGGTCGGGCTGGTCGACGGGGAGCTGGACGTGCAGATGCTGGAGAAGCGCATCCGCGGACGGGTCAAGTCGCAGATGGAGAAGAGCCAGCGCGAGTACTACCTCAACGAGCAGATGAAGGCGATCCAGAAGGAACTCGGCGACGAGTCCGAGACGCCCAACGACATCGAGGAGCTCACGCGCAAGATCTCCGAGGCCGGCATGCCCAAGCCGGTGGAGACCAAGGCCCGCGCCGAGCTCAACAAGCTCAAGCAGATGTCGCCGATGTCCGCCGAAGCGGCCGTCGTGCGCAATTACCTGGACTGGTTGCTGGGCGTGCCGTGGAAGAAGCGCAGCAAGGTCCGCAAGGATCTCGCCGCCGCGCAGGACGTGCTCGATGCCGATCACTTCGGCCTGGAGAAGGTCAAGGAGCGGATCCTCGAATACCTGGCGGTGCAGACGCGCGTGAAGCAGATGCGCGGGGCCATCCTGTGCCTGGTCGGGCCTCCGGGCGTCGGCAAGACCTCGCTGGGGCAGTCGATCGCCAAGGCGACCAACCGCAAGTTCGTGCGCATGTCGCTGGGCGGCGTCCGCGACGAGGCCGAGATCCGCGGGCATCGCCGCACCTACGTCGGATCGATGCCGGGCCGCATCGTGCAGAACCTCACCAAGGCCGGCACCCGCAACCCGCTCTTCATGCTCGATGAGATCGACAAGATGTCGATGGACTTCCGCGGGGATCCCTCGTCGGCCCTGCTGGAAGTGCTCGATCCGGAGCAGAACAGTTCCTTCAACGACCACTACCTCGAAGTCGACCTCGACCTGAGCGAGGTGATGTTCGTGGCCACGTCGAACACGCTCAGGATTCCCGGGCCCCTGCTCGACCGCATGGAAGTGATCCGCATTCCCGGCTACACCGAGGACGAGAAGCTCAACATCGCCACGCGCTACCTGCTGCCGAAACAGATCAAGGCCAACGGCCTGAAGACGGACGAGATCAAGATCGCCGAAGGCGCGCTGCGCGACATCGTGCGCTACTACACCCGCGAGTCGGGCGTGCGCAACCTGGAGCGCGAAATCTCCAAGATCTGCCGCAAGGTGGTCAAGGACATCGCGCTGGCCGGACCCAGGAAAGGCAAGCCGAAGGAAGGGCCGGTCAGCGTCACCTCCAAGACGCTCGACAAGTATCTCGGCGTGCGGCGCTTCGACTTCGGCCGGGCCGAGGAGGAGAACGAGATCGGCCTGGTCACCGGCCTGGCCTGGACCGAGGCCGGCGGCGACCTGCTGCAGGTCGAGGCGACGCTGGTGCCCGGCAAGGGCCAGCTGCTGCTGACCGGCCAATTGGGCGATGTCATGAAGGAGTCCGCGTCGGCCGCATTGTCGGTGGTGCGCGCCCGCACCGAGCGGCTCGGTATCGAGCTGGACTTCCTGCAGAAGCAGGACGTGCACCTGCACGTGCCCGAGGGTGCCACGCCGAAGGACGGCCCGAGCGCCGGCATCGCCATGGCCACTGCACTGGTGTCGATGCTGACCAAGAACCCGGTGAAGGCCGATGTCGCGATGACCGGCGAGATCACCCTGCGTGGCCGTGTGCTGCCCATCGGCGGGCTCAAGGAGAAGCTGCTGGCGGCCCTGCGTGGTGGCGTGCGGGTGGTGGTGATCCCCTACGAAAACGAGAAAGATCTCGTCGATCTGCCCAAGAGCGTCACCGACGGGCTGAAGATCATCCCGGTGCGGTCGATCGACGAGGTACTGGAGATCGCGCTGGAGCGGCCGGTCACCCCGCTGCCCCCCGCGGGACAGGGCGAGGCGCCGCTGCGCGCTGGCGAGGAAGCCGGCAAGCACCCCGACATGAAGCATTGAGCGGCGGTGCCGGATCCGTGGTTTGCGCGCCGTACAGGCGCGTAAACCCGCGCTGGCGCTGGCTTTCGGCTTGCGCCGAAAAAACCCCGCTGGTATAACAGCGCCACCCGTATCCAGCGCCACCCGGGCGAAAAAGTTCACCCGGCGGCATCCGCGCGAGCGTCGCCGTCGGGTTCTTAGTGCATCGCGGTATATCGCCGCAAAAGGAGTCAAAACGAATGAACAAAAGTGATTTGATCTCTGCCGTCTCCGAAACCGGGGGGCTTTCCAAGGCTGACGCCGCCAACGCCGTCGATGCGCTGATCAAGGTGATCACCGAGACCCTCAAGAAAGGCGAAGCCGTGACGCTTGTCGGGTTCGGTACCTTCGAGGTCCGCAGTCGCGCCGAGCGCCAGGGCCGCAATCCGAAGACCGGCGAGGCCATCAAGATCAACGCCTCGAACAATCCCGCGTTCAAGGCTGGCAAGGCCCTGAAGGATGCTGTAAACTAACCAGCTCGCTCGGGTGCTTAGCTCAGCGGTAGAGCGTCTCCTTTACACGGAGAGGGTCGGGGGTTCGAAACCCTCAGCACCCACCAGGTTTTGCCGATATCGCTGCGCTGGATAGATCGTTCCGTCTGATTACGGAGCTGTCGACGCCGAGGGTAGACGTTCCAGAAAGCGGAGTGGTAGTTCAGTTGGTTAGAATGCTGGCCTGTCACGCCGGAGGTCGCGGGTTCGAGTCCCGTCCACTCCGCCAGTTTTTTTCAGAAAAGGGCGCCGGAAACGGCGCCCTTTTTTGTTCCGCCGACGGCTCGCCGATCGCCCACCCGTGCGGCCCCGCGGAAGCGGCGCCGGACGCGGTATGCCCGGGGACGCCAGGCAAAAACCGGTGTCAACGCGCCCGGCGACTCCGGGCGGCCATGCAGTTAGACTAGGCGGCTCTGCCCGAACCCGACACGCTCATGCTGCAAGCACTCCGCGACAAGACCTCCGGCCCGATTGCCATGGTGATCCTTGGCCTGCTGATCATCGCCTTCGCTTTCGTGGGCGTGGAGCAGTACCTCGTGCAGCGGACCAGCAGCACCGTGGCCACCGTCGAGGCGGCGCCGCAGTGGTGGCAATCCGCGCCAGGATGGTGGCCCGTTTCGGTGCTGTGGGAGAAAGACGAGGTGACGGTCGAGCAGTTCCGCAACGCGTTCGAGCAGGAACGCCAGCGGCGCCGCGAGGCCGAGGGCGAGAACTTCGATCCGCGCGCATTCGAAACGCCCGAGTCCAAGCGCGCCGTGCTGGAAACGCTGATCGACCGCGCAGTGCAGCGCCTGGCGTCGGCGCAGGCCGGCGTGGTGGTGAGCAACGAACTCGTGCGCCAGACCATCGCCGGGATTCCCGCGTTCCAGGTCGACGGAAAGTTCAACCCCGAGCGTTACCAACTGGCGCTGGCGTCGCAGGCGCCGGCACAGACTCCCGCCCAGTTCGAGCAGACCGTTCGCGACGCGCTGCGCGAGACGTTGCTGACCAGCTCCATCGCTGGCAGCCATTTCGTCACCGAAGTGGAGATGGAGCGGCTGGTCCGCTTGCTCGGCGAACGCCGCGATGTCGCGTTGCTGATGCTGCCGCCGCCGGCGGTCGACATCGCCACGGTCACCGAAGATGAGATCAAGGCGTGGTACGAGCGCCGCAAAAGCGATTTCCGCCAGCCGGAGATGGTGAGCATCGAGTACGTCGAGCTCGACGCGAATTCGCTCCCGGCGCCGGCCGAAGCGGATGAGGCCGCGTTGCGCGAGCGCTTCAAGGAGCGGCAGGGCCGCACCGGAGAGCAGGAGCAGCGGCTCGCATCGCACATCCTGGTGGAAGTGGCCGAGGACGCGGACGCGGCGACCCAGGAGGCGGCTCGGAAGAAGGCAGCGCAGCTGGCGGAGCAGGCGCGCGCGCCGGGCGCGGATTTCGCGGCGCTCGCCAAGGCCAGCAGCGACGATGCCGGCTCGCGCGAGGCGGCCGGCGACATCGGCTGGATTTCGCGTGGCGCGATGCCCAAGGCGTTCGAGGAGACCTTGTTCGCCCTCGAACCGGGTGCGCTCAGCGCGCCGGTCAAGACCGAGTTCGGCTGGCACGTGATCCAGCTTCGCCAGATCAAGGCAGGGCAGCAGGAGACCTTCGAACAGGCGCGCGAGGCGCTGGTGAGCGAGCAGGCCGCGGCCGATCGTGAGCGCGCGTTCAACGAACGCTCCGGCACCCTGGTCGATGCCGTGCTCGCCAACCCAAGCTCGCTGGCCTCGGCCGCGGCGGCGGCCAATCTGCCGGTGCAGAAAGCCGGCCCGTTTTCGCGCGACGCTTCGGAGGGAATCGCATTCATTCCGGCGGTCAGGCGCGCTGCGTTTTCCGAGGCCCTGATCCAGGACGGTACCGTCAGCGATCCCATCGAACTGGCACCCGATCACTACATCTGGATCCGCGTCCTGGAGCACACGCCCGAGCGCACGCTCCCGCTCGCGCAGGTGCGCGACCGGGTGATCGAAGCCATACGTGTCGACCGCGCGCGCGCGGCTGCGATGAAGCGCGCCGATGCACTGCTCGCGCGGCTGAAGCGCGGCGACAGCCTGGAGGCAGTGGCGCAAGCCGAAGGCCTGCCTGCGCCGACGGTCCTGGAGGGTGTGCAGCGCGGTCGTCCGCTGCCGGACATCGAGACGTCCGAGGCGGTGTTCTCGACGCAGCCGCCGGCGGAGGGCCAGGTGGCGCCCGGCAAGCGCGTGCTTCCGGACGGACGCGTCGTGCTGTTCGTGGTGCAGAAGGTCACTCCCGGCGATGCGGAGGTCGATCCGCAGCAGCGCGAGACGCTGCAGCAGCAGGTCGCCGAGATCGGCGGCACCCAGGCTGCGCAGTCGCTGGTTTCGTCGCTGCGCAAGAGGATGAAGATCGAGGTCGTCGAGACCAGCCTCTGATCCGGGGCAGCCGACGCGCGCCGAGAAAAAAACGCCCGGCAAACCGGGCGTTTTGTGCCACGCGGGCAGGCCCCATCAGTTCTCGTGGATGCCGGTCATGCCCAGGATGTTGTACCCGGCGTCGACGTAGGTCACCTCGCCGGTGATCCCGGACGCGAGGTCGGAGCTGATGAATGCCGCGACGTTGCCGACGTCCTCGATCGTCACCGTGCGGCGCAGTGGCGCATTCTCTTCGACGTGGCCGAGGATCTTCCGGAAGCCGGCGATCCCCGCCGCAGCGAGGGTCTTGATGGGACCGGCGGAAATGGCATTGACGCGCGTTCCCTCCGGTCCCAGGTTGCACGCCAGGTAGCGCACGCTCGCCTCCAGGCTGGCCTTCGCCACGCCCATCAGGTTGTAGCCTTCCAGCGCCCGCTCCGCGCCCAGGTAGGTGAGGGTGAGGATGGACCCGTTTCGACCGGCCATCTGCGGCCGTGCGGCCTTGGTCAGCGCCGAAAGCGAGTAGCTGGAAATGTCGTGCGCGATCGCGAAGCTCTCCCGCGTGAGGCCGTCGAGGAACTGGCCGGCGATGGCTTCGCGCGGGGCGAATGCGATCGCGTGGACGAGGATGTCCAGGCCGTCCCAGCGCTCGCGCAGTTGCGCGAAGCACTGCTCGATCTGCGCATCGTCGGTGACGTCCAGCGGCAACACGATGTCGCTGCCGTACGCGGCTGCCGCTTTCTCCACCCGCGACTTCAACTTGTCGTTCTGGTAGGTAAACGCCAGCTCGGCGCCTTCGCGATGCATCGCCTCGGCGATGCCGCTGGCGATCGAGCGCTCGCTGGCAATGCCGGTGATCAGTGCGCGCTTGCCCTGCAGAAAGCCCATGCTTGTTCCTTGGTCGGTGACGCGGTGGCCGCGGCCGGGGCGGCCAGCGGACGACTAGTTTGCCTTGCGCCCGTGCCGCGGGCCAGCCGCGCCGGGAGGTTCGCTATTGGCCGGCGGGCTCGTCGGCGTCGACGTTCAGCACGTTCCCGGGATGAAGCATGCTGCGCGTCGTCAATCCGTTGCGCTCCAGCAGTACGCCGACTCCAATTCCGTAGCGCTTGGCGACGCCGGACAGGGTGTCTCCGCGCGCAACAGTGTGGCGGCGGTTCCCGCCCTTCGTTGCCTGCTGCGCCGCCTGGCCGGTGTCGCCCTGCGGCGGGAAGGTTGGTGCGGCCGTCGCCTGCGCAGCATCGCCGCCGGTCGTCGCCGCCAGCAGCTGGTTTGCATTCCAGGGCGCGGTCACCGTCGGCAGTTGCATGGCGCCGCTGCCGGGCCGGGCGCCGGCAAGCACGGGGTTGAGTCGGCGCAGCTGCGATGCGTCCTGCCCGTTCATGGACGCCCAGCGTTCGACATTGCGGATTTCCGGCGGCAGCGTTACGGCGGCAAGCTGCGGCACGGGGCGATCGAGCGCGCGCACCCAGCTCTCGTTTTCCGACGCCGACACCAGCAGGCACGAGAGCGCATGAAGCTTGCGCACGTACGCGTGGGTGATCGGTGCCAGGCCCGGCAGTTGCTCCGGCGTCGCCTCGCGCGCTGCCTGGCCGGCGCGCTTGAGCGAACCGAATATGCGGTATTCGCCCGCGTTGTAGGCCATGACGGCCAGTCGCCAGTCGCCCGCGAACATGCCATGCAGGGTCTTGAGATAACGCACGGCGGCTCGGGTGGACTCCACGGGCGACAGCCGTCCGTCGTAGCCATGCCGGATCGGGATCTTATGGTTGCGCGCGGTGACCGCGATCATCTGCCACAGCCCGGTCGGACCCAACGGGCTTCGCGCGCCGGGCTTGTAGCCGCTCTCCACGAACGGGATCAGCGCGTATTCCGTCGGAAGACTGGCTTGGCGCACGGCGTCCACCACGTAGGCGAACAGCGGCAGCAGATCATCGGTCTGGCTCGCGAGCTGCTTGGGCGCGCCGGCGAAATGCGCGCGCCAGCGCGTACTGGCGTCGGGTGCGCACTCGGGCTGCGCGAGGCCCTCGCGGAAGTCGCGGTAGACATCCAGTCCGGTGCGGACCGGGGCGGCCGTCGGCGCGACCGGCGGTGTTCCGTCCCGTGGTATTGCAGTCTGCGGTGTTCCGGGAGAGGCATCGCTTTCCTGTGCCCGCACGCCGGCGGCGGAGATGGATGCCAGGACGACGATGAGGGCTGCGGCCGAGACCTGGATATGGCGGCTCATCCGCGGAAACCGTCTTTCCAGCGCCGCAATGCGGCAAAGGTGGCCAGTTCGTCTTCGGGCGTGTCGCCGGCCCAGGAGGCCACCGAGGCGACGACCGCCGGGCGGTCGCAGCGCAGGAACGGATTGCACGCGCGCTCCTGGGCGATGGTGCTGGGCAGGGTGGGCATCGCCGACTCGCGCATCGCTGTGGCCTCTTTCGTACGTTGCCGCAGTGGCAGGTTGTCGGGGTCGACGGCCCGCGCGAACGCGGCGTTGGCGAGGGTGTACTCATGCCCGCAGCAGACCCGTGTCGGCCCCGGCAACGAGGCAAGCCGCATCAGTGAGCCGTGCATCTGCGCCGGCGTGCCTTCGAAGATGCGGCCGCAGCCGAGGCTGAACAGCGTATCGCCGCAGAATACGATCGGGTCTTCGCCATTGCCCGGCTGGAGCAGGTACGCGACATGGCTGAGCGTGTGGCCCGGAACCGCGATCACCGTGAACCGCCACTGGCCGGCGTCGACCTGCTCGTCGTGCGCGACGCTGCGGGTGGCGCATCCGATGCGGGCGTCTTCGGGCGCGAACACCGGCAGTCCCGGCCAGCGCGACTGGAGCTGCGCGGTTCCGCCGACATGATCGGGGTGATGGTGGGTCAGCAGCACGGCCACCGGCCGTAGCCCCTCGCCGGCCGCGGCGAGCACCGGTCCGGCCTCGCCCGGGTCGACGATCACGGCGCCGCCGTCGTCGCCCACCAGCGTCCAGATGTAGTTGTCCGACAGCGCGGGTAGGGCGTGCAGCTGCATCGTGATCGCTCCTGGAGTAGCCGCCCATGGCGCCCGGGCTCACAACCGGCGGAGGCCCTGGAAGCCGACCATGCCCGCCGAGCGACGGGCGAGTCAACTCTGGGAGCGTGATTCTGAACGGGTAAGGGGGGGTGGAGGTGGGGAGGAGGCGGGGAAGCAGGAGCGGGTAGCGGAAGCAGGGGCGGGAATGGGGAACTGGAGCGGCGGTGTGGCTGGAACAGCCCGCGCGGCTTCAGCTGCAGGGAAGCGGAGGCGTTCAGGCCGGGGCCGGCACCCGCAGTTCCGGTTTCCCTTTTCCCCATTCCCGGCTTCCCCGGCAATAATGACCGCATGACCAGCATCACCAGCGACCCCGCCGCAGCTTCCGTCGCCGCCGGCATGAAGTCGATCGAGATCCACACCGATGGCGCCTGCCTGGGCAACCCGGGTCCGGGCGGCTGGGCGGCACTGCTGCGCTACAACGGCCGCGAGCGCGAGATCGCCGGCGGCGACTCGGCCACCACCAACAACCGCATGGAGTTGATGGCGGCGATCATGGCCCTGGAAACCCTCAGCGAGCCTTGCCACGTGATCCTGCAGACCGACTCGCAGTACGTGCGCCAGGGCATCACCGAGTGGATGAAGAACTGGGTACGGCGCGGCTGGAAGACCGCGGCCGGCGCACCGGTGAAGAACCGCGACCTGTGGGAGCGGCTGCACCTGGCGGCGCAGCGGCACAGCATCCAGTGGAACTGGGTCAAGGGGCATTCGGGCGATCCCGACAACGAGCGGGTCGACGTGCTCGCCCGCGACCAGGCGCTGCTGCTGCGCGCCGCGGCGAACCAGCCGTGAGCGCGTCCGCCGCGAGCCACCTGCGCCAGGTGATCCTCGACACCGAAACCACCGGGCTGAGCTGGGAACGCGGCAACCGGGTGGTGGAGATCGGCTGCGTCGAATTCATTGGCCGCAGGCCCACCGGCCGCACGTTCCAGCGCTACCTCAATCCCGGGCGCGACTTCGAGCCCGGGGCGCGCGAGGTCACCGGACTGACGCTGGAGTTCCTCGCCGACAAGCCGCGGTTCGAGGAAATCGTCGACGAGTTCCTGGCGTTCATCGACGGCGCGGAACTGGTCATCCACAACGCCGCGTTCGACGTGGGTTTTCTCGACAACGAGCTCAGCCTGGCCGGTCCGCAGTACGGGCGGCTGAGTGGCCGCTGCAGCGGGATCGAAGATTCGCTGCTGCTGGCGCGCCAGCGCTTCCCCGGGCAGCGCAATTCGCTGGATGCGCTCTGCCGCCGCCTCGGCGTCGACAACGCGCATCGCCAGCTGCACGGCGCGCTGCTGGACGCGCAACTGCTCGCCGAGGTCTATCTCGGGCTCACCTGCGGGCAGAGCGAGATCGGTTTCGGCGCGGGGGAGGCAGCGCCGGTGAGCGAAGCCGTCGCCCGCCTCGACGGTCGCCTCAAGCCACGCCCGGGAGTACTCGTGCAGGCCCAGGACCTGGCCGCGCACGAACTGCGTCTGCAGACATTGCGCAAGAAGGCCGGGCGGGCAGTGTGGGACCTGATTCCCGCGGCTGCGGAAGTCCGCGATCTGGAAGAGGTCTGCTGAACGCGGCTGCAGTCTGCGGCGCCGCGGCGCTCAGTGGTTGCGCACCAGCACGACGGTGACGTTGTCCGAGCCGCCGCCGTCCAGGGCCGCGGCGATCAGGGTGTCCACGCATTCCTGGGCGCTGCAGTCGCTGTGCGCCAGTACCTTGGCAATGCTGCGATCGTCGACCTCCTCGGTAAGCCCGTCGCTGCACAGCAGCAACTGCATGCCCGGGCGCAGCTCGCCGTTCATGGTTTCCACCTTGAGGCTGGCCGGATCGGTCACGCCGAGCGCTTGGGTGACGACATTGCGGTGCGGATGGCTGCGCGCCTGCTCGTGGGTGATCGCGCCGTTGGCGATCAACTCCTGCACGTAGCTGTGATCCTGCGACAACTGCGCCAGTTGCCCTTCGCGCCAGAGGTAGACGCGGCTGTCGCCGACCCACGCGACCTCGAAGCGGTTGCCGCTGACGCGGGCCGCGACCACGGTCGTGCCCATCGGCAGGCCGCCGTGACGCCGGCGCGACGTGCGGATGATTTCCTCGTCGGCGATCCGGATCGCCTGCGTCAGCGGCGTCCCGTCGCGCACCTCGCGGACGATCGACTCGCGCGCCAGCGCGCTGGCGACCTCACCGTGCTCGTGACCACCCATGCCGTCGGCCACCAGCCACAGGCCGAGCTCGCTGTCGCCGTAGTAGGTGTCCTCGTTGAGGTCCCGACGCAAGCCGACGTGCGTCAGGTGTCCGAATTCGATCATGAGGGGGTCACGGTGGCCGGATCGCGATCTTCAGGGAGTCAACGCGATCATCGGGGGCTGGCGGCCGTCAGGCAAGGCGCGCTGCCGCATTGGCGGCATGCTGCTTGCTCGCCAGCGCCGATCCTGTGTCCCCATGCCCACCCTGACCGTAAAACGACAAGGGCTGCCGAGGCAGCCCAGGACGTGTCTGTCTGGCGGAGAGGGGGGGATTCGAACCCCCGGTACGCTATAAACGTACGCCTGATTTCGAGTCAGGTACATTCAACCACTCTGCCACCTCTCCGGTGGTTCCGCGCGCGAACGCTCGTGCGCGCGGTGCGTCATGATACGGGGCGCGGGTCGGTGCGACAAGGCGCTGCATGCGCCCGTTACACTGTTCAGCCCTCCCACGTAAACGGCGACGTCATGTCCGAAGTCCTGGTTCCGGTGTCCTTTGGTGAACTGCTCGACAAGATCGCGATCCTGCAGATCAAGTCCGAGCGGATGACCGATGAGGCGAAGCTCGCCAACGTCCGCCACGAGCTGTCGGCGCTGGAGAAGATTTGGATGGTGCATCCGGGCGCCGGCCACGACATCGTGCGGCTGCGCTCGGAGCTCAAGGCGGTCAACGAGCGCCTGTGGGAGATCGAGGACGAGATCCGGTTGAAGGAAAAGGCGCAGGCCTTCGACGAGGAGTTCATCCGCCTGGCGCGCAGCGTCTATTTCGAGAACGACGACCGGGCCAGGATCAAGCGCGAGATCAATACCGCGCTGGGTTCTTCGTTCATCGAGGAAAAGTCCTACCAGGACTACCGGGCCGACGCCGTGCCCTGAGGGCGGTCGGTCTCAGGCCGCCAGGGCATAGGCGGCCAGGGCGAAGCTCAGCACCGAGACGGTGGCCGCCACCATTGCCAGCAGGTGGGCACGCGCAAGCTTGCGGTCCAGTTCCACCGAGGCCTCGCGCAGCGAAGTGATCGTCTGCTGCATCTCCTCGGCCAGCAGCCGGATCGCATCGGCGTTCTGCGCGGCGGCGTCCTGCAGTTCGCCGATCTGCCGGGGCACGAGGTCAGGCGCGGACACGGGGCTCCGCGGCCGGGTGAAGATGGGTTTCGCCATCTGGATGATGTCGGGCAGGAACGGTGCGACCACCGTGAACCATGCGGCCATGCAGAACTCCTGGGTGGGGCGTGATGCCGTGCGGCGATCCGGCGAGTATGCCAGTGGCGCTCAGCGGATCCGCAAGTCGGCCACGAAACGCTCGAACGCGGTGACGGCGTCGTCGACGGTGATCAGGTCCATCACGCCCTCGTGCTCGATCTTGCGGCCCCAGGCAAGCGTTTCGGCCGGCCGGCGCAGGTATTTCCTGGCGGCGTCGTCGTAGCGGTCCACGCAATAACGCCGGTCGCTGTAGGGCCCGCTGCGCGCCGGGTTGCTCGCCGCATGCAGACCGAGCACCTTCGTGCCCATGGCGTTGGCGATGTGCATCGGCCCCGAGTCGGGGCTCATGACCAGGTCGGCACGCTCCAGCAGCGCCGGCAGTTGCTTGAGGGTGTCGCGCCCGACGAGGTCCAGCGCGGGGTTTCGCATCGCAGCGAGGATCGCGTCCGTGGTCCTGCGCTCCAGGTCGCTTCGGCCGCCGCACACGACCACCCGCCAGCCGCGCCCCGCGGCGTGATCGGCAACGGCTGCGTAGCGCTCGGTGCGCCAGTTGCGCAGGGCATGGCTGGAGCACGGCGAGATGACCAGCGTCGGCATGTGGTCCTGCGGCCACTGCGCGCGTGCCCAGTCGCGCGCCTCCTCCGGTACCGGCAGATCCCAGCGCACCCGGGTCTGACGCAGGCCGAGCGGTTCGCAGAAGCTGCCGATCGCGTCGAGCACGTGGATGCCGGGGCGATCGGGGATGCGTTCGTTGACGAACAGGCCGTGGCCATCCTTCGACCGGGCACGGTCGTAGCCGATGCGGCGCCGTGCCGGGACGAAGGCCGACAGCAGGTTGGCGCGTGCGGCGACCTGCATCTGCAGCAGCGCGTCGAACGTTCCCGGGGCGTGTCGGCGCAGTTCGTCGCGGGCGCGGCGCATTCCCGCAAGCCCGGTCTTCTTGTCGTATTCGACGAAGTCCACGCCTTCCAGCCCTTCGAGCAGCCGCCGCTCGGCCTTGCCGATGAGCCAGGTGAGCCGGCTGTGCGGCAGTGCGGCGCGCAATGTGCGCACCAGCGGCACCACGTGGGTGGCGTCCCCGAGTGCCGACAGGCGCAGCAGGCAGATGGAAGCGGGTGCAGGCAAGACGTGAATTGTTAGACTCCCTTGAATGATGGGGTACGACGCCACCGAAGGATTGCTGCCGTTCCGCGATGACAGCGGCTACGGCGCGATCCTGTTCGACCTCGAACGGGTGAAGCAAGCATCGCCCGATTGGTTCTCGCCGTCATTCTGGGGGGAAAGGGCCAGGCCGGTGGAAAGCGGCGGTCGTGGCGGGGCATGGTTCGTGGACGCGCCATTCGGGCCGTCGGTGTTGCGCTGCTACCTGCGCGGCGGGTTGATCGCACAGTTCAACCGCGACCGCTACTGGTGGCGCGGTGCCGCGCAGACCCGCAGTTTCGCCGAGTTCCGCCTCACCCGCGCGGCGGTCGCCAAGGGCGTGCCGGTGCCGCAGCCGATCGCCGCCTATTACCGTCGCGACGGCCTGCACTACCGTGCCGCGATCCTGATCGAGCGGCTCCAGGACGTGCGCACGCTGGCCGACCGCGCCGCGGTCGCCGGCGATGGGGCGCCGTGGGAGGAGGCAGGACGGCTCATCGCGCGCGCGCATCGTGCGGGCCTCGACCATGCCGACCTCAACGCGCACAACCTGTTGTTCGATGCGACCGGTCGCGGTTGGGTCATCGACCTGGACCGCGGCCGCATGCAGATTCCCGCGACCGGCTGGCGCGAACGCAACCTGGCGCGACTGAAACGCTCGCTGATGAAGCTTCGCGGCGCGCGCGCGCCTGGCGAGGTGGAGCGCGACTTCCAGCGCCTGCGCGGCGCCTACGACCAGGTCTGGGCCCGGGGCTACTGAGATGGACTGGAGCCTGCGCCTGCAGGGGGTCGGCAATGCCTCGGCGGTGGAGCTGGGCTCGGCCATGGCGACGATCGAGCGCGATGGCGCGCCGTGGCTGACCATCGACTGCGGTGGCGAGGGCCTGACCGCCTATCTGGACACCTACGCAAAGGCGCCCGATGCGGTGTTCATGACCCATGCGCACCTGGACCATGTCGGCGGCTTCGAGCGCTGGTTCGTCGACAGCTACTTCAAGCCCGAGCGTCGCGGCCGGGTGCGCGTCTACGTGCCCGCGCCGCTGCTGCCGATCCTGCACCAGCGCGTCGGCGACTATCCCAACGCGCTGGCCGAAGGCGGCGCCAACTTCTGGGACGCGTTCCAGCTGATACCCGTGGGTGCATCGTTCTGGCACCAGGGCGTGCGGCTGGAAGTCTTCCCGGTGCGCCACCACTGGCCGGACACCGCGTTCGGGCTGCGGCTGCACGGCAGCCTGGTCTGGACCGGGGATACCCGGCCCATTCCCGAGGCGCTCGCGCGTTTTGCCGACGCCGACGAACTGGTCGCGCACGACTGCGCCCTGCACGGCAACCCGTCGCACAGCGGAATAGAGGACCTGGAGCGCGAATACCCGCGCGAACTGCTGGATCGCTGCCTGCTGTACCACTACGCGAGCCGCGCCGAAGGCGACGCGCTGGCCGCGCGTGGTTACCGCGTCGCCCGGCAGGGCGATGTGGTCGCGCTGGCCGGAACCACCGCGCAGCAGGTCGTCGTCGAGCGCCACAAGAGCGGCGGCCCCGCCGGCTGACCTCGGCACCCGCGTCGATCGATACCGTTGCTGCCTTCCGGCCCTGGCGGGGTTTTCGACCTAGCGTCGCGAGGGGCCGACGGGGCCACCATGGAGACTTGCCTGATTGGTTCCGGAACGTGGAACCTTGTGGAACCTGCTGCTTGTCGCGCGATGCCGCCGTTGCCGGCCGCACCCTCTGGAACTGGCGGAGAGAGGGGGATTCGAACCCCCGAAGCGCGGTTTAGACGCTTACACACTTTCCAGGCGTGCTCCTTCAACCACTCGGACACCTCTCCGCGCCTGAACCACTGCCCCTAAGGCAGCGCACGGCCGTCCTCAGGACCGCGAAGTCTAACGGGATGAAGGGTTTCCGACAAGCGCGCGGAGGTCCGGCGGCAGGCGGGACGACGGCGCGTGGCACAATGCCCGAGTCGTCCCCGCGCCGCATCGGCGGGAGCGGCCGCAGCCCCGACAGGCCACCCAAAGGTACCGATGTCCTACCTCGTGCTCGCCCGCAAATGGCGCCCGAAACGCTTCGCAGAACTGGTCGGGCAGGAGCACGTGGTGCGCGCCCTGACCAACGCGCTCGACACCGGGCGCATCCATCACGCCTTCCTTTTCAGCGGCACCCGCGGCGTCGGCAAGACCACCATCGCGCGGATCTTCGCCAAGTCCCTCAACTGCGAGCGCGGCACGTCGGCCGAGCCATGCGGCGAATGCGGCGCCTGCCTGGACATCGACGCGGGGCGTTTCCTGGACCTACTGGAGATCGACGCGGCGAGCAACACCGGCGTCGACGATGTCCGCGATGTGATCGAGAACGCGCAGTACATGCCCTCGCGCGGACGGGTGAAGGTTTACCTGATCGACGAAGTCCACATGCTTTCCAAAGCGGCCTTCAACGCCTTGCTCAAGACCCTGGAAGAGCCGCCCGGGCACGTGAAGTTCCTGCTGGCGACCACCGATCCGCAGAAGCTGCCGGTGACCGTGCTGTCGCGCTGCCTGCAGTTCAATCTCAAGCGCTTGGACGAGGCGCAGATCGGCGGGCAGATCCACAGGATCCTGCAGGCCGAGGGCATGGCCGCCGACGCGGGGGCGGTGCGCCAACTCAGCAAGGCCGCCGACGGCAGCCTGCGCGACGGGCTTTCGCTGCTCGACCAGGCCATCGCCTACACCGGCGGCAAGCTCGACGATGCCGCGGTCGCGGCGATGCTCGGCACGGTCGATCGCACCCGGGTGGGCGCGATCCTGTCGGCGCTCGCTGGCGGCGACGGCGCCGCGCTGCTGGCCGAGGTGAACGCACTCGCCGAATTCTCGCCCGACTGGGGCAGCGTGCTGGAGGCCCTGACCGAGGCGCTGCACCGCGTGCAGGTCCGGCAACTGGTCCCGGGCGCGGAGATCGACCAGCCCGGCACGGACCTGGACGCACTGGCCGCTGGCGTGCGGCCCGAAGTGGTGCAGCTGTGGTACCAGATGGCGCTCAACGGCCGGCGCGATCTGCCGTTCGCGCCCAGTCCGCGTGCCGGGTTCGAGATGAGTGTGCTGAGGATGCTGGCGTTCCGGCCCGCGGGCGAGGAGGCCCAGCGCGGCGGGCAGGATTTCGTGCCGGCGTCGACC
>JALYOG010000139.1 GCA_030856985.1 Pseudomonadota bacterium | reverse complement strand
GCGGCGCCGCCCTGGACCAGGATCACGAACTCGTCGCCACCGAACCGCGCGACCGTCGCGTTCCGGCCGCCGTGTTTCTCGACCGCGGCGCGGATGCGGGCGGCGAACTGCAGCAGCACTTCGTCGCCGGCGTCGTGGCCGAAGGTGTCGTTGACGCGCTTGAAGTCGTCGATGTCGGCGAACAGCAAAGCCAGCTGCAGCCCGGCGCCATCGGAGTGCAGCAGCCGGCGGTCCAGCGCCTCGCGGAAGGAGAGCCGGTTGGCGAGCCCCGTCAGCGCGTCGGTGTAGGCCATGTGCCGGATGTCGCGGTCGTGTCGGGCCACGTTCAGGCTCATGCGGGCGAACGTGCGGGTGAGATCGCCCAGCTCGTCGTTGCGCAGGCTGACCGGCGTGCTCGTATCGAACTGGCCGTTCTCGACCGCACGCGCCGACCGCGCCAGTTCGTCGATCGGCCGCACCAGCCAGCGCTGGATCAGCCCTACCATGAGGATGCCGAATGCGAACAGCGCGGCGCTGATCACCCCCAGCCACCACAGTTGCCTGCGCCGGAGTTCCTCCAGCCGGCTGCGCAGATCGGCAACGGCGCGATTCTGCAGCTCGCGCGATGCCTGGAGGTCGAAACCGATCCGCACCCCGCCGATCCGTTCCGAACCGATCATGATCGGCGCCGACACGTCCATCACCTCGTCGTCGAACTGCGTGTGCATTCCGCGCGCGGCCACGGCGCCCGCCGAGAGACTGTCGTCCATCGCCTGGCCATAGGGTGCGATCACGTCGCTGCCGTCATGGACGATCAGCCCCTGCGCGTCGTACACCACCACGTAGCGCGTCGCCGGCTGGCGCAGCGCGGCCCGGCTCAGCTCGCCCACGGCGTCCAGGTCGAAGTAGTATAGCGGGTTGGCGAGCGCCTGCGTCAGTTGGCCGACGGTGCCCTCCCCGCGCCTGCGAAGCCCGTCGGCCACGATCGACTGCATGGCGTCGCGGCTCACGCCCTCCACGTCCGCCTGCATGCGCTCCTGCCGCTGCAGGAAAAGCGCGAACAACGCCGCCACCACCAGCAGGACCAGCAGCATGATCGCCAGGAACTTGGCCTGCAGGCCGTAGCGCAGACTCACTCGACTTCCTTGCGCACGCGATCGACGCCGATCGCGATGCGCTCCAGCGAACGCGCCGACGCGTCGTCCACGGGCAGGAACCGCGTGGTCTGGAAGAACTGCCGCAGGGCCGTTGCCGCAGCCGGATCATCGGCCGCCGCCAGCAGCACTTCCGACAACCGGGCCGCCACGCGCGGATCGAGCCCGGCGCGCACCATCTCCACGGCGCGCGGAAACTCCTGGGTACGCTCGAACACCACCATGTCCTCGCGAAACGCGGCCGGGATGCGCCGGGGGTTGTCCCAGTCCAGGTCGCTCATCACCCCGACGTCGACCAGGCCCTTGTGCACCCACGTGGCGATATTCAGTTCCGAGCGCGCGAACAGGTAACCGACCTCGGAGTCGTCGATGTCGTCGTTGGGCGACAGCAGGATTTCCAGGCGCAGGCCGTGCTCCAGCAGCGTGGCCGCCGGCACGAAGTAGGCGCTGGTGGAGGTCGGCCGCTGGAACGCGACGCTGTGCCCGCGCAGGTCCCCGAGCGAGGAGATTCCCTTGTCGCGGCGCGCGAAGAACACGCTGCGGTAGTGGCTGCGTCCGTCGCGTTCGGTCAGCAGGATCGGCCGCGCGTCGGCGCGCTCGCGCAGCAGCATGGCGGTGCCGGCAGTCTCGGTGACCCAGTCGACGCGGCCGCGGCGCAGGTAGCTCGCCATCTGCTGCGCATCGCGCGCCATCAGCACCCGGCCCTCGCGGATTCCGACCTCGGCCATGCGCGGCAGCACGTAGTCCAGCAGCGGCTTGAGCTGGTCGTGGTGGGCCTTGGGGTCGTCGCTGATCCTGCCCAGCACCAGCACGTGGTCGGCCATCGGTGCGTGCGACGCGGCGGCCTTGCCGACGGGCTCGCGCGCCACCGCCGGCAGGGGCACGCCCGCACTGCAGGCGAGCAGCACGACGAAGGCGATACAGCTCAGGCGTCGAATCAATGGAAAAGCCCGGTCCGGCGGCAGATGGGGAGCCTAAAGGAAAGCCGCGCGAGCCGATACAGCCGCGCGGCGAAACTGCTCAGCGCCGCTGGCCGGCCAGCATCGCCATCCGTTCGGCATCGGCGAGGATCCCGCGCAGCAGCCGCACCTCCCTCGCGTCCAGGTCGGCCCGCAGGAACAAGCGGCGCAATTTGCGCATGGCCGACTCGGGTGCCCGGCCCTTGTGGAAATCGATGGCATCCAGGGTTCCGGCCAACTGCGTGAAGAAACCCTCGAGCTCGGCATGCGAAGCAGGCGGGTCGTCGCGGCGGTGGTCCACCGCGGCCCCGTTCCCGGCGGCGCCCATCCCTGCAGCGGCGGCGTTCCGCTCCAGGATCGACAGCCGCAACTCGTAGGCGAGCACCTGCACCGCGGCGGCGAGATTCAGCGAGCTGTACTCGGGATTGGCCGGGATGTTCACCGCCGCGTGGCACAACTGCAGTTCGTCGTTGGTGAGGCCGGTGCGCTCCCGGCCGAAGACCAGGGCCACCTCGGCGCCAGTGGCGGCATCGCCGACCGCGCGCGCTGCCGCGTCACGCGGGTGCAGTTCGTCGAGTGGCACCCTGCGGCTGCGCGCGGTGCAGCCCAGCACCAGCCTGCAGTCGGCGACCGCCTCGGCGAGCGTCTCGAAGCGCAGCGCGCCGGCCAGGACATCGTCGGCACCTGCGGCCAGTGCCGCCGCTTCGGCGCTGGTGGGCCGCTCGGGCCCCACCAGCACCAGCCGCGACAGGCCCATGGTCTTGATCGCGCGCGCGGCCGAGCCGATGTTGCCCGGATGCTGGGTGCATACCAGCACGATGCGCAGGTGGTCGGCGGGGGTCGATGAGCCGGAATGGTCCGGCGTATTGGGATCGGTGGTCATGGGCGGGAATGGTAAACTCCGCGGCCCGGCCACGACCCATCGTGCGCTCTTCCGGCCTGCTCTTTTTACATTCCAGCCCGTCCCCCACGCTCCCGCCGAGACCGCACGCCATGCAGAAACCCGCCGTCACCCTCATGGTCAAGGCCGCCCGCGCCGCCGGCAACGTGCTGTTGCGCCACATGTACAAGCTCGATGCGCTGAACGTCGTCGAGAAGGACCGGATGGACTTTGCCAGCGAAGTGGACACCCTGGCCGAGAAGGAGATCATCAAGGAGTTCCGCCGTTCGACGCCCGATTACGCGATCCTCGGCGAGGAAAGCGGCCCGATCGGCGCCAACCGGTTCACCTGGGTGATCGACCCGCTCGACGGCACCAGCAATTTCCTGCGCGGGATTCCGCATTTCTGCGTCTCCATCGCGCTGGTCGAGAACGGCGAGCCGGTGCACGGGGTGATCTTCGATCCGCTGCGCAACGAGCTGTTCACGACCAGCCGCGGCAGCGGCACGGTGCTCAACGAAAAACGCGTGCGCGTGGCCGATCGCAAGGATCTCGGCGGCGCGATGCTGTTGACCGGGTTCGCGCCGCGCGAGCGCAGCCGCATCGGCGCGCACCTGGACTGCGTCAAGGACCTGATGACCGACATCGAGGACATCCGCCGCAGCGGTTCGGCCGCGCTCGACCTGGCGTACGTGGCCGCGGGCCGCGTCGACGGCTATTTCGAGGCCGGCGTGAAGCCCTGGGACATTGCCGCGGGTGTGCTGATGGTGCGCGAAGCCGGCGGCAAGGTCTGCGATTACAAAGGCCGCATGACCGGCCCGATGGACGTGCGCGGCAGCAATGCGCGGCCCATCGTTGCGGGCAACATCAAGGTCTGCGAACTGCTGCAGAAGCGGATCGCCCGTAGCGGTTACGCGGCCACGTTCGACTGATCGCATCGGCCGCCCCGGGTCCGGGAAGTCCTCGCCGGCGCCGGGTGCCGCAACGAAAAAGGCCGCGAGCGATCGCGGCCTTTTCCGTGAATCGCGCGCGCAGGCCTACGGCCGCCGCGCCAGCGCCTCTTCGTCCTTGGCCTTGGGCATCAGGTCCTGCTTGACCACGCGCAGCGGTCCCAGGGTCAGCAGCGGCGCGGCGAGGAAGATCGACGACAGCGTGCCGACGACCACGCCCAGCAGCATCGCCTCGGCAAGGCCGGTGAGCGAACCGCCGCCGTAGAAATACAGCGCCAGCATCGTGAGCAGGGCCACGAACGAGGTGATCACGGTGCGCGACAGCGTCTGGTTGAGCGAGCTGTTGATCACGGCGATCGGATCGGCACGCAGCGAGCGGAAATTCTCGCGGATGCGGTCGAAGATCACGATCGTGTCGTTGATCGAGAAGCCCATCACCGACAGCACGCCGGCCAGCACGGCCAGGTCGAACTCGTGGCCGGTCAGTGCGAACCAGCCGCTGACGAGGATCACGTCGTGCATCGTGGTGATCACCGCCGCGATCGCGAACTTCTTCTCGAAGCGGAACGAGATGTAGAACAGGAAGCCGACGACCACGAAGATCACGGCCCAGATGCCGTTGACCGCCATCTCCTTGCCAACCTGTGGACCGACGAAGTCGCTCTTGATCACGGTGCCGGGGTTGTCGGGAGTCGACACCGCGCGCTGCACGTTGCCGGCCACCGTGCTGGTCGCATCGGAAGCCACGCCCGTGGACGCCCTTGGCTGAAGGCGGATCAGCAGGTCCTGCCCGGTGCCGAGCGTCTGCACCTGCGCGTTGCCGAAACCAGCCTCGGCGAGACGCTCGCGAACGTCGTCGACGTCCACGGGCCGCTCGAAGCGCAACTCGGTCACCGTGCCGCCGGTGAAATCCAGGGCGAAATTGAAGCCCTTGAAGACCATCGCACCGACCGAAACCAGCACCAGCACCAGGGCGATGCCCAGCGAGATCCAGCGCAGCCGCATGAAGTCGAACTTGCTGTCGTACGGGAACAAATTGAAGGGTTTCATCTGCAGGGTTTCCCGGTCAGATCGCAATGGACTTGAGCTTGCGGCGGCCGCCGTAGACCAGCGTGGCGATGCCGCGCGAGGCCGAGACCGCGGTGTACATCGAGGTCGCGATGCCGACGATCAGGGCGACCGCAAAGCCCTTGACCGGCCCGGTACCGAACGCGAACAGCGCGACGCCGGCGAGGATCGCGGTGATGTTGGCGTCGGCGATCGTGCCGACCGCCTTCTCGTAGCCCGCCGAGATCGCCGCCTTCGCGGGCAGACCCGCGCGCAGTTCCTCGCGGATGCGCTCGTTGATCAGCACGTTGGCATCCACCGACAAGGCCACCGTCAAGGCGATACCGGCGAAACCCGGCAGGGTCAGGGTGAAGCCGAACATCGACATCACCGCCACGACCGCGAGCAGGTTGAGCAACAGCGCCAGGCAGGTGATCACGCCGAACATGCGGTAGTAGACCAGGAAGAACAGCAGCGTGAACAGGAACGAGTACAGCACCGCCTGCATGCCGCGCTGCACGTTCTCGCGCCCCAGGCTCGGGCCGACGATGCGCTCCTCGATGAAGTCCATCGGCGCCGCCAGCGAACCGGCGCGCAGCAGCAGCGCGAGATCGGCCGCCTCCTTGCTGCTGTCCAGCCCGGTGGTCTGGAATTCCTTGCCGAACACGCCGTTGATGTTGGCGACCGAAATCACTTCTTCGCTGATGCGGGTCGAGCGGACTTCCTCGCCATTGACGACGCGCACCTCGGGGATGCGCTCGATGTACACCACGGCCATCGGCTTGCCGACGTTCTCGCTGGTGAAGTCGAACATGCGCTGGCCGCCGGCGCTGTTGAGGCGCACCGACACCGCGGGCGAGCCCGTCTGCTGGTCGAACATCGCCGTGGCGCCGACGAGCTGGTCGCCCGAGGCGATCACGCGCTTGTTGAGCAGGATCGGCGCCGGCTTGCCGTCGGGGCCGAGTTCCTTGCGGTAAAAGATCCTGGCCTGCGGCGGGACGCTGCCCGAAGCGACCGCGTCGTACGCATTGCCCTCGACCACGGCGCGGTATTCCAGCGTCGCGGTCGCGCCGAGGATGCGCTTGGCCTGCGCGGTGTCCTGCACGCCTGGCAGTTGCACCACGATGCGATCGTCGCCCTGGCGCTGGATGATCGGTTCGGATACGCCCAGCGCGTCGATGCGCTTGCGCAGCGTGCCGACGTTCTGCTCGATCGCAGCCAACGCCATGCGCTGCAGCTCCGCCTCCGGAACCCGCAGCGAGATGACCCTTCCCTGCGAATCCTGGGCCAGCGTGGCCTGGTTGACCGCCAGCAGCCCGCGCGCCTTGTCCGCGTCGGCCTCGCCGGAAAGAGTGACCACGATGCTGTTGTCGCCGGTGCGCGTCACCGACTCGTAGCGCACGCGGTTCTCGCGCAGCAGGATGCGCACGTCCTCGGTGCTGGCTTCCAGGTGCTTGTCGAGCGCGGCTTTCTGGTCCACCTGCATGAGGAAGTGCACGCCGCCTTGCAGGTCCAGGCCCAGCAGCATCGGCTGCGCGCCGATCCTGCCCAGCCAGTCGGGCACGTTGGAGGCCAGATTGAGCGCGACGACGTAGTCGCTGCCGAGCACCGGGCGCAGGGCGTCGGCCGCGCCGATCTGCGCTTCGGGCGTGCTCAGCCGCGCCAGCAGGTTGTCGCCATCGATTTCCACGGCCAGCGGCGAGATACCCGCCTGTTCGAGCGTCGCGGCCACGCGCGCCCGCAGCCCCTCGTCGATCGCCGCGCCACGGCTGGCGGTGATCTGGACCGACGGGTCCTTCTGGAACACGTTGGGCAAGGCGTAGATGGCGCTGAACAGCAGAACCAGCAGGATGATGAAATATTTCCAGCGCGCGTAGGTCAACATCGATTGTCCCTGCGGTGGCCAGCCGGCCGCCGTACGTCGATAAGGCAGAAGTGGGTGGCGCCTTGCAAGCGCGCCGGCAGTTCCACGGGCCCTCGCGGGCCCTGCGGGTTCTCGGTTTGTGGTGCTCGATCAGTAATGCTGAAGCAGTTTGCCCGGTCGGTGCCGACCGATCAGGCGGATTTCAGCGTCCCCTTGGGCAGCACGTTGGCCACGGCGCCCTTCTGCACCCGCACGCGCACGTTGTCGGCGATTTCCACGCTGACGAAGTTGTCGCCCACGTCGGTGATCGTGCCGGCAACGCCGCCGCTGGTGATCACTTCGTCGCCGCGCGCGAGCTTCTCGACCATCGCCTTGTGTTCCTTGGCGCGTTTCATCTGCGGCCGGATCATCAGGAAATACATCACGCCGATCAGCAGGATCGGAAACAACAGCGACATGCCGCTGAACGCGCCCGGCTGTGCGGCGGCCTGGGCATGGGCAGGTGCGATCAACAGGTCGAGCAGGTTCATGAGGTCGTCCAGAAGCGGAAATTAAGCCGGAGATTATGCCACGGAGCTTTTGATTCTCCGCCGCCGCCGCCCCGGGGAGGCGTGCGGCATGCCGGACATCGAGCGATACGAGCGCCTCGGGATCCCCAAAAAGCCCTGCATGGATCAGGCCGATGGCACCCCCGCACTCCCGGGCGACGATTCGGATCGAACCCGCGCCGCATGGAAGGACTCCCGGAATGCGGCAAAAGTTCCCTGCGCGATCGCCTCGCGCATCCCCGCCATGAGCCGCTGGTAATAGCGCAGGTTGTGCAGGGTGCCCAGCATCGGCCCGAGCATCTCGTTGCAGCGGTCCAGGTGGCGCAGGTAGGAGCGGCTGAAACCGTTGCTGCAGGCGTAGCAGTCGCATCCCTCCTCGATCGGACGCAGGTCGCGCTCGTAGCGGGCATTGCGCACCCGAACGGTGCCCGAGGCGGTGAAATAGTGGCCGTTGCGCGCGTTGCGGGTCGGCATGACGCAGTCGAACATGTCGATGCCGCGCGCGACCGATTCCACCAGGTCCTCCGGGCGGCCGACGCCCATCAGGTAGCGGGGGCGGTCGGCCGGCAACTGCGGGCAGGTGTGTTCGAGCATCGCGTTGCGGTCCGCCTCCGGCTCGCCCACGGCCAGTCCGCCGACCGCGTAGCCGTCGAAGCCGATATCGACAAGCCCCTGCGCCGAGCGCGTGCGCAGCGCGTGGTGCATGCCGCCCTGCACGATCCCGAACAGGGCCGCGTCGTTGCCCTCGTGCGCCTTCCGGGAGCGCTCGGCCCAGCGCAGGCTCAGCTCCATGGAGGCCCGCGCCAGCGCCTCGGTGGCCGGCGCGCCGTCGACCAGGTAGGGCGTGCACTCGTCGAAGATCATCACCACGTCCGAGCCGAGCACCTTCTGGATGTGCATGCTCTCCTCGGGGCCGAGGAACACCTTGCGCCCGTCGATCGGTGCCGCGAAGGTGACGCCGGCCTCGGTGATCTTGCGCTTGTGCGCCAGCGAGAACACCTGAAAGCCGCCCGAATCGGTCAGGATCGGGCCGTCCCAGCGCATGAAACCATGCAGGTCGCCGTGCTCGGCGATCACCTCCAGCCCAGGCCGCAGGAACAGGTGGAAGGTGTTGCCCAGGATCATCTGCGCGCCCAGGGCGGCGACATGCTCGGGGAGGATGCCTTTCACAGTCCCGTAGGTGCCGACCGGCATGAACGCCGGGGTTTCCACGATCCCGCGCGGAAACGTCAGCCGGCCGCGGCGCGCGGCGCCGTCGCTGCCGAGCAGCTGGAAGTCCATGCGGCTCATGCGGTTGCCTGCGTTTGTGTGATCTTGCCGCCAGCAACGAAACCGGAAACCCCCAAGCGGGTGTTCTTGGCGCGTGGCGACGCGTTGTTGATCGCGTGGTCCGGTGTTCTTCGCGACGAAGGCATCGGAGCAACACCCCCCATGCGTGCTCTCTTCGCGCGTGGCGACGCGTTTTTCATCATGGTATGCAAGTCTCGTCGCGGCGCGGTGTGCGGATCTCTTCGCGGCGCGGATACAGCAGCATCGCGTCGCCGTAGGAGAAGAACCGGTAGCGCGCGGCGATCGCGTGCTCGTAGGCGGCGAACACGCGTTCCTTGCCGGCGAAGGCGGAAATCATCATCAGCAGGGTGCTCTGGGGCAGGTGGAAGTTGGTGATCAGCGCATCGACCGAGCGGATCCGGTATCCGGGCAGGATGAACAGGCGCGTCTCGCCCGCGAACGGCTGCAGTTCGCTGCTTCCGTCCGCGCACGGGCGCGAGGCGGACTCCATGGCCCGCACAACGGTGGTGCCGACCGCGATCACCCGACCGCCGGCCGCGCGGGTGCGGCGGATGCTCTCGACCAGCTCGGCGCCGACGTTCAGCCACTCGCTGTGCATCACGTGCTGGTCGAGGTTCTCGGCCCGGACCGGCTGGAAGGTGCCCGCGCCGACGTGCAGGGTCACGTGGCCGAAGTTCACCCCGCGCGCCGCGAGCGCATCCAGCAGTGCCTGGTCGAAGTGGAGGCCGGCCGTCGGCGCCGCGACCGCACCGATCTCGCGCGCGAACACGGTCTGGTAGCGCTCGGTGTCGTCCGCGCCGGGCTCGCGCTGGATGTACGGTGGCAGGGGCAGTCGCCCGGCGTGCAGCAGCCAGCGTTCGAGCGCTTCTGACACGTGGAAGCGCAGGCGGTAGAACTCGCCTTCACGGTCGAGCACCTCCGCCTCCCCGCCCGCGTCCAGGGCGATGCGCGCACCGGGCTTGGGCGATTTGCTCACGCCGAGCTGCGCACGCGCCTCCTGGGCGCCCAGCAGCCGCTCGATCAGGATCTCGACGCGGCCACCGCTGGCCTTGTTGCCGAACAGCCGCGCGGGAATCACCCGCGTGTCGTTGAACACCAGCAGGTCGCCGGGCTGCAGCAGCCGCGGCAGGTCGGCGAAAACGCGGTTCTCGAACGCAGCCTCGCCCGGCGGCACCAGCAGCAGGCGGCTGGCCGAGCGCTCGGGCAGCGGCGCCTGCGCGATCAATTCGGGCGGCAGGCAGTAGTGGAAATCCGATTTTTTCAAGACCGTCGATGCGGCCGAAGCCGCGCCGGTGCAGCGCTTTCCGCGCGGGTGGGCATTATCGGGGCCCAGCGTGCGCTGCGCCAAATGCGCGGAAGCCAGCCTCGAGCCGGCGGACGCCTCGCGCCGCCCGGATCCGCTCCGCCGGGACCCGGCGGGGGTTACCCCGTGGGGGGGCGAATGCTAAAATCGCCGTGCTGACTGCATCCAAGTCGTTGTTTTCATTATGACCAGCGCGAGGATTTCCTCGCGTTTTCTGGTTTTTGTTCCAGGAGGACACCATGCACCCGATCGATCTGCTCAAACCGCTGCGGGCCCACGCCGGTACCCGCCGCACCCCTGGACTGGACGACGCCACCCTTGCCCGCTTCGGCGAATACCCCGAACTGATCGAAGCCGTCGAGGCGGCGCGCGCCGAATACGACCAGATCAAGGCCGACATCGCCGACCTGCTGGACCAGGACGAAGATGCGCAGGTGCAGGCGGTGCAGGCCGGCTACATCAATTTCTATTCGGAAGACGCGGTCAACCCCTACATCGCGCTGGCGGCGCGGGGCCCGTGGATCGTCACGCTCAAGGGCGCGGTGCTGCACGACTCCGGCGGCTACGGCATGCTCGGCCTCGGCCATGCCCCGGCCTCTGTCATCGCGGCGATGGCCAAGCCGCAGGCCATGGCCAACATCATGACCCCGAGCCTGTCGCAGCTGCGCTTCGAGCGCCTGTTGCGCGACGCGATCGGCTTCACCGGCGGCGGATGCCCGTACACGCGTTTCATGTGCCTCAATTCGGGCTCCGAGTCGGTCAGCCTGGCGGCGCGCATCGCCGATGCCAATGCCAAGCTGATGACCGATACCGGCGGCCGCCATGCCGGGCGCACGATCAAGCGGGTCGTGGTCAAGGGCAGCTTCCACGGCCGCACCGACCGGCCGGCGCTGTACTCCGATTCCAGCCGCAATACCTACCTGCAGCACCTGGCGAGCTTCCGCGGCGAGTCCTCCGTGATCGCGATCGCGCCCTACGATGTCGAGGCGCTCAGGCAGGTGTTCGCCGAAGCCGACCAGCACGGCTGGTTCATCGAGGCGATCTTCCTGGAGCCCGTGATGGGCGAAGGCGACCCGGGTCGCGCGCTGCCGGTGGACTTCTACGCGGCCGCCCGCGAGCTCACGCGCGAACACGGCTCGCTGCTGCTGGTCGATTCGATCCAGGCCGGGCTGCGCGCGCACGGGGTGCTGTCGATCGTCGACTACCCCGGCTTCGAAGGCCTGGACGCGCCCGACATGGAGACCTATTCCAAGGCGCTCAATGCCGGCCAGTACCCGCTGTCGGTGCTCGCCGTCGGCGAGCGCGCGGCCGGGCTCTACAAGAAGGGCCTGTACGGCAACACCATGACCACCAACCCGCGCGCGCTCGAAGTCGCGTGCTCGGTGCTCAGGCAGGTGACGCCGCGGCTGCGCGAGAACATCCGCGTGCGCGGGACCGAAGCGATCGCCAAGCTGGAGTCGCTCAAGCACGAGTCGGGCGGCCTGATCACCAAGGTGCAGGGCACCGGACTGTTGTTCTCGTGCGAACTGGATCCGCAGTTCAAGTGCTTCGGCGCCGGCTCCACCGAGGAGTGGCTGCGCGAGCGCGGCATCGGGGTGATTCATGGCGGCGTCAATTCGCTGCGCTTCACCCCGCCGTTCACCATCACCAGCCAGGAAATCGAGCTGCTGGTGGAGATGATCGGCCGCGCGCTCAAGGAAGGCCCGCGCGTGCAGGCCGCGGCTGCGGCCTAGCTCCGGGTTTTGCTCCCCTCTCCCACCGGGAGAGGGGCCGGGGGTGAGGGTTCGGTGTGTCGCTCATCTCCACATGCGGGAGTGATCCGGGCCTGAGTCACCCACCACCACGCGTCACTGACGCGCTGCTCCGAACCCTCACCCCAGCCCTCTCCCGGAGGGAGACGGAGCCAGGAGCGCGGCAGGGCCCGACTCGTCACCACGACAGAGATCGACCTGATCCCTCGACGCCAGACCGACGCTTACCGACGCCGCCTGATCGCCACGACCAACAGCACAGGCAGCAACAGCACGAACAACCACGGCCACAGCGCGCGCACCGGTTCCCGCGCCGCCGCGACGCCGACCGACGCCACCGCACGCGGATCCTGCGCCAGCGGCACGACATCGCTCTTCAACTTCCACGTGCCGTTGCGCAGCACCACCTGCCCCGCCAGCGGAGGCAGCGCCAGCTCATACCAGTTCACGCGCAGGTCGCCGATCTGCGGGTCCAATGGGTTCTCGGCAGTGCCCAGCCCGTCGCCCTCGGGCTGGAACGAGGCGGCAAGGTTCGCCGGCAGGCGCGAGAACCCGGGCCGGAACGATCGCCACCGGCCGAGCGACTTCACCACCGCGTCGTCCAGCGGCGCCCCGTCCAGAGTGGGGCTCGGCGCCCACCAGCGGTCGCTCTCGATCAGCAGCACCGAGGGGTTCTCGTGCCCCGGTGCGAACTGCGTCGAATCGATCGCCGCCTGGTGCCAGACCCGCTGGTAGCCGGAACCGGCCGCCTTCCACTGGTAGACCTCGACCCTGCGGTCCAGCGCGAACTCGCGCGTGGTCACGCGGAAATCCGGATCGCGCAGCTCGCCGCCGCTGCGCGGCTCGCCCTGGGGCACGGCCTCG
>JALYOG010000087.1 GCA_030856985.1 Pseudomonadota bacterium | reverse complement strand
GCGCCAACCATCCAGGTGTAATTTCCACAATGCCGCTTTGCCGCCCATGCGTACGCTCCTGTGAGAACAGGTGCGTATCGAAGCAGGGTTCAGATCGTCAGGACAGGTGGCGCGGCCGGACGCTTACGCTGGGTTGGCGTCAGCCCCATCCACGCCGACATCTGCCGTCCGTTCTTGAATTCGCGGGCCGAGCCGACCGTGGCGACCACCGCGTCAGCGGTGAGCGGGCCGATGCCGATGATCTGCTGCGCGCGTGCACTGCGTTCGTCGAGCTTCGCGTGGTGGGCGATGCGCTTGTCGCAGTCGGCTATCCGCTCGCGCACCTGTTGCCAGTGGCGATTCAAATCGTCGAACAGCTCCAGCATCGCGGACGGCATTTCCGACGACGGCTTCAAATCGGCCAATGCGCGTCGCAACGCATGATCGCTCTGTGCGACCACGATGCCGAACTCGGCCAGCAGCCCGCGCAGCCGGTTGCCGATCGCCAGCGCTTCGGTCTTGTAGCCTTCGCGCACGCGATGCCAGGCCAGACGCGCCTGCTGGTCGACCGACTTCACTGGCACGAACCGCATGTTGCCCTGGCGCGCTGCGGTGGCGATGGCCTCGGCATCGTTGCGATCGTTCTTGGTGGTGCAGCTCTTGCGGAACGGCTTCACGAACTGTGCCGCCATCAGCTTCGGCTCGAGGTCGTACGCCAGACACCGCCGTGCCCAGTAGTGCGCGCCGCTGCAGGCTTCCATCGCCACCACCGTGCCGACCGGCTGCTGCGCCAGCCACGCGGCGAAGGCGTCGCGCCGCAGGTCCTTGCGCTGCAGGACACGCCCGGAAGGATCGACCTCACAGGTCGAGAACAGCAGTTTTGCCAAGTCCACGCCGATGGTTATAGTGCGCATTGGAGACTTCTCCTTCGTTTGATTGAGTCCGCAAAAACCAATCATGGCCCGAGAGGCCGAGCGGCTTGGCCGCTGAAGTGGGAAGTCTCCTTTTTACTCATTCAAGCCGAAACCACTTCGTGGTCTGGCTTAATTCAGGTGTTAGATCGCATGTGAACAAAGGGGACGGAGGCGGTTGCGGCGGGTGAGGTTACCTACCTCCATCCTGTCTTCGCTTGGGGAGAAGAGTGGACTCCTGCGCGATCAGCCCTTGCGGTCGCCTCGGTCGCCTTGGCCTTTCTTCGACTCCGACCTGGCTTCCTTGCGTACGTCCTGGCTCAGGGAACGACTCACGTCGTCGCTTTCCTTGAACTGGCCGTTCTCGTCGCGTCGTACGTAGCGCTTGTCGCCTTTGTGGGGCTCGATGAGTTCTCGTTTGCTGTCGGCCATCGGATCGCTCCTCGTTGGGGTGAACTATGGATAGCTTTTGCGTGGTTAACCCGGTGCGAAGCGCTGCACTGACCTGCATCGTGATGTCGCGTCTGATGCCGGCCCGCCGGAATCGGATTGCTGCGCTTCAGCACTGCTGCCGGTTGCATCTCCCCGCGCCCTGCAATCCACAGCGCCAAAAAAAGGGGCCTCCGAAGAGGCCCCTACGTAATCCGTTCCACATGAAAGTCGAAATTCAGCGGCCGTCGCGGTCCGCATCGCCCGGTATCGCGCGCTCGACGCGGTGCCACGCGGCACGTGTTGCGCTCTTCGCATCGTTCCACTCGAGACGGGAATTGCCGCGGTTCCGCTCGTAATCCGTGCGCAGGTCGCCTTCTGCGTCTTCGAAGGTCCTGTCTGCATACCTGGTCCGGTTCTCGTAGCCGGTACGATACGCCGGCGCGTAGTCGTCGTAGGTGTGCTCGGGTTTTACGTAGGTCTCATTCTTGTAGTTGTCGCGCCAGTAGGCGTCTTCAGCCGTGGGATTCACCGCCTCGCCCGCGGCCTTACCACCCAGGCCACCTGCGACGGCGCCAATCGCCGCGCCCACTACGGTCCCGACGGGCCCCGCGACCGATCCGATCGCTGCGCCTGCTGTACCTCCTGCGGCTGCTCCCAGACCGGTTCCGACCGGGTGCGCACCCGGAGCCCCGGTGATTGGGTCGCGGTTCGCGTCGGGTGTGTCATCTTTCCTGTTCATGCTGTGACACTCGTTGGGACCCGCAAGGGCTGAGTCGCAACCTTGACCCCCGGCCCGTGGACGTAATGTCAGGAACCCGCGTCGGGTGGGCATGGGGTCAGGCTCGTTCTTGTCGGCCTGTCTTCGTGCGGACGACTCGGCACGTAGCGCATCAGCGGTGGTACCGCCGTGCAGTCCGCTCCATGCGCCATCAGCCCCGCGGACAAGAAGGCGCAGGCGAAACTGGTCGGGGAGGATCTGGTCCGCCACCACGGCAAGCGGAAGTTCTACAGCATCGAACAGGTGCGGGAATCCAATCGGCGGAAGGGCATCACGATGGACGTCGCCTGCTGGTCGCACGCCATGTTCAATTCGCATGCGGACTTCGATCGCCTCCACGCGGATGCGGGTGAGGCCTGCGACTACGCTTCGATGAAGGCCGAGATGCTCGGCGCGGTGGCCACCGGCGAGGCAAGCGACTGGTTCGACTGGGACCTGTCCTGGCTCGAGTTCCCCGAGCTGGACATCTCGATATTCGACTTCTTCGACCTCTGATCGAGTGCGCGGCGCGCCAAAGGACCACGAAGTAGCGGGCTCCGGGTGGCGGGCGTTTGCCGCCCTTCGCTGCGGCGGCGTGCGAAGCGCGACGGGTGAAACGATGGTTGGTGCCGGCTGTCGGAATCGAACCGACGACCTACTGATTACAAATCAGTTGCTCTACCAACTGAGCTAAGCCGGCATGATCGCCATTCTAGCTTGTGCGGCGGCAGGCGCCCCGTGCGGGTGTCGCGCTGGCGATGCCGGGCTAGCGCCAGGTGGCGCAATCGACCTCGCGCGCTTCGGTGGCACCGGCCAGATCACGCAGCCGCTGCGGATCGGCGGCAGCCGCAGTCACGTCGAGCCAGTAGCCGATCGCGCCGCTGCCGATCGGGTCGGCGCGGGCTGGGAAACCGGCCGCCAGGAGCTTGTCCGCGTGCTGGCGGGCAGGTGCCTGGGCGCCGAATCGTCCCAGCGCGAGCGACCGGGCGTCGCGTCCCTCGCGCACGATGAACTGGTCCTTGAAGCCGGCCTCGGCGACCCGGGCCGACACGGCCTCCACCTCGTCCATCTCCTCGAACGGAGGCAACCACACCTTCCAGCCGCGGTACGGCGGCCCCCCCTGGGCGCGAACCCCGACCCTCACCGCCGCGGGCTGCAGCCGGTGCCGGGCCTGTGCGGCTTCTTCAGCGCTGGCAAAGGCGCCGTAGCTGACGCAGAACCCGGCAGTGGTCGTCGCCGCCTGCGGGGACGACGCCGGGTCCGGCGCCGGATCGGCGGGCCGAGCGGCGGGTGCTTCATCGGCGAGCAGCAGGCGCGGGATGTCCGGCGACAGGGTGGCTGCCGATGACGCTTTTGCCTCGTCTTCCGGCGGCGGTCGCGCGAGCCACCACGCTGCGATGCCGATGTTGAGGATGAGCAGCAGGACGATGACGGCGCGGATCAGCATGCCGCGATTGTAGCCAGCCCGGTCACGGGGCGGACTCGGCGGCGGCCCAGATCGCCAGCCCGTCCAGCACCAGGTCCGGGCTCCAGCTCGCGCCGGGCAGCAGGGCGGACAGCGGCTCGGCGCCGCCGCCATGCAGGTGCAACACAGGCGCCCGTCCGAGTTTTTCCAAGCCCATGGCGAGGCTGCGCTCGATCAGGCCCAGCGCTGCCCCGTCGCAGCCGGCCGCGAGCGCGTCGATGGTGTTGTCGGCGAAGTCGTAGCCGGCGCCGCCGCCATCGACCGGCAGGTGCGGCGCGCGGTCGTTCAGGGCCTCGCGCATCGTTACCGGCGACGGGGCGATGAGTCCGCCGTGGTGGCGTCCGACGGCGTCCAGCAGGTCGATGGTCAGGCCGGTCCCGATGCCGCAGACCAGCACGTCGCCACCGCCACGCGCGTGGGCGGCGAGCAGCGCCAGGAAACGGTCGACGCCCAGCTGCCGCGGTTCCGGGTAGGCGATGCGGACCGCGCCGAACCGCGCCTGGGTCCTTGCGAGCGACACCCGCTCGCAGCGCAGCGCCAGCGCATCGAGCACCGCCACGCGCAGCGCGCCGTCGGCGACGCTGGCCAGATGCGCGACTGCGAATCGCGGCGGCAGCACGCGGCCGATCGCCTGCGCGATGTCGCCGCCGCGGTGCGGGATGGCCACCGCCTCGCCACGGCTGCCATCGGCGTGCAGCGGCGCGCACTTGAGGCGGGTATTGCCCAGGTCGAACAGCCATTGGCTCATGCCGCGTTTCCCGCCGCGCAGCGCACGCTGACCTCGCCCGAATGGACGTGGTGCTCCTCGCCATCGCCGGTGCGCACCAGCAGCGCGCCGTCGGCCGCCAGGCCCAGCGCCAGGGCGGTGCGCGTCGTGCCTTCGTGCAGCGTGACCGCGCGGCTCTTCAGCGCGTCGATCGCGGCATAGCGCGCCAGGAACGGTTCCAGGCCTGCTGCGTCGAACTGTTCGAACGCGGGCAGCCAGTGATCGAGCACCGCGGCGGCGATCAGATTGCGCGAAGGCGGCTCGGCCGCCAGTTGCGCGAGGTCGCACCAGGGCTGGTCGATCGTCGCGCCGGCGGCCGGTGGCATCGAAACGTTGAGCCCGAGGCCGATCACCGCGCGCACCGGGCCGGCATGTTCACCGCCACCCTCCACCAGCACGCCGCCGAGCTTGCGCAGCACCCCGCCCTCCTCGACCACCAGATCGTTGGGCCACTTCAACCGGACCTGGCGAAAACCCTGCGCATGCAGCGCCTCCGCTGCCGCGATGCCGGCCACCAGGCTGAGACCTCCCAGCCGTGCCAGGCCGCCGGCGAAGCTGCGCGAAACCGAGAGGTAGAGATGGGCGGCCAGGGGAGACGCCCAAGGCCGGCCGCGTCGGCCGCGCCCGCCGGTCTGGCGCTCGGCGAGCAGCACCGTCGTCATGCCGTCGGCGGCCGCCGGCTGGCGCAGGAGCTGGCTGTTGCTCGAATCGATCGACCAGGCGACCTCGATCGAAGCCATGCGCGCGCGCGCGGCCGGAGCCAGTGCCGCGACGATGGCCTGGCTGTCGAGCAGTTGCATCGGTCGCGCCAGCGCGTAGCCCTCGCCGGGACGCGCCTGGATCTCCACGCCCGCCTCGCGCAGGGCTTCCACCCGCTTCCAGACCGCCGCGCGCGTGAGCCCGGTGGCTCGCGCCAGATCGGCGCCGGAGGCCGGCCCCGCGGCGAGCCTTTGCAGCAGCGCTCGCTCATCCATCATCGGCGGCGCCACCGGTGCAAGCGCCTGGCCTGCGCGAATCGGGGCTCCGTGCCTGTCCACAGCCGGCGGAGGTTTTCGCGATGCGCCAGCAGCAGCAATGTGGTCGACGCGAGCGCGAACCAGAGCCGCGGCGGCTCCGCGGCGGTCCACCATGCCAGCAGCGGCAGGACCAATGCGCCGGCCGCGACCGCAAGGCCGGCATGTGCGCTTCGCCACCACACCAGCAGTCCCGCCATCAGCCAGACGATGGCGGCGACCGGCCAGAGCACCAGCAGCGAACCGGCCAGGGCCGCGGTGCCACCGCCGCCGCGAAACCGGTGCCACAAAGGCCATACATGGCCGGCGAGCGTGGCGAATGCAGCCACGTAGCCGTGGGCGGTGACCGATATTGCGTCGCCCACGGGGGCATGGCGCAGCGCCAGCCAGACGGCGATGGCGCCTTTGGCGAGATCGAACGCGACGCGCACTGCGGTGAACCAGTGGCTCTCGCCCGAAGCTTCGGCCGCCGGCAGGCGTCCGGCCAGGGCCCGCAACAGCCGCGCGCCCGACAACGATCCGATCAGGTAGGCACCCGCGATCAGCAGCACGCTGATGGGTGCGATGGGCGAAAGAGGCAGCATCGGCGGATTATGCCGTCGCGCACGGTCGACGGCCCTGAACGGAACGACGCCCGGCCCGGGTTTGCAGCTAAACTCCCACCGGAGCGGTGCCCTCACCGCTGCCCAGGATGCCGCCATGATCCGGATGCTGTTCGTGATAGTCGCCGTCCTGCTGTTGACCAGCCCCGCTGCGAGCGCCCGCAATGCGCTGATGGATACCGCAGGGGGCGACACCTGCACCGAAAAACCCGACTCCGGCAACGCGGCCGCCGCCGGTGCGCGCGTTGGCGGGAGCAAGATCCCGGCGCGCGAGACCCGCGCCCGGCCAGGCGCCCGTGGCGGCGTTCCCAGCGGCCGGCCGAGTTCGCCGCGCTGGCACAGCTTTCTTCCCGGCATGTTCCGCTAGGCCGTAGAGGCCCGTCCCTTGTTCGACCTGCTGCGCCGGTTGCGGCGCGCGCCCGAGCCGATCGATCCGCTGCTGTGGCGCGAAGTTCGCGCCGCCGTTCCCTGGGTGGCTGCGCTGGACGAGGCGCGCGACGCGCGGCTGCAATCCCTCGCCGAGCGCTTCATCCACGCCAAGACCATCACGCCGGTCGGCCGACTGCAACTGGACGCACGCGAGCGCTGCATGCTCGCGGCGATGTGCTGCCTGCCGGTGCTGGAGTTCGGCGAACACGGACTCGACGGCTGGTCGCAGTTGATCGTCTACCCCGAGGCGTTCCGCGTGCACCGCAGCCACATGGATGCTGCCGGCGTGCTGCACGAAGGCCATGAGGAACTGATCGGCGAAGCCTGGGGAGACGGGCCGGTGATCCTGTCGTGGGCCGACGTGCTGGCCGATTGCGACGATCCGCGCGCCGGCTTCTGCGTGGCCGCCCACGAAATCGCGCACAAGCTCGACCTCCTCGACGGCGTGCTGGATGGGACGCCGCTGTTGCCGCGGGAGTGGCAGCGCGAGTGGGCGCGCGACTTCCAGCAGGCATTCGACGGGTTCTGCGAGCAGCTCGACGACGACCGCGAGCCGGCCATCGACGGCTATGCCGCCGAAGCGCCCGAGGAATTCTTCGCCGTCGCCACCGAGTACCACTTCAGCGATCCCGAGCGCCTGCTCAAGGCCATGCCCGGGATCGCCGCGCACCTTTCCAGGTTCTATGGACCGCCGCCGTTCTCGCGGCAAGAGCCGCAGGCGCCCGATCCGCCGGCGCCGGGCTGACCCGCCGCTACAGCCGCGGCGGCAGGTGCACCTCGAAGCGCGCACCGCCGAGATCTTCCGACGTGCGCACGTCCAGCGTTCCGCGGTACGCGCGCACGATGTCCTGCACGATCGCCAGGCCGATGCCGTGGCCCTGCACGCGCTCGTCGCCGCGCACCCCGCGCTGCAGGATCAGCGCGACGCGGTCGGGCGGAATCCCGGGACCGTCATCGTCGACCGCGAACAGCAGGCCCGGGCGCCGATTGGGTGCCGTCTCGCCGGACTTGACCGTCAGCAGCACCCGCGACTTCGCCCATTTGAACGCGTTCTCGAGCAGGTTGCCGAGCAGCTCCTGCAGATCGCCGGCCTCGCCGTGGAACTGCACGCGCTCGGCCACATCGAACTCGCACAGCACGCCCTTTCCGGCGTAGACCTTCTCCAGCCCGCGCACGATCACCTCGGCATGCGGCTCGATCCCGATCGGCGCGGCGAACAGCACGTGCCCACCGCTGGCGGCGCGCGCGAGCTGGTAGGAGACGATGTCGTTCATGCGGCGCAACTGCACGGCCACTTCCTCGCGCAGCTCGGCGTCGCCGGCGGCGTCGGACGGCTGATCGTTCTCCAGTCGCGCCCGCAGCACCGCCAGCGGCGTTTTCAGGCTGTGCGCCAGGTCGGCCAGGGTGTTGCGCTGCTGGTCCAGGTTCTGGCGCTCGCTCTCGATGAAGGCGTTGATGCTTTCCGTCAGCGGCTCCAGTTCGCGCGGGTGCTGTTCGCTCATGCCCGAGGCGACGCCGCGCTGGACGCGCTTGAGCTCGTCGATCACGCGTCGCAGCGGCCGCAGGCTCCATCGCAGGATTAGCGCCTGCAGCAGCAGCAGGATCAGTCCCGCGCCGCCGAGATACTTCCACAGCGCCTCGCGGAACACCCTCACCTGCTGCCGCAGCAGCGTAGTGTCCTCGAGAATGTAGATCGTGTACGGAAACTCGGCACGGGTGTCGCCGCCGGCGTCCCAGATGACGCCGTAGCCGTAGCGGTAGGCTTCCCCGGGCGATCCGCCCAGCTCGGTGATCGGCAACGGCCCTTCGAAGGTCTCCCTGCGCGCGGACAGCATCTGGCCGCTGGGCAACACCGGGCCGACCGCGGACGGGGAATCCCAGTGCCCGTCGGGGAGCACGACCTCGGCGTAAAGCCCGCTGCCGGGCATGTCCAGGCGCGGATCGACCGACTGGAACGGCGGGATGAACTCACCGTTGCGTGCGAACTCGCCTTCGGCAGCGAAGGCCAGCGCGTAGCTCCGGAGGCGTTGCCGCAGATTGTTTTCGGCGGTCTCCAGGAACGCTCGGTCCAGCGCGTAACCGGCCAGCGCGAGGAAGGCGACCAAGCCAAGGCTCGCGGCCAGCAACTGCCGCGCCTGCAGCGATCGTGGCTGTCGCCATTTCACCGGGCAGCACCGGACGCGCCGCGCGCCGGCGGATGAATCATGCAGTGGGATGGAAGGCCAGTCATGTCGCCCAGATTACAAACGACCGCCGCGACGCGGAACCCGTGGCGTGTCCACGCCACAGCGCGAGAGGAAGGTGAGCGCTGGATCAGTCGCCGCTGCGCGGGATCGCGAAACGGTAGCCGCGACCACGCACCGTCTCGATCGGCTTGAGCGCGCCGTCGGGGTCGAGCTTCTTGCGCAGGCGGCCGATGAAGACCTCCAGCACGTTGGAGTCGCGATCGAAATCCTGCTGGTAGATGTGCTCGGTGAGGTCGGCCTTGGAGACCAGCTCGCCGGCATGCATCATCAGGTATTCGAGCACCTTGTACTCGTAGCTGGTCAGGTCGACGTTGTGGCCGTGCACGCTGACGGTCTGCGCGGCCAGGTCGAGCATCACCGGTCCGCACTCCAGCGTCGGCTTGCTCCAGCCGGCGGCACGGCGCACCAGCGCGTTGAGGCGGGCCAGCAGTTCCTCGACGTGGAAAGGTTTCACGAGGTAGTCGTCGGCGCCCTGCTTGAGGCCTTCGACCTTGTCCTGCCAGCTGGAGCGTGCGGTCAACACCAGCACCGGGAATTTCTTGCCTTCCTCGCGCAGGGCCTTGATCAGCTCCATGCCGGACATCTTGGGCAATCCGAGGTCGATGATGCCAAGATCGAACGGCACCTCGCGACCCATGTAGAGGCCCTCTTCGCCGTCCTGGGCGGCATCGACCGCATAGCCTTCGCGCTTGAGGCGCGCGGCGAGCGTCTCGCGCAACGGGGCTTCGTCTTCCACCAGCAGGATACGCATTGCAACTCCTTGAAGCGTCTAGCGGTGCCGCAGAATACCGACACCCGTTAAGGTGGAGAGTGGCCGTTCAGTTGTCATCGTCGCGTGTAGGGCTGCGATCCTCCGGGCGAATCTGGCGGTCGGGCGGCGCTTGAGGATCATCCATGTAAACGCGAACGCGCCCGTTGGCGTCCACGACCTTGATCCTGCTGACATCGCGTCCGTCGAAGGGGACGCTTTCGGCGCTCAATACCTGGCCCCCGGTCTGGGTTCCCACGCGCCGAACGGCCGCCGAGAGCGCGCGCTGTTCGGCGGTGCGGGCGTGCCGGTTCTGGTGCGCGGCCTGGGCCCTCTCGCGGTCGACCGAGGCGGATCCGGACTGGACGGCCTGGTATGGCAAGCGCTGAGCCGAAGCGTCGCCGGCAGCCAGTGCCGCGGTGGCGAGCAGGAACATCAGGGTCAGGCGGATGCAGGAGAAATCGGGCATGGATCTCACAGTGTTGGTGATCGGCCGGGACGGGGCGATCCAGAGCGGTGCGACACCGCCGGAGAGATGCGATGAACTGCATTCTTGGAGCCGGGCAGTGAATCCGGTCTGAACTTTTTTTTCACAAGCCGCCGCTATTCAGGCACCGGTGGCGCCGCGGCGCAAGCAAGAGGCTGCACCCGACCGCATGCGGCAGCATGTGCCGGGCGGGGGGCCGGCGAGCAGGCAACACCTTGTATACAGCCGCTCAGTAGATTTCCCCGACGCAACACCGAAGCGAGCCTCCGGCCGCCTCGATCGCATCCAGCGCCACGCTCTTCACCTCGAAGCCGGCGCGGCCCAGCGCCTCGCGGCTGGCACCTGTCAGCGACTCGTCGGCGCCGCGGCTCATCCATACCTCGCGATCAGACAGCGCAATCGCATTGCCGGTGAACGCCGCGTGCTCCCCCGCCGAGAGCAGGAGGGCATGCGGCGCGTAGATCGCCTCGATCGCCGCGACCACGGCGGCGTCGGCGAATCCGTCCGGGCAGATCAGCGCCGCGCGGCCCGCAAGCACGGCCAGCACGACATTCGTGTGGTACTCGCCCGCAGCCAGCTCGAACATCAGCGTCGCGCGCAGGCCCAGCGCCTCGTGCACGAGGCGGACGCCCTGCTCGGTGCAACGCTCCGACAGTCCGGCAAAGCCGAGCCCTCGCGCGCGGTCCACGACCACCGCACCGGTCAACTCGCAGGCCTCCGCTTGCGCCGACAGGTCGATCTCGGCGTACCCGAGCAGCCCTGCGAAGAAGCCGCGGATGTCGTCGCGCGCCGCCTCGCGCCGGCGCACCGGGTGGCGCATGCGGGCGACGAGGTACCGCCCCGGAGCCGTGGCAAACACGTTGTTCGGGAATACCGCGTCGGGTGTCTCCAGGTTTCCGCTGAAACAGACCGTCGGCAGCACCCGCGACATCGCGCAATGCAGCTCGCGGTGCTGGGCGGAGGCGGCGGCCGCGTCGAAGGCCCGGGCGTCGGCCATGTAGTGGTTGTCGCTGGCGGACTGCTCGGCCAGCCGGAAGCCGTCGGGCGCGACCAGGAACGCCGCACGCGCCGTGGCGGCCCCGAAGTCGGCTGCGGAGCCGCGGGCGCGCTGCAGGAACGCGGGAATGTCGCGGGTGACGATGTCGCTCATGCGGCGTGGTTCCGGGGCTTGGCGGCGGGGTCGCCGAGGTGGGTGTCGAAGGATTCGGTGATCGCGATGGCCTCTTCGATCAGGCTCCAGTCGGCACCCGGCAGGTGGGCACCCTCGCTGAGCACCTGCCGGAACGCGCGCCCGCCGCGCTGGCCCGCGAACAGGCCGAGCAGGTGGCGACTGATGTGTTTGAGGAATACGCCCTGCCCCAGCTGCTGCTCGACATACGGACGCAGCGAGCGCAGCAGTTGCGCGCGCGTGTGCATGCGGCCACCGAACCACGCCACATCGACCTGGTGCAGCAGGTAGGGGTCGTGGTACGCGGCGCGACCGAGCATCGCCCCGTCGGCATGCCGCAGGTGCGCCGTGGCGTCGTCCAGCGACGCGATCCCGCCATTGACCACCACCTGCAGATCGGCTCGCTCGCGCTTGAGCCGATACGCCCAGTCGTAGCGCAGCGGTGGCACCTCGCGGTTCTCCTTCGGCGACAGCCCCTTGAGCCAGGCGTTGCGCGCGTGGACCACGAACGTGCGGCAGCCCGCATCGGCGATGCGGTCGATGAAGGCGCGGAACACCTGGTAATGCTCGTCGTCGTCGATGCCCAGCCGGCACTTCACGGTGATCGGCACGCGGCCGCTGCAGGCGTCGATCATGGCCGAAACCGATGCGGCGACCAGTTCCGGCTCGCGCATCAGGCAGGCTCCGAAACGCCCCGCCTGCACCCGGTCGGACGGACAGCCGCAGTTGAGGTTGATCTCGTCGAAGCCGCGCTCGGCGCCGATCAGCGCCGCCTGCGCGAGCAGTGCCGGATCGCTGCCGCCCAGCTGCAGCGCCACCGGATGCTCGACCGGATCCATCGCCAGCAGCCGCGACCTGTCGCCGTGGATCACCGCATTGGCGTGCACCATCTCGGTATACAGCCGCGCATGCGGCGCGAGCAGGCGATGGAACACACGGCAGTGGCTGTCGGTCCAGTCCATCATCGGGGCTACCGAGAGCCTGATGGCGTTTGGATCCATGGAGACTGCTGATTTCATTGCTTGTTGGTTTACCCGTGTTTGCCCGCCGCCACCCCGAAGACCCGCACATGCGGGTTCGGATGTGCCACCAGTGCACCACGAGTCGTGGCATACCAGATGGCGAGTTTCAGGAACGAGGGGCCGGTGGCGGGCCATTGTCCGTCGGAGAGGACTCAAACCCAACAACCGGACCTTCCTGGGAACAACTGACAGCCGAAACCCGAGGGGTGCAGTGGCCTGGCCGGTGCTGCCTCTGGCCGGCTGGCCGGACGCTTTTCATCGACGCTACAGCCCCATCCGCACAGTGGCCAGCCGTGGGGCTGCGCTCGTTCCCGGGTGCCGCTCAAAGCTCGCCGGAGTGCTACCCGCGCTGCGTGCTTAAGGCACCAGCGTCTACACTGGGTGCCGAATCCAAGCGAGGAACTGTGCCATGACGTTTCTTTGCCGGCTGATCATCGCGACGGCCGCGTTACTGGTCGCGACGCCGGCTCACGCCTGGGGCGAACTGGGTCATCGGCTGGTGGGCGATCTGGCGCAACGTCATCTGGCCCCGGCTGCCCGGGCCGAAGTCGCGGCACTGCTCGCCGGCGAAGCGGAGCCGACGCTCGGTGGGGTGGCCATGTGGGCCGATCACCTTCGTGATCAGGACCCCGCCCGCTTCAAGGAAACGTCCCGGCGGCATTACGTGTCGCTGCCCGAGGGGGTATGCCGCTTCGACGCGTCGCGTGACTGCCCGGACGGCGATTGCGTCGTCGTCGCCATCGAAGAGCAGGCTCGCATTCTGGCCGACCGCACCCGGACGACTCCGGCACGTCGCGACGCATTGAAGTTTGTCGTGCATTTCGTCGGCGACGCGCACCAGCCCATGCATGCCGGCAACCGGCCCGACCGGGGCGGCAACGACTTCCAGATCAGCTTGCGGACCGACATCCCGCCTGAGGCGTATGCGGCCGACCGATACGTCGACGGCGTCATGGGAACGAATCTGCACTCGGTCTGGGATTACTACATCCTGGCGGGCGCGCGCCTCGACCGCGCGGAGTACGCACGGCGCCTGGACGCGATCGTATGGCCTTCGCAGGAGCACCCGCGGACGCCGGCGTCCGCATGGACGGGGGAATCGTGCCGGGTCACCAGCAGCCGCTCGCTCTATCCTGCAGGGCACAAGATGGACCACGCCTACCTGGATGCGATGCGCCCGCTCGCCGAGCAGCGCATCCGGCAGGCCGGATACCGCCTGGCCCTCATGCTCAACGGCATTTTCCAGCCGGCGCTGCCGGTCGCGAACTGAGAACCATTGCGATCGATCGGGACGGGGCGGTATCGGGCCATTGTTATGCTGGATCTGCGGCACCGTGGGGAGAAGCTGGATGAACGACTGGGAAAGCCATCTGGCGTCGCTTGAATCGACCCCGCTGCTGGGAGCGATACGCGAACTATTCGATCGCGAAGCTTCCCGGATCGAACCGCTGGAGCACGCGATAGAGGTCTACATCGCCGGCGGCGCGGCGGTGCACTTCTGGACCAGGGCTCGGGTGACAGGCGACGTCGATGCCGAGTTCGGAGCCCGCTACCGACCGGGCGACGACATCGTGCTGTACCGCACCTCAGAGGGTGAAGACAAGCCCGTCTATATCGATCGGCAGTACAACTCCATGTTCGGTTTGCTGCATGAGGGCTATCGGCAAAATGCGTACAGCGTGGGCGCCCGACTGGGAGGAGGCACCGCATTCCACATCCATGTCCTTTCGCCGGTCGACCTGGCGATCTCCAAGATCGCCAGGTGGGCCGAGCACGACCAGCAAGACGTCGTTGAAATGGCGCGGCAGGGCCTGATCGATCCGGATGAACTGCAGTCGAAGGCCAACGAAGCCCTCGCCACCGCCGTAGGCTTCAATGCCGGTATGGTAGCCGTGAACATCCGCGAAGCCGTCGACCATGTCCGCCAGTTCCGCACTGCACCAGGCGCTTGAGGAGCCACGTTTTCGGGTAGCCGAGGACGCGATGGCCCGCTGGCTGGCCGCACCGGACATCGACGCGCTCCGACGCGAGGTGCCCGCGCTCAGCGTGGAGTTCGCCCGCAGGGCTGGCGTGATGCTCGAAGGTGCAATGCTGCTTGGGCTGGTCCAACGCACGCCGGCGATTCTCGCGGCCGTGGACGACCTTGGCCGCAGGGCTAACGCGCACCCGGCTCCGACGTTGCAGGAGCGCTGGGACGTAGCGATGTTGCCGTTCGACTTCGGGCGGCTGCGTCAGCGTATGCGCGAGCTCGCCACGGTTCACGGCCGGTCCTGAATCGCCACTGCCTCCATGCCGATCGAAGACGCCAGGATTCGAGGATCAATCGCTGGCGCCGGCGCTTTGAGCACGGCGCAGGGGGACTCCCTCGGCTCCCGGTGGGCCGCCCCCGCCTCGTTGCGGGCTGCGGAAGTTCGCCAGTTGGTCGCCGCCGACGGATTGGCGTTGCCCGTCCATCTGCTCCGGTTCGACACGGGCAGCTTCGTGCCTTCGGAGTTCGCTGCGTGCGCGATCGCGTGCCCGGCGAGTGTCGCGCGCAGCGTGCGCAAGCGCCAGGCCGAATTCCTGTTCGG
>JALYOG010000076.1 GCA_030856985.1 Pseudomonadota bacterium | reverse complement strand
TAACACCAAGTAGACCCCACCTCCGGGGTGTAACCAACATCCTGCGACCCCGCGGCCGCGGGGTCAACAGGAATAATTCTGAGTCCGTAAGCGGACTTGCGTACTGGGCCGCGCCTGCGGGCGGGGGATCCCCTGCCGATACACCCCGTTCGTGGGGCGGTAACGGATTACCGCCCCGTTTCCGAGGCGGTATCGATTCCGAGCCATGTAGTGTGTGCGGCTGGTCGGTGGGCTTCCGGCGCAACGCGTGGCATCGGGACCGTCAGGCCCTGCGCGCCTTCCGCGTCCAGCACCCGCCCGGCAAAGTCGCCTCTACTCCGGCCGCACATCCACCCGCACCCGGATGCGGTCGCCCGGGTGATAGTTCGTGCGGGTCGCATAGCGGCGGCCGGCGTATTCGTAGGTGACGTCGTACGCGGTCACGCCGCTGTCGCGGACCGGCTGGCTGCCATAGCGGTTGTCGGAATATCGGTCGACAGGCACCGGGTCGCACACGCGCACGGTGCCGGTGCGGTCGCGTTGACGCAGTCCTTCTTCGTAGATGTGCCGTCCGGCCATGCCGCCGACCATGGAGCCGATCGCCGAGGTGGCGTATCGGCCGGTGCCGCCGCCGACCTGGCTGCCGAGCACTGCGCCGACCAGGCCGCCGACCACGGTCGCGACGGTTCCGCCGACCTGGCTGCCCGATCGGCGGCCGCCGTAGGGATCGTTGTAGCGGTCGTCGCGGTAGCCGTCGTTGCCGTATCGCCCGTCGGGGTAGCGCTCGTACCCGCTCACGGTGGTGTTGCGCTCGTAGCAGTTGCGGGAATAGGCGTCGCTGCCGTAGCCCGACGCGTAGGAGTTGTTGCCGTAGCCGGAGTTTCCGTTGCCGTAGCCGGATCGGGAGTCGAACACCGGGTCCACGCGCAGCACGCGCGCGTAGTCGTACTGGGCACCGCTGTCGCGCCCGCGCTGATCCGGAGTCGGTTGCAGGTACGTCCCGCCGTAGGTCTGCGCGGAGGCTGTGCCGCTGGCTGCAAGGGCCAGGGCGAGGGTCGAGGCCAACAGACGGTTCATCGCAAGCTCCCAGGCGCCGGAGTGGCGCTACCCCATGCTCGGCGGGAGCCCGTCAACCCCGGCTGAACCCGGCTCATGCTGGCGGAAGCGGTTTAGCGGGTCTACAGGCGGGTTTACTCCTGGGTCAGGCCACCTTTTCGGCCTTGAGATGGATTTCCACGGAATTGAGCGACTCCGAGACGCGGGCTTTTGCCCTCTGCGCGACGGCCTGGAATGCCGCGTCGGCCATGCCGGGCACCGAGGCCGTGCAAGTCAGGTACAGCTTCGACAGCATCGGCTTGGGGGACGTGCACAGCTCCACCCTGCCGCCTGTTTCCAGCTGCGCTGGCGGATGCCCTTCCCTGCTCAACATCCCCGACAGCAGCATGCTGAAACAGCCGGCCACCGTGGCCGCGATCAACTCGCCTGAGTTCTCGACCGAGGCCGCGTGCGGCTCGCCACGGCATTGCGGCCGTGAAATCTGCCAGCCGGCGCCACTGAGGTGACCGAGCTTTTCGAGGCAGCGTTCGAATTCACCGTGGTCTTCCCTCGGAGCGCCGACCTTGTACGGGTGGTTCATGTCGGACTCCGCCAAAACAGATGGCCGCGACGCTATCGACGTAAATGTGAATTGCGCGTCGCCACCGTCCACATCTATGAATGGCGCATTCACGAAGCCACGCTTGACCGCCGGGTTGGGCTGCGGGAATCTGGAACTCCGGCGTTCGCCGGCCCCCGCCATGACCGCCCGCCCAGCGCCACGTGCACGGGCGCGCCGCGCGGACAGCCATGACGGCCTTCCCCACCCAGACAGGGAGAAGTCCGCTCATGTCCTACGACACGCAAGACATCCGCAACGTGGCCCTCGCAGGCCATCCCGCCGCCGGCAAAACCACGCTGTTCGAAGCCCTGCTGCACGCCGGCGGCGCGATCCACACGGCAGGCACGGTCGAACGCGGCAACACCGTGTCCGACTTCGACCCGATCGAAAAGTCCCGCGGCCATTCGCTCGACAGCGCGATCGCCAGCATCGATCACGCGCCGCCGTCCGGGCGCACGGTGCACATCAACCTCATCGACACGCCGGGATATCCCGAGTTCCGCGGCCCCGCGCTGTCGGCACTGGCGGCGGTGGAGACCGTCGTCGTGGTGATCGCCGCCGACGCCGGCATCGAGTACGGCGCGCGGCGGATGATGGAGCACGCCAAGGCGCGCAATCTGTGCCGCGCGGTGGTGATCAACAGGATCGATCACAGCGACGCGGATACCGCCGGCCTGCTGTCCGAACTGCGCGAGACGTTCGGTTCCGAATGCCTGCCGCTCAACCTGCCGGCCGACGGCGGCCGTCGCGTGGTCGATTGCATGGGCGCCACCGCCGCGGCGTCTCCGCAAGGCGACAGCGACCTGGGGCCGGTGGAGCAGTGGCACCAGAAGATCATCGACCAGGTCGTGGAGGTCAACGAGACGGTCATGGAGCACTACCTGGATCTCGGCGAAGCCGGCCTGTCGGGGGACGAGCTGCACGCCGTGTTCGAGCAATGCATGCGCGAGGGCCACCTGGTGCCGGTGTTGTTCTGTTCGGCGCGCACCGGCGTCGGAATTCCGGAGCTGCTGGACGCAACCGAGCGGTGGTTTCCCAATCCCACCGAGGCCAATCCGCCGCAATTCCTCGAGACCGGCGCCGATGGAAAAACGCAGGTCCTGCATGCCACGCCCGACCCGAAGGCGCACGTCATCGCCGACGTCTTCAAGCTGGTCAACGATCCTTTCGTCGGCAAGCTCGGCGTGTTCCGCGTCTACCAGGGCACGATCCGTCGCGAGAGCCAGTTGTTCGTCGACGACAGTCGCAAGCCGTTCAAGGTCGGCCATCTGTTCAAGCTCAAGGGCCGCGAGCACGTGGAGATCGACCGGGCGATTCCCGGTGACATCGCCGCGGTGGCGCGCGTGGACGAGTTGCACTTCGATGCGGTGCTGCACGACAGCCACGACGAAGACCGCATCCACCTGGCGCCGCTGGACTTTCCCAGTCCCATGTTCGGGCTGGCGGTCGAGGCCGCCAGCCGCGGCCAGGAACAGAAGCTCGCGACCGCGCTGCACAAGCTGGCCGAAGAAGACCCCTGTTTCCTCGTCGAGCACGAGACCGAAACCAACGAGACCGTGCTGCGCGGCCTGTCGGACCTGCACCTGCGGATCAACCTGGATCGGCTGCGTGAGCGCTACGGGCTGGAGGTCGTCTCGCATCCGCCGCGCATCGCCTATCGCGAGACGGTCAGTGCGCGCGCGGACGGTCATCACCGCCACAAGAAGCAGACCGGCGGCGCCGGGCAGTTCGGCGAGGTGTTCCTGAAGATCGAGCCGCTGCCACGCGGTGCCGGGTTCGAATTCGTCGACGAGGTCAAGGGCGGCACCATCCCGGGCCAGTTCATTCCCGCGGTGGAAAAAGGCGTGCGCCAGGTGCTCGAGCAGGGCGCGGTCGCGGGCTACCCGATGCAGGACGTGCGCGTGATCGTGCACGACGGGAAGCACCACAGCGTCGACAGCAAGGAAGTGGCGTTCGTGGCGGCAGGCAAGAAAGCGTTCCTGGATGCGGTCGCCAAGGCGCGGCCGCAGCTGCTGGAGCCGGTCGTCGACCTGGAGGTGCGCGCGCCCGAGCAGCACATGGGCGACATCAGCGGCGGACTGGCCGGCAAGCGCGCGCGCATCAACGGCACCGACGCCGAACGCGGCGGCGAGATCGTGATCAAGGCGCAGGTGCCGCTGTCGGAACTGGAAAGCTACGCGGCGGAACTCAAGTCGGTCACGGCCGGACGCGGGCGCTACTCGCTGGAGTTCAGCCACTACGAGCCGGTGCCTTCGCAGGTACAGCAGAAGCTCGTGGAGTCCTACCGTCCGCGGCACGAGGAGGACTGATGCGCGGAAGCGGACCTTGAATGCGATCTCTCCGGAACTGGCCGCGCGCCTGGCCGACGCCGTGCTCGCGGCCCACGTCGGCGTGGTCGCCTTCGTGGTGTTCGGCGAGCTGCTGTTCCTGCTCGGCGGCTGGCGCGGATGGGCCTGGGTCCGGAACTTTCCGCTACGGATCGCACATCTGCTGTTGATGGTGTTCGTCGCGGCGCAGGCGTGGCTCGGTGCGCTGTGCCCGCTGACGGTGTGGGAACAGGCGCTGCGCACGCGCGCGGGGCAGGACGTCTTTTCCGATTCCTTCATCGAGCACTGGCTGTCGCGGCTGATCTTCTTCGAAGCGCCGTGGTGGGCGTTCGTGGCCGCCTACACGGGCTTTGCAGTGCTGGTATTGCTCACGTGGCGATGGGTTCCGCCAGTCCGGGGGCGTCCGGTGCCTGCGGGATGAAGGGTATTGGTCGCTCGCTTGCGACTACCGCGACGCGAACCGGCCGCGGCGACTGGCTCGGGCCAACAGCCCGTCGTGTCCCGCGGTGCGAATCAATTTTCTTCTTCAGGTTCCGGCGCTGGCGTGGGGTCGCGCGTCTCCGCGACAGGCGCCTGGGTCGGAGCCAGGCTTGCTGGTGCCTGGTCCAGCCGCACCGGCTGGGGCATCAGCTGCGCGCGCAGGGCACCCTCGGGGGACTCGATCGTGCCGATCACCACGTAGCTCTCGCCGGCACGGACCGAGGCGGCGGTCAGCGGCGTCAGGGAGATTTCGACGCTCTCCAGGCGACCGGACGTCGCGCCTTCATCGATGTCCAGGCGTTGCTGCATCGGCCCGGTCTCGTTGTACTTGCCGATGTGCAGCGCCGCCCGGCTTGCCCCGGGATCCACCCCCGCGAAGATCATGTCGAGCCGCAGGACGTTGTCCTCGCCCAGCACTGCAGCCACCTCGCCGGTGCCTTTGGACTCGGTCGGCGAGACTGCAGTGGCGGGGCTGAGCGCGCCTCGCAGGATGACTTCCTGCGCCGCAGCGGGCAGCGCTGCCAGCAGCAGCGCGAGCAGCGCGAGCCGGCGCATGGATGGGGCGATGGCGTTGGTCATGGCGAGTCTCCGGGGAATCGTCGGGCTCGGGCAGCGCGCTTGTGGATTCCCTCCCTGGGCACGCTACCTGCACCCAGGTAGCTGGGGATGTGAAGGTCGGGCCGGGCGCCCGGCGGGCGGGCGTTGACAGCCGGTTGCCGGCGCGCCCTCTACGCTGTCCGCGATGGAGCCCGCCCCGCGACGAGCGCACGACTACGCACCTGCCGCCCGCAGCCTGGCCGTCACCACGCTGGTGCTGGGTGTGCTGGCGACGCTGGCGTACTGGGCCTGGCACCAGCCGTTCATGATCTATCCGCGCACGCTTTGGGAAATCGGCCGGATGCCTCCGCCCGCTTCGCTGCCGGTGCCGGTGGAGGGCGTGCCGGTCGAACAGGTTGCCGACAGCTGGGGCGCCGCGCGCGGCCCGAGCCGCAGCCACGAGGGCATCGACATCTTCGCTCCGCGCGGCACGCCCGTGCTCAGCACGACACGCGGCGTGGTGAGCTCGGTCCGGGAATCGGGCCTGGGCGGAAAACAGGTCTGGGTGCTGGGCCCCGGGATGGAGCGCCACTACTACGCGCATCTGGACGACTGGGCCGCGGGGCTGAGCGAACGGCAGGTCGTGCGGGCGGGCGACACCCTGGGCTACGTCGGCACCAGCGGCAACGCGCGCGGCACGCCGCCTCACCTGCACTACGGGATCTACGGAAGCAGCGGCGCCATGGACCCGCTGCCGCGCCTGCGCGCGAACGGGCCGCCGCCGGAATCATGATGGGCAGCGCGGGAGGCGCTCCCTGGTCGAAACAAAAGATCCGGGAGGCGGCCTGGTTCTTTGGACCCGGGCCGCGGCGCCTTCCCACTAATGGCGTGTTCACGGACTCCGGTTAATGTAAACGCCACCGTTGCCGGAATCGCCGACCATGAGTAGACGTGTCGCTGCCGTAGTGCTGATGCTGCTCGCCGTGCTGGCCGCCGGCTGTTCGACCCTGAGTGCGGTCGGGGCGCTGCTCGGCAGCCAGGTGACGTTTACCCAGCCGCAGTTGCAGCAATCGCTCAACCGCAACTTTCCCAAGGAATACGAGCGCCTCGGCGGCCTCGTCAAACTGAAGCTCATGAACCCTCAGCTGTCGATCCCGCACGGTCAGACCCGGCTGCGCCTGGCCTTCGATGTCGGCTTCGGCGGTCCCGGGAGCAGTGCGATCCAGCCCGGCGGCAGTTTTGCGCTGACCAGCGGCCTGCGCTTCGACCCGGGCACGCGCGGTTTGCACCTGCAGAACCCCTCGATCGAACAGGTGGACGTGCCAGCGCTCGGCGGCGCCCTGAACACGAGTTCGCGCGACGTGCTCAACAGCTGGCTGCAGGACTACTCCAGGGAAGAACCCGTCTACCGGCTCGACAGCAGCCTGCTGGACCGCATCAGCGGACGCCGGATCAGCTCCACGCAGATCGAGCGCGGCGTGGTGGTGGTGAATCTTGGCAACTGAGCCGTGCCTGGGCTGGCGGCGGCTGTCGGTGGTCTCGACCGCCGTGGCGCTCGTGCTTGCGGGCTGTGGCGGGTCCAGCGAGGAACAGGCGAAGCGGCGCCACTCCGAAGCCGGGGCGGAATCGCTTCCGACACCCCAGCGTGCGCCCAGCGGCGTCACCGGCATGCCCACCCTGCCGGGCCCCGGCGTGGTCGGGCCACCGGGCACCGCTTTTGCGGACGGAATGCTGCCGGAGGACATCGGAGACGACATATCGGCCGCGCTGGCCGCCGAGCAGGCCGCCGGAATCGATCCGGCCCTGCAGCCGCTCGGGCCCGACTACCCTCAGGGGACCCCGCCGCAACCGCCCGTCATGGAACCCGCAGCGCCGCCTGCCGACGAGCCGGGCCTCCCCGAGGCCGCCGCGGTGGTCAGGGAGTACTACGCGGCGCTCGGCCGCCGCGATTTCACCCGAGCCTACCGGTTGTGGTCCGATGGCGGCGCAGCAAGTTCGCGCTCGCCCCAGCAGTTCGCCGAATCGTTCTCCGGCACCGCGTCGTGGTCGGTGGACGTCCTGGCGCCGGAGCGCGACGCGTCGGCACGATCGCGCTACATCGAAGTGCCGGTGGCGGTCGAGGAAGTCGGAATGGACGGCAGCGTACGCCGCCAGATCGGCGCCTACACCCTGCGCCGCGTCGACGCCGACGACGGCGGCGTGCAGCGGCGGACGTGGCGGATCAGCTCGGCCGACCTGCGCGAAGTGCAGTACTGAGGCAGCACGCCGCGTGTCCTCATGATGGACTCGCGGCCGACGATCGTGATCGACACCAACGCCTGGCTCGATCTGCTGCTGTTTGAAGATCCTCGTGCATCGGCATTGCGCGAGGCCCTGCGCGACGGCGTAGTTTCCGCCATCGCCAGCGAACCCTGCCGCGAGGAATGGTCCAGGGTGCTGGGCTATCCGCAGCTTGGGCTCGACCCCGCACGCCGCCGGGCGCTGACGATCGCGTTCGACGAGCTGGTGCATTCCCACGATGTGCATGCCGACTTTCGCGAACCGATCGTGCTGCCGCGCTGCCGCGACCGCGACGACCAGAAATTCGTGCAACTGGCCTACGATACGCGAGCGCGCTGGCTGGTCAGCCGCGACCGCGAGGTGCTCGCCCTCGGCCGTCGCACGGCGCGCGCGGGCTGGTTCGAAATCCTGACGCCGCAGGCGTGGTCACTGACTGGTACCGGTGACACGGCGCTGGGCGTTGGCCGGGCTAGAGCTCGAACCGATAGGACAGCTTGATCAGCAACTGCTCGCTCTCGCGCAGCCCGAAGGCCTCACCGAACTGGTCGACAGCATCGAACCCCCCGGCGCCCTGATCGAGCATCGCGCCGCCGCGCACGTAGGCGATGAACAGGTTCGACAGCGGTGCGAACTCGTAGCGGTAGCGGATCTGGAAACCCAGGTTGCGCAGCCCGAAATCGGCGATCGGATCGTCAACGGGCACCGGCTCGCCGTCGGCGGCCACGCGCCACGCCTGCCGCACGCGCGCATCCAGCCCGATCGCCTCCAGGCGCACGCGCAGCTCCTGCTTCGGATCGATCAGCCATGCCAGCCCGGAGTTGAGGAAGATCATGTCCGAGCGGTAGCTGCCCAGCAGGTTGCCGCCGCGCCACAGCAGCCAGTCCGGGCTGTGGCGCACCTCGATGCCCGAGAACAGGCTCAGCGAATCGCTGACGTGGAAGGTCGGCCGCAGGCCTGCTGCAATTGCCCCTTCGTCCGTTCCGCCGAGCCCGTCGGCCGAGTAGCGGACATTGCCGAACCACTCCCAGTGTCCCTTGCGTGGGCGGAAACGTTCGGCGTACAGGAACAGTTTCGCCGGAACCTTGACCGCCCCGTGGCCACGCGTGATCAGGTCGTCGCGGCCCGCGGTCCAGCCGGCGATTTCCAGAAACTGGTTGCCGCCGTCGCGCAGCTCGCTGCCGCGGTTGACCGCCCAGGCATCGGCGATGTGCATGCCGCGGTCGTTGCTGCGTCGCGAGATCGCATAGCGCCAGTTGTGCGACGAATACGCCGAGGTTTCCGGCAGGTCGGTGATCCGGCGCGCGACCTCGTAGCGTGCGTAGTTGAAGTTGTTGCGGTCGAGGAAACCGAAGTCGTTGAGTTGCAGGTCCCGGCCAAGGTGCACGGCGAACAACTGCTGGCGCCAGCCGCTGCCGGCGTCATAGTCGATCTGCACCTGCCCGCCGCTGTCGCGAACGGCGATTCCCGCCTGATCGATGTCGGACGCGACCACGGTGGAGCGCACGTTCCACTTCGCGTTGGGCGCCCACCGGTGATCGAACTCGTAGACCGTCGCTTCGCGCTGCAGGAACGGCCGGTCGACGCGCGTCATCATCGCGCCCACGCCGTGCGTCGCGAAGTCGCGGGTGGCGCGCGCGGCGAAGAAGTCGCGGCCGACATCGTCGGCCTCGGTCGCGGCGAACACGCCGTAGTTGATCGCCCCCGCGCTGCCGTTGAGCTTGACCGCGGCGGTGACGTCGCCCGAGCCGCTGCCGTCATCGGCCAGTCCGCCCACGCGCCGCGTGTAGATCAGGCGGTTGGCGCCGCCGAGCGAGCCGAACGGCACATCGAAGAAGCTCTGGTTCTCGGTGAAGAACGGGCGCTTGTCGCTGAAGAAACTTTCGACCGCGCCGAAATTCACCACCAGCTGGTCGCTCTCGACCTGTCCGAAATCCGGGTTGATCGTGCCACTGAGCTGGAACTGACCGCTGGGCTTCCAGAACACGTCGCCGCCCGCGTCGAAACTGCTGCGTCGGCCGACCGCGTCGTACACGCCCACCACGTAAGGCGTGACCGCAAGCAGCGACTGGCTGAATACCGGCACCTGGATTTTCTCGAACGCCGACAGGAAGCGTTGCTCGGTGAAACTGATCGCCGGCCACGACATGCGCTCGCCGGTGGCGCCGATCACCCGGTCCAGCGAGATCGCGATCGTGCGCGTGTCGCCGTCGGCCTTCTGCATCGGCGCGATGTGCCACGGGATCAGTATTTCGGCCGACCAGGTATCGCCGTCCTCGGCGGTGGCCGCCCGCCAGTCGCCGTCCCAGTCGCTGCTGAAGCGCGACTCGTTGGTGATCGTGGTGTCGGCGATGCTGCCCGACAGCAGCACCACGAGGTTGTAGCCCACGCGCCCGTCGCCGTCGAAGTCGACGTACACGTTGACGCGGTCCGCCGCCCCGCCCTGGTCGCGCTGCGCCTGCTGACGCGTGCGCGGGATCGACGACGGCTGCACATTGCGGAAGCCGATCGCCAGCCCCTCGGCAGTCGCCAGGATCCACGCCTCGGTCGGCTGCGAAGCCGGCTCCCGCGAAAGCGGCTGGGTCTGCCGGAAATCGGTGATGTGCTGCGCCCCGGCCCACTCCTGTGAGTCTATGCGTCCGTCGATCTCGACGGCGCGGGCGGCGAAGGTCGCCAGTGAGGCAAGCAGTGCGGCAAACACCGCGGAAAGGATCAGGGGGCGCAATGGGTTCTCTTCACAGCGGCCCCGAAAGCACGGGTGCCGCAGACGGCGTTTGCATCGAAAGCGCAAAGACTACGCTGCGCAGTGCCCTGCGCCGAATGGCGGAAGTCATGGCCCGATTTGTCGCCAAGTGGCGCTGCGTGTGCTAACGGATGACGCGGCCGCGCGCGAAAAGCCGGCTGCGGTGGACCCGTCCTGCACCCGCCTGCAGCGCCTGGGTGACTCCGACCACCGCCGCGCGTGCACACGACGGTCTTTGTCTATCTCGGCGCTCATTTTCGCGCTCTCTGCGCCCTTCGCGGACCAACAACCGCACCCTGCAAACCTCAGGACCGATCAGGCGCCGTCGCATCATGGGTGACGAAAGGCTCCTCGCCCGCAGGCAGGCGCAGCCATTCCGGATGCGCGAGCGCGCGCCCGATGTCGGCGTGCCCGCAGTGCCAGTGCTCGCGCATCGAAGTCCGTCCGAACTGATAGCCCTTGAAGTGGCCGAACCGCGAGCGGTCGCGATAGATCAGGTGGATCACGCTGGTCCGGTTCTCGCAGGCGATCGCCCTGGCCTGGCTGCACGACGGGTTGCTGTCGCGGACCTGCTCCGGAACCAGTTCGAGCAGTTCGCGAAGCAGGCGGCGATAGCGCTGCGCCGAACGCTGGGTCTCGGTGATCTGGCGCGTGCGGCTGGAGTACTGGATTTCCTTGCTGCGTTCGTCGACATCCAGCAGGGTCTGCGGCAAGTCGCCGCGCGCGCTCCACAGGTCGACCTGGAACACCAGGGTGTCGGCGTGCGGCGCCTCGCGTATGACGTGCGACAGCGGCGTGTTGGAGACCAGGCCGCCGTCCCAGTAGAAGCGGCCGTCGATCTCCACCGCCGGAAAGGCGGGCGGCAGCGCCCCGGAAGCCAGGACGTGGCGCGCGTCCAGACGCATCCGGCTGTTGTCGAAGTACTCCAGGTTTCCGCTGGCCACGTCCACCGCGCCCAGCGACACGCGCGTGCCGCCGTCGTTGAGGCGGTCGAAATCGACCATGCGCTCGAGCGTCGCGATCATCGGACGGTTGTCGTACCAGCTCGCCCCATCGGGCCCCGGCGCGGCGAGCGGGTCTTGGCCGAGCCAGCAGCGCGGCTGGTAGAAGCCGCGCTGGCCTTCGACCATGGCCCGGAACGCTTCGAGCGAATCGAGCCAGCCGCGCTGGTGCGGGTTCAAGGCTCCGAAATGAGCCTCCTGTCCCAGGGTCGTGGCAGGCAGCAGGTACGGCTGGGAGATCGTTTCCCAGAACTCGTGCAGCGCCTCGACGCGTCGCCCCGGGGGATTTCCCGCAATGATCGCGGTGTTGAACGCGCCGATCGAGATTCCCGCGACCCAAGTGGGCGCGATCCCCGCCTCGGCCAGGCCCTGGTACACGCCCGCCTGGTAAGCACCCAGTGCGCCGCCGCCCTGCAGCAGCAACGCGATGCTGTCGGGAACGCGACTGGCGTCGCTGGTGCCCGCGGCCTTCGCCAGTGCGGCCTTTTCGGCCCGCGACAAGGTCGACGGCCTGTCGGAGACCTTGGCGACGCGCTTGCGTGCGGTCTTTCGAACCTTCTTCTGGGTGGTCACCTTCGGCTTACTGCATGTGCCAGCCGTGGCTGACCACGAAGCTCTGCCCCGTGAGCGCTGCGCTGGGGAATTCCGCAAGGAAGCGCACGGTCTGTGCGACGTCCTCGACCGTCGTGAAAATGCCGTCGACCGTATTGCCGAGCATCACCTTGCTGATCACTTCCTCCTCGCTGAGGCCCAGTTCCTTCGCCTGCTCCGGGATCTGCTTCTCGACCAGCGGCGTGCGCACGAATCCCGGGCACACCACGTGGCTGCGCACGCCATGTTTCGCGCCTTCCTTGGCCAGCGTGCGCGAAAGACCCAGCAGGCCGTGCTTGGCGGTGACGTAGGCCGACTTCAGGGGCGATGCCAGGTGCGAGTGCACCGAGCCCATATAGATGACCGTGCCACCGCGGCTGCTGCCGGTGCCGTCGTCCTTGTACATGTGCGGCAGCGACGCCTTGGTGGTCAAAAATGCGCCATCCAGATGGATCGCGAGCATCTTCTTCCAGTCGGCATAGGCGTAGTGCTCGATCGGGTTGACGATCTGGATGCCGGCGTTGGAGACCAGGATGTCGAGCCGCCCGAACTGCGCGACCACCTCGGCGATGCCGGCGTTCACCGCGTCCTCGTCGGTCACGTCCATCGCCACGCCGACCGCGCGGCTGCCGGTTTCGGCGATCTCCGCGGCGACCTTGCGGGCGCCGTCGAGGTTGATGTCGGCGATCGCGATCGCCGCACCGGCACGCGCCAGCTCGAACGCGATTTCGCGGCCGATGCCGCTGGCCGCGCCGGTCACGACGGCGACATGGTCCTTGATCGAATTCATTGCTATCTCCGTCTGGCGAGCCGCTGAGGGTGGCCGGGGCGAGTGTGACGGCCGGTGAACGGGCCGACCATCGCCCGTTGGTCCGGGAGGTCAGCGATTGGCGCGGGCCGACTTTGCGGCGCGTTTTGCAGGCGCTGCCTTCTTCACCGGCCGCTTCGGCTTGAGCATCGTCCCGGTGCATTTGCGCGCGCCGCAGCGGCAGGTCCAGATCTTCTTCAGCCGCGGCGTGTGGGCCTCTTCAAGGGTGATCCCGTAGTCGTAGGTCAGCTCGTCGCCGGGCTTTATGGCGCGGATCGCCTCGATGAAAACCCGATCCTTGCGGCGGTCGTCGCCGGGATGCTCTTCCAGCACCGCCTCGCAGTTGGGCGCGCAGCTGTGGTTGATCCAACGCGCGACGCCGCCTTCGTAGTTGCCGTCGATCACGTACTCGTCGTTGAGCGTGAACAGGAACGTGTGGCCCGACTCGGCATCGCCGCTCTCGCCCGCGTCAACGTCGGCGTGGGTGCGGCGCCGGCCGCGGTATTCGATGATCCGTTCGCCCTTGGCGAAGGCCTGCAGGGCGAACACGCCGTTGCCGTGGATGGCGGAGCGTCGGGCGGCAACTTTGCGCGGCATGGAGATTCGCTTCCTTGGGTTGGGCGGGCGACTGGCCCGGCGGACATTCTGACGTGGATGCGGTGGCGCTGCCATGAGGTCCAGAGCTCGCGCGCAATTCCAGCCAACGAGCGCCCCCACCCCAACCCTGTCCCCCGCTTCGCAGGGGAGCGAGCGAAAACAAAGCGCGGCCCCGCAATCGGTGGCATGCACCGCGCACGCCGACTTCTGAAAGCTCCCTCCTCCGTTTACGGGGGAGGGCTGGGGCGGGGGGCCAAGGTCGCGCGTAGCCCCACACAAAAGTGCCCCCTTCCAACGCTCGCCCGCTTCGCAGTTGAGGAAGCAAGCGGCTGCAAACGGACAGACTTGGCCCAGCCCCGACGAAACAGTACAATATCGGTACTGATTCCACCGCCGGCCGCCATGCTTCGCGTCACCAAACTCACCGATTACGCCACCGTCGTCCTGAGCGTCCTCGCCGCCCGCGCCGACGATGTGCTCAGCGCGTCCGAGCTGGCAGAGCACGCAGGCCTGGAGCCGCCCACGGTCAGCAAGCTGCTCAAGCCGCTGGCGCAGGCCGGGCTGGTGGAGGGATTTCGCGGCGCCAATGGCGGTTACCGGCTCGCCCGCCGCCCGGTGGACATCAGCCTGATCGAGATCGTCCAGGCCATGGAAGGGCCGCTGGGCATGACCGAATGCAGCCTTCATGGCGGCCACTGCGGCATCGAGGAACGCTGCGGGGTGCGCGCGAACTGGCGCCAGATCAACGACGTGGTCATCGACGCGCTGCGCTCGGTGACCCTGGCGCAGATGCTTGCGCCGCCCGCGATCCCGGCGCCCGCCACCGACAACGCAAGGCGCATCGACCTGCGCCTCGCCAATGCATAGCGACAGGCCACCGACATGAACAACGAAACCTACGCAGCCCCTGTGCTGGTCGAGCCGAACCGCGAGATCCACGAGCAGCTCGGCCGCCGCTACGACGCCGGCTTCATCACCGACATCGAGTCCGACAGCCTTCCGCCGGGCCTGAGCGAGGACATCATCCGCGCGCTCTCGCTCAAGAAGGAAGAGCCGGAGTGGATGACCGACTGGCGCCTGGCCGCGTACCGGCACTTCCTCACGATGCCGGTGCCGCACTGGGCCAAGCTGAAGATCGCGCCGATCGACCTGCAGGCGCTGAGCTACTACTCCGCGCCGAAGGCCAAGTACGCGACCCTGGCCGACGTGCCGCAGGAATTGATCGACACCTACGAGAAGCTCGGCGTGCCGCTGCACGAGCGCGCGCGCCTGGCCGGCGTCGCGGTCGACGCCGTGTTCGACTCGGTGTCCGTGGGCACGACCTTCCGCAAGGAACTGGCCGAGAAGGGCGTGATCTTCTGTTCGATGTCCGAAGCGATCAAGGACCACCCGGACCTGGTCAAACAGTACCTGGGCAGCGTGGTGCCGACCGGCGACAACTATTTTGCGGCGCTCAATTCGGCGGTGTTCTCCGACGGCAGCTTCGTGTTCATTCCGGCCGGCGTGCGCTGCCCGATGGAGCTGAGCACCTATTTCCGCATCAATGCCGGGCACACCGGGCAGTTCGAACGCACGTTGATCATCTGCGAGGAGCGCGCGCACGTCTCCTACCTGGAAGGCTGCACCGCGCCGATGCGCGACGAGAACCAGCTGCATGCAGCGGTGGTCGAGCTGGTCGCGCTGGACGACGCGGAGATCAAGTACTCCACGGTGCAGAACTGGTACCCCGGCGACGAGAACGGGGTCGGCGGCATCTACAACTTCGTGACAAAACGCGGCGAATGCCGCGGCGCGCGCAGCAAGATCTCCTGGACCCAGGTGGAGACCGGCTCGGCGATTACGTGGAAGTATCCCAGCTGCGTGCTGATCGGCGACGACTCCACCGGCGAGTTCAACTCGGTGGCGCTGACCCATCACTGCCAGCAGGCCGACACCGGCACCAAGATGATCCATATCGGCAAGCGCACCAAGTCGAAGATCGTCAGCAAGGGCATCAGCGCCGGCCGCGGGCAGAACACCTATCGGGGTCTGGTCAAGGTCGAGCGCTCGGCCGAGGGCGCGCGCAACCACACCCAGTGCGACAGCCTGCTGATCGGCAAGAAGTGCGGCGCGCACACGTTCCCGTACATCGAGGTCAGGCAGCCCAACGCGACCGTGGAGCACGAGGCGACCACGTCCAAGATCAGCGACGACCAGTTGTTCTACTGCCGCTCGCGCGGGCTGGCCGAGGAAGACGCCGTGTCGATGATCGTCGACGGCTTCTGCAAGCAGGTGTTCCGCGAGTTGCCGATGGAGTTTGCGGTGGAAGCGAAGAAGTTGCTGGAAGTGAGCCTGGAAGGTGCTGTGGGGTGATCCGGATTGCTGCCATCTTGGCTCTACTGGGCTTTGGCTGCGCAGGTGCAGCCGAACGCACCTACGACCTGGAATTTATCGCAGGCGACGCGGTGGACACGTTTCCGGGCATCGTTGCCCGCGGTGGCGAAAGCGCTTGCAGCGGTGAAGTCGTAACCGCAAGGATTGCCTCCATTCCCCAGGACGACCATGCACTCGCAACCGATCTGATCCACGAAATCGCTGGCGCGACAGTCGCGAGAACCTGGCGCATTCCGCTTGAGGCCGAACCGATCGGACTGAGTGGCGATTCACTTGTCGTGGTCTACCGGAGGTCGGCGACGCCCGTGGTGCTTTCGATCACGACCACAGGCGAACTGAATTCCCATGCTGCCCTTCCCGTGCCGCCGGAGTCTTCCTATGCGGTTTGCCCGAAAGTGGGGCTTCCCGAGTCCGGTTACCGCTGGTGCGTAAACCTGCGCGATCTGGAATCCGGTGCAAATCGAACCATCGCCTTCGAAGGCCCGTGCACATGAGCATCGGTCACCGGCAATGAACAACGAGAAAATTACATGTTGAAGATCGAAAACCTGCACGTCCGCGTTGGCGGCACCGACATCCTCAAGGGGCTGTCGCTCGACGTGCAGCCCGGGCAGGTGCATGCGCTGATGGGACCCAACGGCGCTGGAAAGTCGACGCTGGGCAATGTGCTTGCCGGGCGCGAAGGCTACGAGGTGGTCGAGGGCTCGGTCATGTTCGAAGGCCAGGACCTGCTGACATTGGAGCCGGAGGAGCGCGCCGCCAAGGGCGTGTTCCTCGCGTTCCAATACCCGGTGGAGATTCCCGGCGTCAACAACACCTACTTCCTGCGGGCCGCGCTCAACGCGCAGCGCAAGGCGCGCGGCGAGCCCGAGCTGGACTCGATGCAGTTCCTCAAGCTGGTGCGGCAGAAGCTCGCCGTGCTGCACCTCAAGGACGAACTGCTGCACCGCGGCGTCAACGAGGGCTTCAGCGGCGGCGAGAAGAAGCGCAACGAGATCTTCCAGCTCGCGCTGCTCGAACCTCGCCTGGCGATCCTGGACGAAACCGACAGCGGCCTGGACATCGACGCATTGAAGGCGGTCGCCGATGGCGTCAACATGCTGCGCTCGCCCGATCGCGCGTTCCTGGTGATCACCCATTACCAGCGCTTGCTCGAGCACATCAGGCCCGACGTCGTGCACGTGCTGTCCGGCGGCCGCATCGTCGAAAGCGGCGGGCCGGAGCTTGCGCTGGAACTGGAAGCGCACGGCTACGCCTGGCTCAAGGACCGTATCGCCCCGGGAGCCGCGGCGTGACGATGGGTTTGCCGACCGCCTCTTCGATCGGGGCACTCGCATGAGCGCCCTGCTGGACTCCTTCGCCGCCTCGTTCCAGTCGATGGAAATGCGCGAGGCGCGCGGCCTCGGCGAGGCCCGCCGCAACGCGATGCAGGCTGCGCTGCGCGACGGACTGCCGCATGCGCGCAGCGAAGCCTGGCGGTACACGCCGTTGCGCGCGCTGGAGCGTCGGGAATTCCTGGCAGCACCGGAGCGTGCGCCCGCCTTCGACGTCAACCTGCTCGACGCGATCCCGTCGCCGCGCGCGGTATTCGTCAACGGCCGCTTCGACGACAGGTTCTCCGATCTCAGCAGCCTGCCGCCGGGAATCACCGTGCAAGCGTTGTCGGCCCTGCTGCAGTCTCCAGGCGATGCGCGCGAGGCGAACTTCCTTGCGCGAAAATTCGATCGCGTCGACGAGGTTTTCGCGCGCCTCAACGCGGCACTCGCCGACGATGGCGTGGTGCTGCGCGCCGAAGCGGGCGTCACGGGCACGCAGCCGGTGCACCTGGTGTTCATCGGAACTCCCGCCGAAGGTGACCGTGCGTGGCACCTGCGTCACCTGATCGATCTGCGCGAGGGCGCCGCGCTGCAGATCGTCGAACATCAGCTCGGCGCGGGCGCGCACCGGCATCTGGCCAACGCGCTGATGCACGTGCACCTGGGCGCCCGTGCGCAGTTGTCGCACGCGCGCGTGCAGAGCGAGAGCGCAAGCGCGACGGTGATCAATCGCACCGATGCCGTACTCGCGCGCGAATCGGTGTATCGCCGGCTCGACCTGGAGCTCGGCGCGGCGCTGTCGCGCCACGAGTTCAACGCGGCGCTGCAGGGCGAGGCTTCGCAACTGCATGCCAACGGCGTGCTGCTCGCCACCGGCAAGCGCCACCTCGACACCCGCCTTGGCATCGATCACGCCGGCCGTGGCAGCCAGTGCGCAATGACCTGGCGCGGCCTGGGCGCAGGCCGGTCGCGGGCGGTGTTCCATGGCGGGATCCTGATCCGCGAGGGCGCCGACGGCACGTCTGCGATGCTTTCGAACAAGAACCTGCTGCTGTCGGACGGCGCGGAAATCGACACCCAGCCGGTGCTGGAGATCCATGCCGACGAAGTGCAGGCGGCGCACGGGGCGACGGTCGGCCAGCTCGATCCGACCGCGATGTTCTACCTGCGCTCGCGCGGCGTGCCGGCGGCGCAGGCCCGCGCACTGCTCACGCATGCCTTCTGCCGCGAAACCCTGTCCGTGTTCGATGCGGCCAGCATGCGCGAAGCCTTGTCGATGCAGCTCGACGAAGCCCTGGACCGCCTGGAGGACGTATGAACGCCGAACCGATGACGTCCGGAGCGCCGCAGGTGGACTGGTCCGCGGTGCGTGCCGACTTCCCGCTGCTCACGCGCGAAGTGCATGGCAGGCCGCTGGTGTACCTGGATTCGGCGAACACCGGTCAGAAGCCCGAGCCGGTGATCGCCGCGGTCGATGATTTCTACCGCCGCCACAACGCCAACGTCAGCCGCGCCGTGCACACGCTCGGCGCGGAGGCGACCGACGCCTACGAGGGCGCACGGACGAAGCTGGCGGCATTCCTCAAGGTGCGCGGCGACGAGCTGGTGCTGTGCAGCGGCACCACGTTCGCGCTGAACCTGGTCGCCTACAGCTGGGCGCTGCCGCGGCTGCAGCCCGGCGATGCGATCGTGCTCACGCGCATGGAGCACCACGCCAACATCGTGCCCTGGCAACTCGTCGCCCAGCGCACCGGCGCGACCATCAAGGTCGCCGAACTGGATGCCGACGACGGGCTCGATCTGCCGCAGCTGTACGCATTGCTCACTCCCGAGGTGAAGCTGCTGTCGCTGACCCACGTCTCCAACGTGCTGGGCACGGTCAATCCGGTGCGCGATATCTGTCGCGAGGCGCGCAGGCGCGGGATCGTCACGGTCATCGACGGCTCGCAGGCTGCCCCGCACCGCGCGCTGGACATCGGCGCGATCGGCTGCGACTTCTACGCCCTGACCGGGCACAAGATGGCCGGCCCGACTGGCACCGGCGTGCTCTGGGGCCGGCGCGGGCTGCTGGCGGAGATGCCGCCGTTCCTCGGCGGCGGCGAGATGATCCGCGAGGTGCGCTTCGACGGCACCGTGTACAACGACCCGCCGCACAAGTTCGAGGCGGGCACGCCGAACATCGCCGGCTTCGTCGGCCTCGGGGCCGCGGTGGACTACCTGTCGGCGCTGGGAATGGCGAACGTCGAGGCGCGCGAGCAGGAACTGCTCGCGCACGCGACCGAAGCGCTGTCCCGTGTCGAAGGTCTGCGCATCCTCGGCAACGCGCGCGACAAGGCCGCGGTGATCAGCTTCCTCGTCGATGGCGCGCACGCGCACGACCTGGCGACCCTGCTCGACCTCGAAGGCGTCGCGGTCCGTTCCGGTCATCATTGCGCGCATCCGCTGATGCAGCACTTCGGTGTCGCCGCGACCTGCCGCGCCTCGCTCGCGTTCTACAACACGCACGAGGAGATCGATGCCTTCGTCGCCGCGTTGCTCAAGGTCCGCCGGCTGCTGGCATGAGCGCGCCGACGCTCCCGCTGCTGGAGTTCCGCGCCGCGCGCCACGAAGACATCGACTCGCTGGTGGCGCTGGTGGAGTCGGCCTACCGCGGCGATGCGAGCCGCGCCGGCTGGACCACCGAGGCCGACCTGCTCGACGGCCGCCGTACCGGTGCGGAGGACATCGCCTCGTGCATCGATCGCGAGCGCAGCATGATGCTGCTGGGCCAACGCGGTGGCGAGTTGCTGGCCTGCGCGCACGTGGCGGCCGAGCGCAGCGACGACGCCGGCGACGTGGGTTACTTCGGCATGTTCTCGGTGCGCCCGCAGCTGCAGGGCGCGGGCATCGGCAAGGCGATGCTGGTGGAGGCCGAGCGCATCGCGCGCGAGCAATGGCAGTTGCCGGTGATGCGCATGACCGTGATCGACCTGCGCGAGGAGCTGATCGCCTTTTACGCACGCCGCGGCTATCGCCGCACCGGGGTGTTCAAGCCATTCCCGTACGGCGACGAGCGCTTCGGGCTGCCGCGCCGCGACGACCTGCGTTTCGAGGTCCTGGAAAAGCCGCTGCCGGTGGCCGCGCATCGGCCCTGCCCCGCATGAGGACCGGTCGATGAGCCAGCCCGAATGGGTGCGCGTGTGCGCCACGTCCGAGCTGCTGCCGGGAGAAACGCGCGTGGCGTGGGATGGCGACACCGCGATCCTGGTGTGCAACCACGACGGCGCGTTCTATGCGCTCGAGGATCGCTGCACCCACGAGGACTTCGAGCTGTCGGCCGGCCGATTCGACCCGACCGACGCGACGATCGAGTGCGTGCTGCACGGCGCGAAATTCGACGTGCGCGACGGACGCGCGCTGTCGGCACCGGCGTACACGCCGGTGGCCAAGTTCCCGGTCAGGATCGAAGACGGCAGCGTCTGGACGCGCGACGACCGCGACTGAGCCGCCTGGCAGTTGGGAATTGCGCGCGCGATGTCCGCCGAATCGTGAGAGCCCCCTTCCCCGTTTCCGGGGGAGGGCTGGGGTGGGGGCAACCAGGTCGCCGCGAACCCAAGGCTCGCAATCGCACAGCTGTTCTATCCAGCGCCCGGCGAAGCTTCGCCGGGATCCACCGGCGAGATCCGCACCAGCAAGGCCTCACCGCCTCCGTCCAGCACGTGCCGCAGCCTATCGCGCCCGGCGATCATCACCGCCGTATCCCCGGCCTGCAGCGGTCGCAGCCCCGACTCGTCGGCAAACCGGGCATGACCACTGATCAGGTGCACCGCCCAGGTGTGGCCCGGCTCGGCAAAGATGACCATCGGCCCGACCAGCGGCCGGTGGAAGAGTTGCGCCCGCACGCGTTCGCGCCGCCACATCAGGTTGAAGTCGTTGGTTGGACCGTCGACCAGTTCGCCGACGACGGCGCGCTCGCCCGAAAAACACAGCCTGCCGTGCGGCGGCTGCAGTTCCCGGACCACTTCCTGGTCGAAGCGCAGGCGCAGTCCGTTGCCGGACAGCAGCACCAGTTCGCGGTCGATTCCCGGGAAACGCGAGAACTCGGCGTCGCACTCGATCTCGGCGATCGACAGGCGCCAGTCCCATTCCCCCGTCGGCGGCGACCGGTGGATCTCGCGCGTCCAGCCGAGCTCGTTGCGCCAGCGTTCGCGACGGTACTCGTTGGCGGGGATGACCCACGAGCGTGAGCCGTCACCGTGCGCGCCGCTGTCCATCCTGGTCTCCATGTCGAGGCTGCCGCTGCCCAGTCTACCGAGC
>JALYOG010000070.1 GCA_030856985.1 Pseudomonadota bacterium | reverse complement strand
CGTAGCAATGGGTCAGCCAGGCGGTTTTCGCGCCGGGATGCCGCGCCGCCGGGAAGCCGCGCACGAAGGCGACCTGCGGCGCCCAGCCGTCCTTGTCGGGCAAGGCCTTGAAGTCGAGGCCGAGGCTGCTGCGGGCGAACTCGGCCGGCAGCTTCGCCTCGGCGCTGCCCAGCGGCTTGCGCAGTGCTTCGTCTTCCGCAGGGTCGCCCCACTGCACGACGAAATTGTCTTGCGACCGGTTGATGCTCAGGCCGTCCCAGTAGTGCTCGCGCGCGAGCGTGCGGATATTGGCGACGTGCGCGGGGGCGAATTGCGGCGCCAGCTCGATCACCACGCGGCCGCTGTCGAGCTCGAGGTAGAGCGTGTTCGCCGGGTCCGGGGTGCGCCAGTCGGTGGCTTGGGAGGCTTCGAGTATCTCTCCCATCGACCGGGCCACGGTCGGCCGCGACGTCATCTCGGCCGGTGGCGGTGCCGCGGAATGGGCGCATCCGGCGCCGAAGGCCGAACACAGCATCACGAGCGGCAACAGCATCCGCGGCGGCGACGTCCGGGCGAACGGGGGGCAGGGGGCAGACAAGGCGCGATTCCACGGGACGGTGACCCGATTCTGGCGCACGCGGGCGCCGGACGCGACCGGCGCACACGCCGGGGTGGTTCCGTCCCTGCGTCGCGCTAGTGCGACTGGTGCTGGTCGCGCCCCGAGCCCGACTTCCTGCCGCCGCCCTCGTGCTTGTTGACGGTGGCCCACGCGATGCGTTCGGCGTCCTTCCTGGATTTGCCCGATTCCCGCTCGCTCTCCTCGCTGTGTTCGGCCTTGCGCTTCTGCTTGTCCGTGCAGGCGGACTTGTCACCACGGCTCATCGCGATCTCCTGTTCTCCGGATGGGGGCTGGCGCAGGCACGGTGTATCAAGCAAAGCGTTGCCGCAGCGACAAGGGTGCCGACGGTTCAGGGTGACTAACGGCAGGGGCGCTATAGCGAGGTTCGCATTACCTGTCGACTCCGCAGTCCTGCAAGGGTTCCCCGGAGCAACCTCAATGAGCGACCTGGACCCCCGGTTGCGAAAATTCCAGAAGGAACTGAGCGCGGGAACCGTGTCGCTCGCGCTGCTGGCGGTGCTCGCCGCCGCGGAGGAACCCATGTACGGCTACCAGATCGCCAAGCGACTGGAGCGCACCGGGCAGGGGGTGCTCAGCGGCAAGCAGAGTGCGCTGTATCCGGTGTTGCGCAACCTCGGCAGCGCAGGATTGCTCGACAGCCATGTCGAGCCTTCGGTATCCGGCCCGCCGCGCCGCTACTACCGCATCACCGCAACGGGCCGCGAGGTCCTGCACGAATGGGTCGCCGCCTGGCGCGCGACCCGCGATTCCGTCGACACCGTCCTGGAAGGCCTGCCCGAATGAACCTGCATCAATTTCCCGCCGATCCCGCCGCGAGCATGGGCGCGCCGCCGACCTCGATAGGCGATTATCTCCAGCGCCTGCGCCGCGCGCTGGAAGGCGCCGATCCCGCGCTGGTGCAGGACGCACTCTACGACGCGGAGGAATACTTGCGTTCGGAACTGGCCGAGAACCCCGGCAAGAGCGAAGCTGCGATCATCGCCGCGGTTTCGGGCAGCTACGGTGCACCCGACGAGGTCGCCGACATCTACCGCAACACCGAGGCGACGGTGCAGACCGCGCTGCGCGCGCCGCCGCCGCCGAAGCGCCGGTCGATGCTGGGTCGGTTCTTCGGGGTTGCCGCCGAACCGCGCACGTACGCCGCGCTGTTCTACATGCTGCTGAGCCTGGCGACCGGCATCTTCTACTTCACGTGGGTGGTGACCGGCGCGTCGCTGTCGGCGGGGCTGGCGATCCTCATAATCGGCATTCCGTTCGTTATCCTGTTCCTGGGCTCGGTCAGGTGTGCTGTCGCTGGTCGAAGGCCGCTTGGTGGAAGTGATGCTCGGCGAGCGCATGCCGCGCAGGCCGCTCTACAGCGGTCGTGGCAAGCCGTGGCTGCAGCGGATCGCGGACATGTTCACCGACCCGCGCACCTGGGGCACGCTGTTGTACATGCTGGCGATGCTGCCGCTCGGGGTGGCGTACTTCACGATCGCTGTCGCGCTGCTGAGCCTCTCGCTGTCGCTCATCGTGGCGCCGGTGCTGGCGGCGTTCGGCGAGACCACGGCGGCCATCGGCCTGGACTGGCAGCTGTTGGGCATCGACACGAACGGATTCACCACGACGGCGGAACCCTGGATGCTGCCGGTGCTGTTCGTCGCCGGCTTCCTGCTGCTGTTCGTGACGATGCACGTCGCGCGCGGGATCGGAAAGCTGCACGGTCAGCTCGCCAAGCACCTGCTGGTGAAGTCGGCGCAGCACGGCTGATCGGGGTTGCGGCCTACTCGCCGGCTGGGCCGGGGTCGCGAGTCGCAAACCTGAAGTGCCCGGATTCGTCGCGCTCGAGCCGATGCACCGCGACCACCTGGTCGGCCCGGAGGTGGGGAACGTAGAGATTCGGCCAGACCTCGACAGGATCCTTGGTGCGAAGCTCCCACCGCAGGTTCGATCGCACCGACGACGGGTCTATCTCGAGCGCGACCGGCCTCTCTTCGGGAGAAAACCAAAGGTCGGCTGCGAGTTCCACGTCCTCGCGCACATTGAGGTGGACGCAGTCGTCGCGTTCGTCGGCGGCGCATCGCGGCACCACGCCGCTGCGGGTCGCCTGCTGCCATTGGTCGCCGGGAACGACCCGGAAAAGTGTTTCGCAGATGGGCACGTCTTCATCCTGGTGCAGGTACTTTTCGGTGTTTCGCACTCGCACCGGCATGGTTCCTGGTCCGCGCGCATTGCACCGGTTCGATACTAGCCCCGCGCCACCCGCCACAGCCATTGCCCTACGAGCCAGGCGGCAACGAGCCAGGCGGCCACGATGAGCGCGGCGGCGCGATAGCTGACCGGACTGTCGGAAGCCTGCTGCGCGAGCAGGCGGGCGTCGTCGATCACCTCGGCAGGAGTGAGGCGTATCACCAGCGCTAGCCCGAGCGGCACCAGCAGCAGGTCGTCAAGGTACCCGACCACCGGGATGAAGTCCGGAACCAGGTCGATCGGGCTCAGCGCGTAGGCGGCCACCGCGGCGGCAAGCAGCCGCACCGCCGCCGGTGTGCGCGGGTCGCGCGCGGCGAAATACACCGTCAGCGTGTGTCGCTTCAGGCTGCTTGCCTGGGCCTTGAGTCTTGTGAGCAAGCGCATGGCCCTGCCTCAGGTTGCAGCAGCCGACAGCCGGCTCGTCAGCCAGACTGCGGCCGACGCAAGCCGCGTGCTGCTGGTTTCCACTGGAGCCCCGGTATGGTCGTATCCTCGAATTGTGAGGGCCCGGCCGCCGGTCGACAACCGCTACCGATCGCCTTTCCGCTCCTCTGGCACTTCGCACACGAGGTGGATGATCGAAGCCGGGCTGCTGATCCAGAACGCACGCCAGCCTTCCGGCAGTGGCTCGATGTCGTTGCAACGCACGACCCCGGCATTGGCAAGATGCTCCGCGGCGGCGTTGATGTCGCTGGTGACCACCTCCAGCCAGGTCTCGGCCTGGCTCATCGCGGGAACGTTGTCGATCCACACTCGCTTGGAGCCGAAGTCGAAGACCACTGCCGGCAGGTGGCCCGGGATATGTTCAAGGCCGAGCACATCCCGGTACAAGCCGACCGTCGCCGCATGCAGATGCGGCGGGACCTTGATCGCGATGTTGCGGCCGGGGGAGAACCTGGGGGGCATGCGATGCTCCTTCTGCAAGGCTCGCGACGCGGGACGCCTTCTGCCGTGCAAACGGGGAGGCGGCCGCCCATGGGCCGTCAGGCTGTCGCGCCGGTGCCGCCTGCCGTGGCACGCGACTGCATTCCCGGCAAGCGCAACGTCGCCGGCTCTGGGCGCGCGGCGCCGCAGCGGCCTCTGCCTGCGGTGGGGCGGTCTTACACGGTACAAGCGGGTGGTTGAAAGCTGCCGGGACCCGGCAGACGCGCAGCGGATCAGTCCCGTGGCGTGGGATTGCCAGCCGCATCGGGATTCGACCCGTAGGCAGACATGACGCTCTCGATCCATTCGCCGTAGCGTGAAATCCGCGCGGCGTACACGACCTGTCCGTAGAGGCCGCCATGCAACGCGCGCTGCTTGCCTGGCCCGAACGTGTTCCACAAACCCAGCCCGGCGAGTTGACGGCGGCCCTGATGCTCCACGATCACGGGAGTGCCGCTGTCGCCGGTTCCGGGGCTGCCTTCCAGCGGCAGGCCCGCAGGCGGCGAGTCGAAGGTGTACGACAGCCAGCGCCCGTCGGCACCTTCCACCACGTTGAACGCGCGGCGAAGGCGGGTTCGAAGCGGGCTCTTGAGCAGTTCACCATGGGTGCCGTTGCCAGTCGCCCCCTTGCCGATGAGCTCGACGGTCTGGCCAAGCTCATCAGCCCCGCGGTACATCGGTAGCGGCGCCACCCCATCGATCGGCGACACCAGCTTCACCAGCGCGAGGTCGTCGCGGGACGCCATGAACGCCGTCAGCCTGGTGGTGTCGCCAGAGACGTGCGCCTGATTGACCATCCACTCCGGCACGCGCGTGTAGCCCGGATGCACGACGATGCGCTCGACCCGGCGTGGCTCGCTATCGATAGTGACTTCCTCGAGCGGCAACTGGCCTATGAGATGGGCAGCGGTCAAGACCCACTGCGGCGCAATCAGCACGCCATGGCCCTGTCCTGGCAGATCCGCCAGGGCCGGCAATACGGATGCCGGCGCGTGGTACCGGGCGTCATCGACATCGCTACGGACGACGATGGCACCGGCGGAGGAGGAAATCGCGAGCAGGGACAGCAGAAGGTAACGGGTCATCGGAAGGCCATTGAAGGGCAGCGCCGCGGGAGAGCGGCTTGTCTGCGTCCGATAGTAGCGCTTGGCGCAGAGCACTCGGGGTTCTGAACGCCGGTCCGGTGCTGGAACATGCTCCGTGCGGGTCGATGGCCGACGCGTCCTGCTCAACGCAGCGGATTGCCTCGCGCTCCTCTTTCGGGGGAGGGGGGAGGGCGACGTTCGTTGAGCCCCACCCGGCAAGACAATGCGCTGGCGCAGGGTCTGGCGAATCGCACGGGGAGCTGGGGCCCAGGCCTAGTAGCGAAACTGCGAGACCCCAACAGCAGCATCGGGGGCCACGCACCGGATGAACCGCTCAGAAAAACGGCCTGCGGACGCCGACCTGATCCTGTCGAGCTCGGGTGCGCAGTGCCGGCACCCGCTCCCCTCAGCCCGCGTACTTGGCGATGAAGTCGCGCACCTGCGGATATACCTGGTCGCGCCAGCGGCGGCCGCTGAAGATGCCGTAGTGGCCCGCGCCTTCGACGGTCAGGTGTTGCTGGTCCGATCCCGGGATGCCGCTGCACAGCTTGTGCGCGGCGCGGGTCTGGCCCTGGCCGGAGATGTCGTCCAGTTCGCCTTCGATCGTCAGCAGGGCGGTGCCCCTGATCGCACCGGGGTCGACGCGCTCGCCCTTGACGTCCCACAGGCCGCGCGGGAGCAGGTGTTCCTTGAACACGACGCGCACGGTGTCGAGGTAGTACTCGCCCGGCATGTCGAGCACCGCGTTGTATTCGTCGTAGAACGCGCGGTGCGAGGCGGCGTCTTCCAGGTCGCCTTTGACCAGGTCCTGGTAGAAATCCCAGTGCGACTCGGCATGGCGCTCGGGGTTCATCGCCATGAAACCGGCGTGCTGCATGAAGCCGGGATACACGCGGCGGCCGCGGCCGGGATAGTTCGCCGGCACCTGATGCACCAGGTTGGTCTCGAACCACCACAGCGGCTTTTCGATCGCGAGGTTGTTGACCTGCGTCGGGCTCTCGCGGGTGTCGATCGGGCCGCCCATCATCACCAGCGAACGCGGCGTGGTTTCGCCGCGCGCCGCCATCAGCGACACCGCCGCGAGCACCGGTACGGTGGGCTGGCAGACGCTGATCACGTGCAGCTTCTCGGCGCCGATCTCGCGGATGAAATCCTCGATGTAGCCGACGTAGTCGTCCAGCGAGAACGTGCCGTCCGACGCCGGTACCATGCGCGCGTCGACCCAGTCGGTGATGTAGACCTTGTGGTCGCGCAGCAGGGTGCGCACGGTGTCGCGCAGCAGGGTGGAGTGGTGGCCCGACAGCGGCGCGACCACCAGCACCGGTGGATCATCGCGGAACTCGGCCAGGTTGCCCGCGTCGTCCGAGTAGCGCTTGAAACGCAGCAGCCGGCAGAACGGCTTGTTCAGGACTTCGCGCTCGATCACGGGGTACTCGCGTCCGTCCACTTCGATGTGGCGGATGCCGAATTCCGGCTTTTCGTAATCCTTGCCGAACCGGTACATGAGTTCGTAGCCGGCGGCCACGCGCGAGGCGCCGGGCATCGTCGAGAGCCAACTGCCGGGCGCCGTGAACATCTTCGCGCTCGCGTCGGCCCAATAGTTCATCGGTGCCATCCAGGCCCGGCCAAACTCGTGCAATTGGTAGAAAAACATCGCTCCGTTCCCCTATATACGGATTTATGTTGCATTGCAGCGTAGCCGATCGCGGCCTGCAGAAGGTGAATCGGCTGCGCAGTTCCCCCACGGATTATTACTGGATCGGGCGGGCTTTGCGGACAGATGTACGCGCGCAGCGGGTCCCCGCGCCGCGGCGGCGGTGCCCCGAATCAGCTCATTCAGCCAGCTCTAGCGCCGCCAAGCCCTCGCGCAGGGCAGGCGCGAGCCACAGGTGCGAGCCGAGCGGGACCAGCCCGATCGAGGCGAAACGTCGTCGGTAGAAGCCGGCCGGCCGCGCATGGAAACCCTCGGTATCCCCGTCGATGCCGTCGGCACGGGTGAACGTCTCCAGGAAAGCCACGCCGCCGCACAGTTCGGCCAGGGCAGGCAGGCCGCGGTCGAGTTCCGCGGCGCCGAGGTAATGCAGCACGTCGCTGCAGACCAGCAGGTCGGCCGGCGCGCAGGGGCGCAGGTGCTGGAAGTCGGCGAACCGCGCCATGTGCAGGTTGCGACGGCGGCCGTGCCGCTCCACCGCGTAAGGGCTGCTGTCGAAGCCGAGGTAGCGCAGCTTCGGCCGCAGCTTCAGCAGCGGCGCGCGCCACGCGCCTTCGCCGCAGCCGATATCCACGACGCTGCGGATCGGCCGCTCGAGGTGGTACTCGGCGGTCGCAACCGCGAGCGCGACCTTGCGCGCGAGCCGGGCGCTCCCGCCGATCGCGTCGCTGCCGCCGGCCGCGTCGCGGTACCAGCGCTGGAAATAGGCATGATCGTATTTCTTGTTCATCGAAACGACAGGCTGCGGCGGCGTGGCATCCTACCGCGGGCCAGCGGCCGTCCGGACGTGCGGCGACTTCCACTGCGACAGGGGACCACGCGTGAACGCATATATATGGACCAAGACCGCCCACCTGGTGTTTGTCATCGCGTGGATGGCGGCGGTGTTCTATCTGCCGCGGATCCTGGTCAACCTGGCCGAGGCGGGCGACCAACCTGCCGTGCGCGAGCGCCTGCTGCTGATGGGGCGACGGCTGTACCGGTTCGGCCACGCCATGTTCGGCTTCGCGGTGGTTCTCGGGCTGGTGCTGTGGATGGGGTACCGGGCGATCCCCGGGTTCCCGACGATGGTCGCGCCCGGCTCGGGCTGGCTGCCTGCAAAGCTGGGCCTCGTGCTCGCGCTGCTGGCCTACTTCATCGTCAGCGGGCGCTGGCTCAAGGGCGTCGCCGCGGCGCGGCCGCTGCCGTCTCCGACGACGCTGCGCTGGTTCAACGAAGTGCCGGTGCTGGTGCTGGTGGGGATCGTCTGGCTGGTGCTGGCCAAGCCTTTCTGATCGTCGCCGGCGGTCCGCGCCCGGCGCCGCTCAGCGCGACCTGAAGGCGGCCGGGTCGGGCAGCTTGACCGGCACGCCGTCGGCCGTGCAGCCGCTTTTTGCGCACAGTGCTTCGCGCAGCTGCGGCGTCGCCTGCAGCATGAGGTGGAACACCGTGTTTTGTTCCAGCGATCCGCGTACCGCCGCGCTGCCGGGGCCGCGCGCCCACAGCCCGACGTCGTCGCCGCCGTGCGACTCGCTGTTCTGCGGCACCAGCGCTTCCTGCAGGTAGTCGGGATCGGTGGTGTCCAGCGAGGTGAGGTCGGGCCGCCCCTGCGCGGATCGCACCTGCTGCGGGCGGTGCGGAAAGCGCTTGGCGCCTGCCGATTGCGCCGCGCTCGCGCCCGCGTAGCCCGGGCCGTTGCTGTAGTTGAGCGTGGTGTACGGCAGGCCCGTGGAATCCTTCGACAATTCATCGCTGCCGGCCTCGCGCACCTTGCCGAGTATCGGATTGCCGCGCGCCGGATAGCCGCCAAAGCTCAGCGTGTGCGAATGGTCGGCGGTAACCAGGATCAGCGTGTCCTCCGCGGAGGTCAGTTCCGCCGCGGCGCGCACCGCTTGGTCCAGCGCGATCGTATCGATCAGTGCCCGGAAAGCGTTGCCCGCGTGGTGCGCGTGGTCGATGCGGCCGGCCTCCACCAGCAGCAAGTAACCCTTGTCGCCCGCCGAAGGCCCGCCGAGGTGCTGCAGGCGCGTGATCGCGGCCCGGGTCATCTGCGCCAGATGCGGTTCGCCGCCCGGGTCGGTGCCGCGCTCGTGCTCGTAGCGCATGTGATCGTGTTCGAACAGGCCCAGCAATGGCGCGTCGGCCGGTGCGGCAGCC
>JALYOG010000046.1 GCA_030856985.1 Pseudomonadota bacterium | reverse complement strand
CCTGAGAACACGGCCGACTTCGCACGCCTGCTCGCCGAGAACCAGGTCATCGACCTGCTGCGCCTGTATCCCGGGAGTTGGTCGGGGGAGGATCTGATCGCCGCGTTGCGGCCGCTGGCGCCCCGCCTGTATTCCATCGCCTCCAGCCAGAAGCTGGTCGGGGACGAAGCGCACCTGACGGTCGACCGCATCGAGTACGACAGGGCCGGGCAGCTGCGTTGGGGCGCGGCGTCCAGCTTCCTGACCGGCGCGTGCGAAGGCGAACGGCTGCGGGTGTTCATCGAGCGCAACGAGCGTTTCCGCCTGCCGCAGGACGGCTCGCGCGACATAGTGATGATCGGCCCCGGCACCGGGGTGGCGCCTTTCCGCGGCTTCGTGCAGGACCGCGTCGCGACTGGTGCGAGCGGTCGCAACTGGCTGCTGTTCGGCAATCCGCACCGTCGCAGCGACTTCCTCTACCAGGTCGAATGGCAGGACGCCTTGCGACGCGGCGAGCTGCACCGCCTGGACCTGGCGTTCTCGCGCGACCGGGTGCGCGCGCTGCCAACGACTCCGCCTGCGGCCGCCGCAGTCGAGGGTTCGAGCCCGCAGAAGACCTACGTGCAGCATCGCCTGCGCGAGCACGGCGCGCAGTTGTTCTCGTGGCTGCAGGGCGGCGCGCATCTGTACGTCTGCGGCGACGCGGCGCGAATGGCGCGCGACGTGCATGCCACCCTCCTCGACGTGATCTCGACCCACGGGCACAAGTCCGAAGAAGAGGCCGGCGACATCCTCGAAGGGCTGGCCCGCGACGGCCGCTACGCCCGGGACGTGTACTGATGTACGCCGAAGCCGCAATCATTCGCAGGCCGCGCCTCGCTCGGGCGGCTCACGCATGAGCGCGCACTCGGTCGAGGACATCAAACAGGACAGTGCCCGGCTGCGCGGGACGCTGCTGGAATCGCTCGCCAACCAGGTCACCGGCGCGCTCAACGAGCAAGACCAGACCCTGATCAAGTACCACGGCAGCTATCAGCAGGACGACCGCGATATCCGCGACGAGCGCCGCCAGCAGAAGCTGGAGCCAGCGCATACCTTCATGATCCGCACGCGCACGCCCGGAGGCGTGATCACCCCGGGCCAGTGGCTGCAGCTGGACGCCATCGCCACCACGTACGCCGAGCGCGGGCTGCGCATCACCACCCGCCAGGCCTTCCAGTTCCACGGCGTGATCAAGCACGAACTGAAGGCGCCGATGCAGGCGATCAACGCCGCGCTGATAGACACCCTCGCCGCCTGCGGCGACGTCAACCGCAACGTCGCGGTGGCCGCCAACCCGCTGCAGTCGCATGTGCACGCCGCCGTGCACGCGCAGGCCGCGGCCCTGTCGGAAGCGCTGCTGCCGAACACGCGCGCGTACTACGAGATATGGCTGGACGAGGCGCAGGTCGCCGGCAGCGGACAGGAGGACGAGCCCGTCTACGGCCCGACCTACCTGCCGCGCAAGTTCAAGATCGGCTTTGCGATACCCCCGCACAACGACGTCGACGTGTTCGCGCAGGACCTGGGCTTCACCGCGATCGTCGATACCGCGGCCAACGGGAGCGAGGTGCTCGCCGGCTACAACGTCAGCATCGGCGGCGGCATGGGCGCGACCCACGGCGACGCCGAAACGTACCCGCGGCTCGGCGACGTGATCGGCTTCGCGACGCCGGAGCAGGTGGAGACGATCGCCAGGGCGGTGGTGACCGCGCAGCGCGATTTCGGCAACCGGCAGATCCGCAAGCGCGCGCGGCTGAAGTACACCATCGACGACCGCGGCCTGGCATGGTTCACCGCCGAGGTCGAACGGCGCGCCGGCTTTGCGCTGGCGCCCGCGCGCGAATTCCGGTTTGTCCATAACGGCGATCGTTTCGGATGGACCGACGGCGAGGGCGGCCTGGCGCACCTCACCCTGCGCATCCCGGCAGGACGCATCTGGGACCGCGATGGCGTGAGCCACCTCAGCGGCCTGCGCGAGATCGCCAGGCTGCTCGCCTCCGATAATGGACGCGGGGCTCTCGGGCAGGCGCATTTCCGCCTGACGCCGAACCAGAACCTGGTCATCGCGGGCCTGGCTGCCGGCGAGCGCGAACGCGTCGAGGCGCTGGTCGCGCAGTACGGACTCGACGGCCACCGCCACGCCAGTGCACTGGCGCTCAACGCGATCGCCTGCGTGGCGCTGCCGACCTGCGGCCTGGCCATGGCCGAGGCGGAGCGCTACCTGCCTGCATTCGTGACCCGCATCGAGACGCTGCTCGAGGCCCACGGTCTGCGCGACGCGCCGATCAACCTGCGCATCAGCGGCTGCCCGAACGGGTGCTCGCGTCCTTACCTGGCCGAGATCGCGCTGGTGGGCAAGGCTCCCGGCCGTTACAACCTGATGCTCGGTGGCGACCACCGCGGACAGCGTCTGAACGCGATGTACCGCGAGAACATCGACGAGGCCGCGATACTGTCGGCGCTCGATCCGCTGCTGGCGCGCTATGCGGCCGCGCGCGAGACCGGCGAAGGTTTCGGCGACTTCCTGGTGCGCGATGAGGTCGTGCGTATTCCGCGGCCCATCGCGATCGAGCTACGCACCGACGATGCCGGGGCGACATCGTGAGGCCGCCCGATCCGGCCGCAGCAGTCGACTCGCCGCACGCGCTGGCCGAGATCAACGCCTGGCTGGGCACCTCGAGCGCGGAACAGCGCGTGGCCTGGGCATTGGAGCACCTCGCCGGCGAGCACGCGCTGTCCTCCAGCTTCGGCGCGCAGGCGGCCGTGTCGTTGCACCTGGTGACGCGGCAGAAGGCCGATATCCCGGTGATCCTGATCGACACCGGCTACCTGTTCCCGGAGACCTACCGCTTCGCCGACGAACTCGCGCAGCGGCTGTCGCTGAACCTGCAGGTGCATCGACCGCAGATGGGCGAGGCATGGATGGAAGCGCGATTCGGCAAGCTCTGGGAGCAGGGCGTCGCCGGCATCGAGCAGTACAACCGCCTGCGCAAGGTCGAGCCGATGCAGCGCGCACTGCAGGAACTGGGCGTGCACAGCTGGATCGCCGGCCTGCGCCGCAGCCAGTCGCACAGCCGCGCGAGCGTGGACTTCCTGGAGCGACGCGACGGCCGCTGGAAGCTGCACCCGCTGGCCGACTGGAGCGACCGCGACGTCGCCCGCTACCTGCAGGTGCACGATCTGCCCTATCACCCGCTGTGGCACGAAGGCTACGTGTCGATCGGCGACATCCACACCAGCCACCGGCTCGAACCCGGCATGAGCGCCGAGGACACGCGCTTTTTCGGCCTCAAGCGCGAGTGCGGATTGCACGAGTTGTGGCAAGACGCCGCGGAGCAGGCGGCGTAGCCCTTCGACGTCCGCATTCGCGGACGGCAGTCATTCGCTGTGGCTCGACTCCTGCCCTGCCTTGCCTTGCCTTGCATCGCCTTGCCTTGCCGTTGCCGTTGCTCTTGACCCACCATCTCGACTGCCAAACGGCGTCCATGACCCGTAGGGCGCCGGGCATGGATGCCCGGCGGTTTCGGCCGAGCCAAGGATGGCGAGTCCGAAACTCCCGCGCAGACACTGCGCTTGAGGGCTTGTGATCTTGCGGGGAAGCGTTTTTCTTTGGTGCCGTTTTGCCCGTAGGGTATCCCTTGGGACTTTGGCGCTTACCAAAAGAAATGAACTCGGCCTTCAGGCCGAAAGCCTTTGATTTGCTTGGCTTTATAGCCTTTCTAAGACAGAGAGATCAAGAGCAAAAGCTTCCGCCTGAAGGCGGGTCACTTTCTTTGATAGCGCCAAAGAAAGTAACCAAAGAAAGGCGCTTTCCCCGCAAGATCAAAAGCCTCATGGCGCAGTGTCTGCGCGGGAGTTTCCGACTCGCCATCCATGGCTCGGCGGAAACCGCCGGCCATCCATGGCCGACGCCCTACGGGTCATAGACGCCCATTGGCAATCGGGATGGTGGGTCACGAGCAACGGCAACGGCAACGCAAGGCAACGCAAGGCAACGCAAGGCAACGCAAGGCGCATCAAACTACTGAAGCGGAACCAACGAAACAGCACGACGGCCGAAGACACCGGCACCACGAGCCGGGATCAGCGACAACCCCTCACATCGTGATCGTCTGACTCAATTCCGCCCAATCCGGCGCCGGCGCCCAGTTCGCATCCATGTTGCCCGCGAGCACCCGACGCAGGTCCTGGCGATCGAGCTGCGGGGCCAGCGTGTGCAGCAGTTCGACCGCGTAGTCGCGCAGCACGCGATCGCGCGGCAGGACCGCCCAGGCGATGCACTCCGGGATCGCGCCCGGCGCCCGGAGCGCGACCAGGTCGCCGTCGTCCTGCGCGTTCACGGCCATTTCCGCGAGCAACCCGACCCCCATTCCGGAGCGGACATAGGTCTTGATCAGGTCGGCGTCTCGCGCAGTCATGGCCAGGTGCGGCGACAGGCCCGCGCCGGCGAACGCGCGGCGCAGCGAGGATTCGGGGCGGATCGACGACTCGTAGCTGACCAGCGGATGTTCGACCAGCTGCGCGAGCGTCGGCGCGCTTCCCACGGTCGCCAGTGGATGCCCCGAAGGCACCAGTACCACGCGCCGCCAGCGGAACAGCGGCACCGCGATGCCGCCCGCGGGAACGTCGCCGGCAGTGCTGATCAACGCGAAATCCGCGTCGCCGGAAGCCAGCAGCCCGAGCACTTCGCTGTCCGCGCTGGGCTGCAGGTGCACGCTGATGTGCGGGTAGGCACGCTTCACTCTTGCGATCGCCGGGGGCAGCACGAAGCGCGCCTGGGTGTGGGTGGTGGCCAGCACGAGCCGACCCTGCTCGTCGCCGCGATGATTGGCGGCGTAAGCGCGGATGTTGGCGGCCTCGGCAAGCAGGCGCCGTGCGTGCGCCAGCACATGGATGCCGCCGGGGGTGATCGCATCCAGGCTGCGGCCCTTGCGCGAGAACAGCAGGAAACCCAGCTCGTCCTCCAGCTGCTTCAACTGCTTGGACAAGCCCGGCTGGGTCGCATGCACCCGCTCGGCAGCGACCGTGATGTTCAGGCCGGAGTCGGCGATCGCGACGAGGTAGCGCAACTGGGTCAGGGTCATGTCGGCAGGGCCGGAAGCGTGGGCGGGAAATGACGACGGTCGCGGACGCGACCGGTATCCACGCCAAGCAGAGAGCATTCGTGGCGCGAAGTCCAGCGTTATATCTCTTCATCCGCATGGAATTATTCAAATGTAGCGCGCGGCGGCCACGGCTGTCCAGCGCTTATGCGCTGCGGGCATGATCGCAGGCGCGCCCGTCATTTCCGCGCATCCGTCCGGCCAACTAGCCTGTGGCCTGTTCCCCGACCGGCCACTGCTCATGACTGCGCCGCTGTTTCCGCTCTTCGCCGACCTGCGTGGCCGCACCGTGCTCGTCGCCGGTGGCGGCGCGGTCGCGCGACGCAAGGTCGACGCGCTGCTCGGTGCGGGCGCGCGGGTGGTGGTTGGCGCGCCGGAGCTCGAACCCTCGCTGGCCGCGTCGGCCGCAACCGGCGACATCGAGTATCGCCGCGGCGAGTTCGACCCGTCCTGGCTCGACGACGCCTGGCTGGTGATCGCCGCCACCGACGACGCGTCGGTCAACCGGGCGGTCGCGGCGGCTGCGGCGCAGCGGCGGATCCTGGCGAACGTGGTCGACGACGCGGAACTGTCGAGCTTCCATGTCCCGGCGCGCGTCGAGCGCGGGCCGCTGCAGATCGCCATTTCCAGCGGCGGCGGCGCGCCGATGCTCGCGCGCCATGTGCGCGAGATGCTCGAAACGCAGCTGGACGCATCGATCGGTGCGCTGGCCGAACTGCTCACTCGCCAGCGCCAGCGCATCCGCGCCTGCCTGCCGGAGCTGAAGGCCCGGCGCCGGTTCTTCGAACGCGTGCTGACCGGCCCGCTCCCGGCATTGCTGCGACGCGGCGATGCCGAGGGCGCGAAGCGGGAACTGGTGGCTACGCTGCGCGACCCGGACAACACCGCCAGCGCGGGATCGGTCGCCCTGGTCGGCGCCGGGCCGGGCGATCCTGGCCTGCTCACGCTGCGCGCATTGCGCCTGCTCAACGAGGCCGACGTGATCCTGCACGACCGGCTCGTGAGCCGCGAGGTGCTCGCGATGGCGCGCAGGGACGCGGAGTTCGTCGAAGTCGGCAAGCAGGCCGGCGAGCACCACACCACCCAGGAGCGCGTCCACGCGCTGTTGCTGGAGCATGCTCGCGCGGGCCGGCGGGTGGTGCGACTCAAGGGCGGCGATTGCTTCGTGTTCGGCCGCGGTGGCGAGGAACTCGAAGCGCTGCGGGCCGCCGGCATCGCCTACGAAGTCGTGCCGGGTATCACCGCCGCGCTCGCCTGCGGCGCGTACGCGGGTATTCCACTGACCCATCGCGAGCACGCTCAGTCGCTGCGGCTGGTCACCGCACACTGCCGGGATTCGACCGACACGCTCGACTGGCAGGCATTGGCGGCGGATCGGCAGACGCTCGCGGTGTACATGGGCGTGGCCGGCCTGGATCGACTGCGCGAGCGGCTGATCGCGCACGGCAAGTCGCCTGCGACGCCGTTCGCGTTGGTCGAGAACGGATCTCGACCCGAGCAGCGGGTGATCGTCGGCGTGCTCGCCGACCTGCCCGAGACGGCCCGCCTGCACCACGTGGCATCACCGGCACTGCTGATCCTGGGGGAAGTCGCCGCCCTGGCGACGACGCTGCACTGGTTCGGCCGCGCGCCGATCGGCATGCCCGCAGCCCAGGCGCTGGCCGCAGCGGCGTGAACCCTGCCCGGACCGGCTTGCGTGCCTGCCGTCCAGGCCCGTCCTGACCGGCGACCACGAAGTTGCCGCCACCCCCATCATTTCAACCGCGGAGCAGACATGGCGATTTACGACAGCATTCTCGACACCATCGGCTCTACCCCGATCGTCCGCCTGCAGCGACTCGCGCCGCGGCACGTGTCGCTGTACGCGAAGGTCGAGTCGTTCAACCCGGGCGGCTCGGTCAAGGACCGGCTGGCGCTCGCAATCGTGCTGGACGCCGAAGCGCGCGGGCTGTTGCGGCCGGGGCAGACGATCGTGGAAGCGACTTCCGGCAACACCGGCGTCGCCCTGGCGATGGTCGCCGCGGCTCGCGGCTACCCGTTCGTGGCGGTGATGACCGAAACTTTCTCGATCGAGCGCCGCAAGCTGATGCGCGCCTATGGCGCCAGGGTGATCCTGACGCCCGCCGCCGAACGCGGCAGCGGCATGGTCCGCCGCGCCGCGGAACTGGCGCGGGAGCACGGCTGGTTCCTCGCGCGGCAGTTCGAGAACGAGGCCAATCCGGCCTACCACCGCAGCACCACGGGCCCGGAAATCCTGCGCGACTTCGCCGGGCGCAGGCTGGACTTCTTCGTCAGCGGCTGGGGCACCGGCGGCACGATCACCGGGGCCGGCGAAGTGCTCAAGCTCGCACGTCCCGGGCTGCAGGTGATCGCGACCGAGCCGGCGGGCGCCGCGCTGCTCTCGGGCGAGGAGTGGAAGCCGCACCGCATCCAGGGCTGGACGCCGGACTTCGTCCCGGCCGTGCTCAACCGCGATATCGCCGATGTCGTCGTGCCGGTCGACGACGTGCTGGCGCGCGATACCGCGCGTCGCCTGGCCACCGAAGAGGGCATCTTCGTCGGCATCTCCGCCGGCGCGACCGTCGCCGCCGCGCTGCGTGTCGCCGAGTCCGCGCCCGAGGGTGCTGTGCTCCTGGCGATGCTGCCCGATACCGGCGAGCGCTACCTGTCGACGTTCCTGTTCGAAGGTGTAGAGGAAGGATCGGACGACGAGTGGCTTGCAACGCTGGGCAGGGAAACCGCGGTGGCATAGCGCCCCGTTAGCCGATCCCCGCATTGCCCCTGCTGTTGCCGCCCCGGGTCGAACGCGGGGCTGGCTGAACATGATGCTGCCGAACCGGCTCCACCGCGCCGTCCGACAAAAGGATTACAGCGCTCGCATCGTGCCGTTACCCTGTGCGCCTGCGACCCGCCCCGGGTCGATCCATGGCGCGCTTCGATGAATTACACCGACCCCCAGGCCGACGCCGCTCGCACCCGCGCACGCCAGGCCTGGGCCCGCACCGCGACCGGCGATGACGGCCTGGACCTGGAGCGCGCGTCCACCGACGCTGGATTCCGCAGCTACTGGCGCGGCCCGATTCCGGGCGCGGACGTTCCCGGCAGCGTGATCGTGATGGACTCCCCTCCGGACAAGGAGGATGTGCGGCCTTGGCTGCGCATGCACGATCTGCTCGATCGCGGCGGTGTGCGCGTGCCGCGGGTGCTCGCCCGGGACGTCGAAGCCGGCTTCCTGCTGCTGGAGGATCTCGGCGCGCAGACGCTGCTCGACGTGCTCGACCAGGACAATGCCGACGCGCTGCTCGACGCCGCCGTGGAGCAGTTGCTGAAGCTGCAGGCGATCGCGTGCCCGGACGACCTCCCGGTCTACGACGATGTCCTGCTCATGCGTGAGCTACGGCTGTTCGACGAATGGTTCCTGAGCCGCCACATGGGCATCGAACTGTCGCAGGAGGAAACCCGCGAGCTCGACACCGCATACCGGCTGCTGATCGCCGCGGCACTGGACCAGCCGCAGGTGCTGGTCCACCGCGACTACATGCCGCGCAACCTGATGCCGCTGCCGACGGGCGAAGGTCCGGCGGTGCTGGATTTCCAGGACGCGGTGCGCGGGCCCGTTGCCTACGATCCGGTGAGCCTGTTCCGCGACGCATTCCTGAGCTGGCCGGCGCAGCGTGTCGAGGTGTGGCTCGACCGCTATCACGCCCGTGCCCAGGCGGCCGGCCTGCCGGTGCCGGCGCTCGCGCGTTTCCGCCACGATGCCGACCTGATCGGCGCGCAGCGTCACCTCAAGGTGCTCGGCATCTTCGCTCGCCTGTGCCACCGCGACGGCAAGCCGAAATACGTCGCCGACGCGCCGCGCTTCATCGCCTACCTGGACGAAGTGCTGCCGCGCTATCCGGAACTGGCATCGATACTCGCCATCGTCGACCG
>JALYOG010000027.1 GCA_030856985.1 Pseudomonadota bacterium | reverse complement strand
GGCCGCGGCCCTGCTGCTGGCCGGCGGCGGCGGGCGGCGGGATTTCTTCCGCGTCGGCACGCAGCCCGACCCCGCGGCGCAGGTGTCGGCCGATCCGACCTCCTCGATGCTGCGCCCTCTCCCGGAGGCGCCGCTGCAGGTCGCGCTGGAGCAGGCGCGCCAGCAGATGAGCAGGGGCAACCTGACAGCACCGGTGAACGCGAACGCCTACTCCAGCATCATCACCGCCTGGCATGCCGACATGCAGAGCGAGGATGTTCGCGCGGTGATCGCGGAACTGACCGGCAAGCTCGGCGACCACGCGTTGCGCAACCTGCGCGAGGGCAAGGACACGAGGGCGCAGGAATATTTCGACTACGCCGTGCGCTTGGGGCATGAAACCGGAACCGTGGAAACCGATCCGCAGCGCAAGCTGCGCGACGACGTCGCGGGCGCGCTGATGGCGCGCATCGAAAAGGCCGCCGACGCTTTCGACCGCAAGAAGGCGAACGCCACGGCCGAGCTCGCCGAGAGGTTCGCACTCGCTCCCGAGACGGCCAGGCGCCTGAAGGCGCGCGCCGAGGCGATTCCGCAGCGCGGCGATGCCGTCCCGGGCGATCCCTCGGGGGTCGTGCTCGACAATTCGGGCATCGCGATCAGCCGCAAACCGGTGAGCCGCAGCGACTATGCGCAGTTCGCCGCGCAGACCTCCCGCGCTCCCGCGCTATGCCGCGGGCGCGCTTCGTTGCTGCGCGTGGTGGCGCCGCGAAGCTTCCGCGACCCGGGCTTCAAGCAGAGCGATGGCGAACCGGTGGTATGTGTCTCCCAGGCCGACGCACAGGCATACGCTGCGTGGTACAGCCGCAAGACGGGGCACCAGTACCGTCTGCCCAGCGCCGCCGAATCGCGGCAGACGGCCCCCGAGATCAGCGGTCGCGACCTGGCGCTCTGGCTGCACGAGTGCGGCAGCAAGTGCGACCAGCGCAAGGCCGTGGGCACCTCGTGGCGGAGCGACCAGGCGCAGCGCGTGCTGGACGCCGGCCGCGGCTACGACGACGTCGGGTTCCGCCTGATTCGCGAGCTCTAGACGCGACACCCTGCCGCGAAGGCATCGACTGACTCGGTCCCGGTTTCATGCCCTGAACGGCGGCGCGGCACCCGCCGGGCACGCGTTCACCGCGGAACAACGGCGCGTTCGTAGACTCGATGCAGTCGATGTATCCGAGGCGCTGGGCGTGTTGTGAGGCGCAGGGCCTGTCGTCTGGTTTCGCCGCTGGGCATCGTAGCGGCGGGGACCGGCTGGGGCGCTGCGTAGCGGCCCTGGCAGCCAACCCATCCCCTCGTCCACACAGGGAGTCACATGTCCTCGGCGATCGCCGACCACGCATTCCTCAGAAACTGCCGCGGCGCCGCACTGTTCGACCGGTCCGGCTGCATCGACTGGCTCTGCCTGCCACGCTTCGACTCTCCCGCGTGCTTTGCGTCGCTGCTGGGAACGCAGGAGCACGGCCACTGGGCGCTGCAGACCTGCGAGCCTCCGACCCGGCTGCGGCAGAGATATCGCGAGGATTCGCTGGTGGTGCAATCGGAGATGGAGGTCGCCGATGGCCGCGTGCAGGTGTCGGACTGCATGCCGGTGAATCCCGACTGCGCCGAAGTGATCCGCGCCGTGGAAGGCCTTTCCGGCTGCGTGCGCATGCGCATGCGCTTTGCACCGCGGTTCGGCTACGGATCGCAATCGCCGCGTGTGAGCCGCAGGGGCCCGGTATGGATCCTGCAGGCGGACGCCGCCGATGAATCTCACGGCAGTGTTGAATTTCCGTGCAGCGCCATTGCCTTCGACGCGTCGGTGCCGTGCGAGGCCGATGGCGACGCGATCGTGGCCGAGTTCGAGATCCAGGCCGGACAACGCGCCACGTTCGCGATGACGTTCGCCCAGGACGGCTCGCCTCCTGATCCACCCCGTGGATGCGGTGCAGGCGCACGACGACTGCGTGGCGTGGTGGCACGACTGGTCGGGCCGCTGCGCGTACAGCGGCCGGTGGCGCGAACAGGTGGTTCGGTCGCTGGTGATCCTGAAAGGACCGATCTACCACCCGACCGGCGGGATGGTCGCCGCGGCGACGACTTCGCTGCCGGAGGTGCCAGGCGGCGTGCGCAACTGGGACTACCGCTACTGCTGGTTGCGCGACGCCACCTTCACGCTGTACTCGCTGCTCGCCAATGGCGATCGCGAGGAGGCGGGCCAATGGCGCGACTGGCTCGTGGGCGCGGTCAGTCGCGAACCATGGACGATGCACGTCATGTACCGCGTCGATGGCAGCCACGATCTGCAGGAGCACGAACTGCCGTGGCTGCCTGGGCATTGCGGTGCGCGGCCCGTGCGCATCGGCAATGGCGCCAATGCGCAGTTCCAGATCGACACCCGCGGCGAGGTCATGGATGTCCTGCACGTCGCCCACCAGAACGGGCTGGACATCGGCGACGATGCCTGGGGGCTGCAACTGGCCCTGCTCGACGATCTGGAACGGCGCTGGCGCGAGCCCGACCATGGCATCTGGGAGATGCGCGGCGACACGGCGCATTTCGTCCACTCCAAGGCGCTGGCCTGGGTGGCTTTCGATCGCGGCGTGCTGCTGGCCGAGCACGACCACATGGACCTCATGGAAGGTCCGGTCGATCGCTGGCGTGCGATCCGCGACGAGATCCGCGAGGACGTCTACCGACACGGGTTCGATCGCGAGCGCGGCGTGTTCGTGCAGCGCTACGGCGCACCCGACCTGGACGGGAGCTGCGGCGCACCGGCCTTGATTTCCAATTCACCGATGCCGGCTGTTGCGGCATGGCGGGATCCTTCGGCTTCGCGGCCGACCGTTACGACACCTCGATCAGGACCGCCGAATACGCGCTGCGGCCGAAGATCCGCGCCGCCTCCGCGGACACGCTGCTGCTCGCGAACGGCTTTTCCTGCCGCGAGCAGATCCGCCAGTGCACGGGCCGGCAGCCGCTCGACCTGGCCGAAGTGCTGCGGATGTCGCTGCATGGCGCTGCGCCCGCGCAGCGGAGCGCCTCCGGCCCACAGGCAACCACTTCCCACGGAGCAACACCATGACCGCCCCACCGCCCAGAGGATGCCGCACCTGGTTCATCGCAGAAGGCTACATCCCCGCGGACGACGGTGAGGAGGACCGGCGATTCGTCGGCCATGAAACCGCCTGCGTGCTCAACGCCGGCGACGAGAACGCGCACCTGCGCATCACACTGTACTTCACCGACCGCGAACCGGTCGGTCCCTACCGCGTGCAGGTGCCCGCGCGCCGGACCCTGCACCTGCGCTTCAACGATCTGGACGACCCGGAACGGGTGCCTCGCGACACCGATTACGCGAGCATGATCGAGTCCGACGTGCCGGTGGTGGTGCAGCACACGCGCCTGGACACGCGCAGGCAAGCGCTGGGCCTGCTGTCGACAATCGCGTATCCGGGATCGTGAGCCGATGACTTCCGATCAACGTCCGCAAGTCGTGGTCATCACCGGCGCCTCGGCCGGCATCGGTCGCGCGGTGGCCTGCGAGTTCGCCCGCCATGGCGCCCACATCGGCCTGATGGCGCGCTCGCAGAAGCGCCTGCAGGAGGCCTGCGTGGAGGTCAAGGCGATCGGCGGCAGGGGCCTGGCGCTGGTGGTCGACGTCGCCGACTCCAGCCAGGTCGAGGCCGCGGCGACGCAGGTGGAGGCGGCGTTCGGGCCCATCGACATCTGGATCAATTCGGCCATGGTCACGGTGTTCGCGCCGGTGCATTGCACCGACGCGGAGGAATACCGTCGCGTCACCGAAGTCACCTACCTCGGCACGGTCCACGGCACCCTGGCGGCCCTGCGCCGGATGCGACCGCGGGGGCGCGGGGTGATCGTGCAGGTCGGCTCGGCGCTGGCCTACCGCTCGATCCCGCTGCAATCGGCGTATTGCGCAGCGAAGTTCGCGGTGCGCGGGTTCACCGACTCGCTGCGCGTCGAGCTGATGCACGAGAAATCCGACATCCACCTGACCATGGTGCAGCTGTCGGCATTCAACACGCCGCAGTTCGACTGGGCACGCAACAAGATGGGCCAGCGCTCGCAGCCGGTGGCCCCGATCTTCCAGCCCGAACTAGCCGCGCGCGGCATCCGCTTCGCGTCGCAGGTGCGACGGCGCGAGGTCTGCGTGGGCTTCCCGGCGGTCAAGGCGATCTGGGGCAACAAGCTGCTGCCGCACCTTGCCGACCGCGTGCTCGCGCGGCAGGGTTGGGAGGGCCAGCTCACCGGAGAGCCGCTTCCGCCCGGCCGAAAAGACAACCTGCACGCCGCCGTGGAGGGCCAGTTCGGCACCCACGGGCGCTTCGATGCGCGCGCACGCGCGGCGAGCCTGCAGTTGACGTTCACCATGCACCGCAAGACAGTCGTCCTGGCGGGCTTGCTGATGCTGGCGGTCGTCGCCGCGCTCCTGTGGTGGGCGACGTAACCGGGCATGTGCCTGGCGCCTCGGGGCCTGCGTCCGCGGCTCGACGCGCCACGCGTTACGGTGTGGACACGCGAGCACATCCGCCACGCCGGTGACATTCGAGCCAGTGCAAACGGCCGACGGCGCGCGCGGCCGATAACATCGGCCGGTATGTTCCCCGGCGCAACTCTCCGCCGCACACGACAGGATCCGACACCCGGTGAGCTACATCCCGCCCTTGCGAAAACGACTGCTGCGAGCGACCGCCCCGCTCGCGACGTGCGCCGTGGCGGCCTGCAGCGGCGTGCAATCCACGCTCGACCCGGCCGGACCTTCGGCTGCGGCGATCGCGCAGACGTGGTGGGTGATGGCGGTCGGCGCGGCGGTGATCCTGACGCTGGTGATGGTGTTGCTGTTCTACACGCTGTCGGACCGCGACGGCAGCAGCAGGCGCACACCGGGCGTCGGGTTGATCTTCGTGGGCGGGCTGCTGCTGCCCTCTTTCACCCTGATCGCGCTGCTGGCCTACGGCACGGTCGTGAGCCGCAAGGTGGTGGCGATGGAGGCGCCGGCGGCGCTGGTGGTGGAGGTGGTCGGGCGCCGTTTCAACTGGGACTTCCGTTACCTGGCCGACGGTGACGCGCCAGCGACCTCAACCACCGACGTGCTGGTACTCCCGCGCGGCCGCAACGTCGAATTCCGCGTCACCAGTGCCGACGTGATCCACAGCTTCTGGATTCCGCGCCTGGGCGGCAAGATCGATGCGATCCCCGGGCGCATCAACGTGCTGCGCCTGCGCGCCGACGAGGGCGGACCGATCAGCGGTCAGTGCGCCGAGTTCTGCGGGCTGGAACACGCGCACATGCGCTTCGACGTGCTTGCGCTTGCCCCGGCCGAATTCGATCGCTGGCTCGCAGACGGTGGCCGACAGCCGCCGCCGCGCGCGCGCGCCGAGGTGCCGCGGCCGCAGGAGGCGTCGCGGTGATCGACGCAGTCCAGACGCAGGACCGCGCGTCCGGCGAAGCCCTGGAGACGCTGGAGAAGGTGTGGCGCAACGATCGCGGCATCGTCGGCCAGCTCACCGCCGTCAACCACAGCACCGTCGGCCTGCGGTTCATCGCCACCGGGTTCGCGTTCCTGCTGGCCGGCGGCATGCTGGCGATGTTCATCCGGCTGCAACTGGCGTGGCCGGGCAACGAGGTGCTGGACCCGCAGCGCTACGCGCAGTTCGTGACCATGCACGGCACCACGATGATGTTCCTGTTCGCGGTGCCGATCCTGGAAGGCTTCGCGATGTACCTGGTGCCCAAGATGCTCGGCACGCGCGACCTGCCGATGCCGCGGCTGAGCGCGTTCGGCTACTGGTGCTACCTGTTCGGCGGACTGATGCTGTATTCGAGTTTCCTTTTCGGCGCGGCGCCCGATGGCGGCTGGTTCATGTACGTACCGCTGACCGGCCCGGCGTTCACGCCGAGCATGAGCGCGGACTTCTGGCTGGTCGGCGTCACGTTCGCGGAAATCGCCGCGGTCACGGCCGCGGTCGAACTCATCGTGGCGATCCTGGTGACGCGCGCGCCCGGCATGAGCATCCAGCGGATGCCGCTGTTCGCGTGGTACATCCTGGTGACCGCCTTCATGATCGCGTTCGGTTTCCCGCCGCTGATCCTGGCCAGCGTGCTGCTGGAGATCGAGCGCGCGTTCGGCTTCGCGTTCTTCGAAGTCGCCCGCGGCGGCGACCCGCTGCTGTGGCAGCACCTGTTCTGGCTGTTCGGGCACCCGGAGGTCTACATCATCTTCCTGCCGGCGGCCGGCATGGTGTCGATGATCGTGCCGACGTTCGCACGCCACCCGATCGTGGGCTACACCTGGATCGTGCTGGCGGTCATCGCCATGGGCTTCATCAGCTTCGGGCTGTGGGTGCATCACATGTTCGCCGTGGGCATCCCGCTGCTGTCGCTGGCGTTCTTCAGCGCCGCGAGCATGGCGGTGGCGATCCCGACCGGCATCCAGATATTCGCGTGGCTGGCAACCCTGTGGAGCGGCAAACCGTTGCTGCGCGTGCCCCTGCTGTACCTGGTCGGGTTCTTCTTCATCTTCGTGCTCGGCGGTCTCACCGGCGTGATGCTCGCGCTGGTGCCGTTCGACTGGCAGGTCCACGACACCCACTTCGTGGTCGCGCACCTGCACTACGTGCTGATCGGCGGCATGATGTTCCCGCTGTTCGCCGGCCTGTACTACTGGTTGCCGCTGGTGACCGGGCGCGTGCCCTCCGAGAGCATCAGTCGCACCGCGTTCTGGCTGGTGTTCATCGGCTTCAACCTCACGTTCCTGCCGATGCACTTCACCGGCCTGGTGGGCCTGCCGCGGCGGGTCTACACGTATGCGCCCGAACTCGGCGTGTCGTGGTTGAACCTGCTCTCCACGGCGGCATCGTTCGTGCTTGCGACCGGCATCATCGCGATTCTGGTCGATACCATCCTCGCGCTGCGCCATGGGCGCCGCAGCCAGGCCAATCCGTGGAACGCCGGATCGCTCGAATGGGCCGTGCCGGTGCCGGTTCCGCCCTACAACTTCGCTTCGATCCCGACCGTCGCCAGCGGCTACCCGTTGTGGGACCAGCCCGGGGTGGCGGCGCAGAGCGCGAGCGGCCAGGGCATGCTCGCGCGCGGCCACGGCGGCCGCCGCGAACTGATGGGCACCGGCCTGCTGGGCGCCACGCCGGAGCAGGTCGTCCGCATCTCCGGTTCGACATGGATCCCGCTGGCGGCAGCTGCGGCCATTGCGGTGATGCTGTCGTTCTTCCTCGCCAAGGACTACCTCGTGGCTGCGCTGGCGCTGATCCCGGTGACCGCCGCGTTCGGCGTGTGGCTGTGGACCACCGGCGACCGCCACGCTCCGCTGCAGCGCGAAGTCGCCCCTGGCCTGCGCCTGCCGACGCAATCGTCGGCGCGCAACGCGCCGGGATGGTGGGCGCTGGTGATCTCGCTGCTGATCGACGGTTCGCTGTTCGCATCGCTGGTATTCGCGTACTTCTATCTATGGCTGGATGCGCCGGCCTGGCCGTTGCCGGCCAGCGCGGTGACCGGCTGGCCGTTCGCGCTGCTCGCGCTGGCGCTGCTGTCGGCCAGCGAGCCCGTCATGCGCTGGGCGCTGCGCAACGGCGATCGCGACCGGCCACCACGGCTGCGCCTGGGGCTGCTGCTGGCCTCGGTGCTGGGCGCGGGTTTCGTGGCGACGCACGCCGCCGCGCTTGGCTCGGCAGTCGCGGCCCCGCAGTCGGATGCCTATGCCTCGATCGTGTGGCTGCTCGCCGGCTTCCATGCGGTGCACGTGCTGGTGGCGGTGTTGATCGCGGGCTTCGTCTGGCTGCGCTCGTCGCATGGCTACGTCGATCGGCAGCGCCGGCTGGAGCCGCGGATCGCAGCAGCCTGCTGGCGCTACGTGGTCGCGCAGGGTGCGGTAGCGTGGGCGGTCATCCACCTGTTCCCGAGGCTGGTCCATTGAGGTTGCCGATCCACGTTGCTGATCCATGTGGCCGGTCCCGTTGCGGAGTGAGGTTGCTGATGGAGGATGGCGAATTCAGGATGCCGGAGGAGGATGTGCAAGGAGGAGGCCGGATGAAGAGGTTCGATGGGGCCGTTGGGGCGACGCTCGCTCGAACGCCGCCGTTGCGTGTGTGTTCGGCGAGGCCGGGCGGATGTCGCGGCGCCTGACGTCGCACTACCCGTTGACGGCCGTCGCCGTGCCGATGGCGGTCTGGGCCGTGCACTTCGTCGTGGTCTACAGCCTCGTGGGGCTCGGCTGCGAACGCGGCGTGCTGCTGCAGACGGTCGCCATGTTGCCGTTGCTGAGCTGGGTGCTGGTGCTGGTGACGCTCGCGGCGCTGGCGACGATCGCATGGCTAGGGTGGCGTGCATGGCGGCGGTGGAGCGCACCGGGACCCGAACAGGCCCCGCGCGTGCAGCCGCGCGAGCGATTCATGCGACTGGTGACCGCGATGCTCGCGGTGCTGGCCTTCGTCGCCGTCGTGTTCACCGCGACGCCGATCTTCATGCTTCCACCCTGCACGTGAGGCGGTCCATGTTGCAACAGTCGAAAAAACCGGAACCTCCGGAGCAGTTCGCGCGCAAGGTGCCCAGCGTCATGGCGATCCATAAGCATCCGATTCATCCGATGCTGGTGGTGTTCCCGATCTCCTTCCTGTCGGTGATGTTCCTCACCGATGTCGCCTACGTGCTGCTGGGCGATCCGTTCTGGGCGGTGCTGTCGTTCTGGCTCAACCTGGGCGGGCTGGTGATGGGGGTGATCGCGGGCCTGATCGGATTCGGCGACTTCATGATCCTGCGCGAGGTGCGCAATCACGTTTCGGCATGGAGCCATTTCATCGGTGCGGTGATGCTGCTGGCGCTGGCAGCCGCGGGCGTCTGGCTGCGCTGGCCCGACCCGGTCGCGGCGGTGTGGCCATGGGCGCTGATCATGTCCGGCGTCACCGCTCCGGCGGTCCTCGTCGTCGGCTGGCTGGGCGGGACCCTGACGTTCCGCCACGGCGTGGGCGTCTACGGCGAAAAACCGCCGGCACCGGATGCGGACGGCAATGTGCCCGCCGCAGAATGATCCGCAGCCGCCGCGTTCGGCGGGGGCGGAAACGGCGCGACGGTCTGCGGCTTGGCACCGGTCAGCGCCGCGATCGCCAGCAGCAGCGCCAGCGGCATCCAGCCCAGCGACCGGTAGAACCAGGTGCCATGCCGGTCGCGGCCGCGCTCGAGTTCATAAAGCACCACGCCGAAATACATGTGCGCCGACACCGCCAGCGACACGAGCGCAAGCTTCATGACCAGCCATGCGCCGCTCGGACCGAAGCCCAGCAACACCATGCCCAGCGTGATCGTCACGAGCGCCGCAGGCGACATGATGCGGAAGAACAGCGTGCCGGCGATCGGGATGAAGCGCGCGCGGTCGGCGTCGGCCTCGGCTCGGTGGCGCGCGACCAGCAGGCGCGGCAGGAAGAACAACCCGGTGAACCAGACGGTCATCGCCGCGATGTGGAAGAACTTCAACCAGAAATACACCCGACGCTCCGTCGCTCGCGGCTGTGCCGAACCTGGGTGCAGTGTGGAGTCCGACGGGAAAACATCAGGTGATCCCGCCTGCAGCCGTGGGCGCTCGCGCGCGTCGCGTGCCCACACCGCGCAGCCGCGTGGCCTGTGCCGCCGTTCTGCGGCGGCGATGGCGCTCCTACCCGTCGCGCCCGCACTCGCCCACGGCCAGAGCGGATCCGCGCTGCACGAGGCCTGGTCCCTGTCGTGGTGGTTCCTGCTGCCGGCCGGGCTGATGGTGGCCTCGTACCTGCTCGGCCTGCTGCGCGTTTGGCACCGCGCGGGCGTGGGCAGGGGCATTTCCGTCGCGGAGCTTTCCGCCTTCGCCGCGGGCGTGGTGGCGCTGTTCCTTGCGATGGTGTGGCCGCTGGATGCGCTTGGCGAACGCTCGCTGGCGGCGCACATGGGCCAGCACATGCTGCTGCTCGCCTTCGTGCCGCCGCTGCTGCTCGCCGGACGCCCGCTGGCCGCCATGGCGCACGCGCTCCCGGCGCGGTGGGCAATGGCGCTGCATCACTGGTCCCGACGCTGGCAGCGGGGGCTTGCGCGGGCCCTGGGCGCTGCCTGCACCGCGCAGCTGGCGGCCACGGGCTTGTGGCACCTGCCTGCGGCCACCGCGGCGGCGTTGCGCGACGATGGCCTCCACTGGCTCATGCACGGCAGCTTCCTGGCTGCGGGGCTCTGGTTCTGGATGGCGCTGTGGCAGCGCGTGCGCGATCCGCTCGCGGGCGTCGGACCGGCGCTGGTGGCGATCGTGGCGGTGATGATGCAGATGGGCTTCATCGGCGCACTGCTGACCTTTTCGCGCCGTGCGCTGTACCCGGTCTACGCCGCGCGCGCCCCCACGCTGGGCCTGGAGGCGTTGGCCGACCAGCAACTCGCCGGCCTGATCATGTGGGTACCTGCCGGCCTGCCATACGTGATCGGTGGAGTGTGGCTGATGCAGCAGGGCCTACGGCGCGCCGAACGCCGCCAGCCGAGGGTGGGCACGCCTCCGGGGCCGCCACCGGACGCGCACTGAGCGAGGGCCACGCGCGCAGCGCTACGGGCCTCTACAATCGCGCCATGTCCACCACCCCCAACCTGCGCACCCGGTTCCAGGCGACGCTGCTCACCGGCCTGCTGACGCTGTTCCCGCTGTGGCTGACCTGGGTCGTGGTCAAGTTCGTGTTCGTGCTGCTGTCCGACGCCAGCCGTCCGCTGACCGCACCGGTGCTGCTCGCAATCGCCGAAGTCGATCCGCAGACCTGGGGCTGGCTGGTGCAGCCCTGGGTGCAGACGGTGATCGCGCTGGTCGCCACCTTGCTGGTGATCCTGCTGTCGGGGCTGATGACCCGACGGGTGTTCGGCCAGCGCATGCTGCGATGGTTCGAAGCGCTGATCCGCCGCATTCCCTTCGCCAGCACCGTCTACGGCAGCGCACGAAAGCTGCTGGACATCCTGCAGACCAAGCCCGACGGAACCCAGCGCGTTGTGTTGGTGGATTTCCCGCACAGCGAGATGAAAGCGATCGGCTTCGTGACCCGCGTGCTCAAGGAGCGCGGCACCGGGCGCGAACTGGCGGCGGTGTACGTGCCGACCACACCCAACCCGACCTCGGGCTATCTGGAAATCGTGCCCGTCGAGAAGATCACACCGACGGACTGGACGGTCGACCAGGCGATGAGTTTCATCATTTCCGGTGGCGCGGTGTCGCCGGAGTCGATCCCGTTCAGTCCGCCCGCGGCGGTCGTGGATCGCGACATCGCCTGAGCGTTTTTCCTGCGCGCCATGCGAAAAGCGTGCCGCAAAATTTGACGATTCCGCCATGTGCGCTTCACTGCCGGCACATGGTGGCTTGGCTACGGTGGCCGTCCCTTCCACAGGACAGCAGTCATGGCCGAGATCAATGTCGAACGCAAAAAAAACGTATGGCCCTGGATCGTGGGGCTCGTAGTGCTCCTGCTGGCGATCTGGGGCGCGGCGAAACTCATGAACAACGATGAGCGCCGCAACCGCAACGATGCCGCATTGGGCACCACCACCGCACAGCCTGCGGCTACGGTGCCTGCCGCCACGCAGCAGCCGCTGCCGGCAACTCGCCCCGACACCGGCATCACAGGCGACGCGGGCACCACCGGCGACGCGGACATCACGACCGACGATGGCACCGCCACCGACCGGAGCACGCCTCCGCGCCGGTAAGGTCGCCGGTCCAGCGCGCGACGCGCCGCATGGCGCGACGGGCGGAAAATCACCTCCGCGATCAGCACCTGCCGGAGACTCGCCGGGCGCCTATCGCAACCCGAAGGGAGATAAAGATGGAACGCCACACCACTCATGACACCCCGCGCCACACTGATGCGGTCACCCGCGCGCAATTGGCGCGACTGCATCAGCTGAATGACTTCAAGGTTGCCGACGGCGACCCCGACGTGCGCGGCTGGCCGGTGAAAACCGCCGACGGCCGGCGTGCCGGCAAGGTCGACGACCTCATCGTGGACACCGAGGCGATGAAGGTGCGGTACCTCGACGTCGAACTCGATCGCAAGGCACTGCAGCTGAACGAGGAGCGCCATGTACTGGTGCCGATCGCGAATGTTCGGCTGGACGATGTGAACGACGACGTATTGCTCGGCTCCATGACCGTCGAGGATGTCGCGCGCCTGCAGCCGATCGGCCGTGGCGAACCGATTCCCGCCAGCCTGGCCCAGACCACGCCGTCGCCGAACCGCGAGACCGACATGCGCGAGTTCTACGGCAGGCGCGGCGGCACCGGCGCTGTGCAGCGCGTCGATGTCGACCGCACCGGCACGACCACCGGCAAGGGCAAGGGCAGGGATCATTAACAGGCTGCTGAAATACCTCTCATCCCGATAGACTAGCAACATCGTTGATGGGGCCTGATCGAATGCGCGGAACGGATGTGTTCATGGAGCAATTGTTCACAGTGAAGCGCCTGGACGAGTTCG
>JALYOG010000014.1 GCA_030856985.1 Pseudomonadota bacterium | reverse complement strand
CGCTGCTGCATGTAAGTAAGCCCGGTCGCCGCATCCATCACGTGGCCGGTGTAGCCCACGCCGTCGACGGTCTTGCCGATCGCCGCGCCGTAGGGCTCGTAGTTGGTGCGTTCGATCACCGCGCCGGTCGCGTCGCTTACCGCCACCGGGCTGCCCAGGGCGTCGGTGTGCTGGTACTTCACCTTGATCGCGCCGGTGGCCAGATCGTGTTCGCGGCTGGCGACCTGGCTGCCGGCCAGGTAGACGTAGTCGGTGCGGCTGTTCTTGCCGCTGCGCACGTCGCGGTGGTACATCAGCTTGCCGTCGGCGCTGTAGGTCGAGATCAGCGTGCCGGTGCTGGCATTGATGTTCTGGATGCGGCGGCCGTGGCCGTCGTAGCGGTAGCTTTCCACGGTGGTCCCGGCGCGGCTGACGGTGCGCAGGCGGTTGCCGAAGTCGAACTTATAGCCGTGGCCGCTCTTGTCCGCCAGGTTGCCCTGCACGTCGTAGCCCAGACCGACGATCGACTGCGCGGGGCTGTTGCTGTTCATGATGTTGGTCAGGCGGTTGGAACCGTCGTACACGTACTTGGCGTAATCCTTGACCCCCGCGAGCTTCCACGACTTGAGGTTGTCCAGCGCGTCGTAGGTGAAGTGGTGCGCGTGGTCGCCGCCGAACATCTTCGATTGCGCACGGGTCAGCCGATCCAGGCCATCGTAAACCAGGAGGCGATCGCCCAGGCTTTGGGCGCCATCCCATATCTGCAGCGGGTTGCCGTTGGCGTCATAGACATAGGTGTGCGCCAGCGCGTTGCCGCCGTCGGTCACCACGTGCGGCAGCTGGCGCGCGTTCTGGGTCATCGTGTGCACGAGCCCGTTGCCGTAGGTGAACTGCTTCAGCGCGCCGTTGGGGTGGTAGCCCACGCCGGTGGCGTAGGTACCGGCCTGCGTGGGCTGGCCCAGCGCATTGGGGGCGTAGTCGACATTCTGGCCACTGGGGTAGGTGTGGCGAGACAGGTTGCCGTTGGCGTCGTACGCCGAACCGATGCTCCACGAGTACCAGCCGGTGTGTTCGAACTTGTCGGCGGTCATCAGCCGTCGGCGGTTGTACTGGTAGGTATTGACCGCCGAGGTGGTGCCGCCGTCGTTGTAGGTGACGATCTTCGTCGGCAGGCCGTCGGCGGCATAGGTCCACTCCTGGCTGCCGTTGCCGTCGGACATCGTCATGGTGGCCAGGCGATTGCGCGCGTCGTAGGTCCGCTCGATGGCGCGCGGAGTACCGCGAGGCGTGGTGCTCTCGCAGTTGTTCGGATTCTGATAGTCGAACCCGGCCGCCGACCACTGCAGGTTGCCGGCGCCGTCGTAACCGAACACGGTGCTGGCGGTCTCCGGTTCGATCGTCTTGCACAGCTCCTGGCGCGGGTTGTAGACGTACTGCCGCGTGGCGACGATGCTGCCATCCGCGTTGCGGCGCTTGAGCTGCGTGGGCTTGCCGAACACGTCCCGGAATATCTCCGTGAACGCGCCCTCCGGATGATTGATTCCACGCGGAAAGTCGTAGCTGGGCTGGTCGTAGGCCTGATAGGTGGTGGTGGTGGTCGCGAAGCCGCGGGGGTTGGTGGTCCGGGTCTGGAAACCCGGCAGGTATTCGGTTCGCGTGGTCAGTAGCCCGAGCTCGGAATCCTGGGAAACGGAGGTCACCCGGCCGAGTGCGTCGTACAGCGTCCACGTTCCAGCGGTCTGGTCGTGGGTGCTGCCCGGGTAGGAAACGAAGGCTTCGCGGCCGCTCTCGTCGAAGGAGCGGCGGGTGAAGCGCTGGGTGGCGGTCACCTTCGTCCCATCGAACTCGCGGGTGAGGATCGGCCGCCATAGCGCGTCGAAGTAAACCTGTCTGTACGCATCGCCGGTAACGATCGTCTGTTTCCATAGACCTTGCTGGACATCCCATTCGGGGGCGTTCAGCGGTGCAAAGCTCTGATAGGTAGGCTTCCATGCGGAAGCATCGCAAACGCCCAGCGCCGTCTCGGACGGATGGGTGACCGTGGTTGCCCGCCCCATGCTGTCGTAGGCGTAGCAGGTCCTGTAGCCGTTCTCGTCGGTGACGGACGTAATCCAGCCGCGATGGTCCACAACCGCGGACTGGCGCGTGCCGTCGGGGTGCTCGATCAGTTGCGGGAGGCCGCGGCTCCAGTTGGACAGCCGGGTCGTCAGATTGCGGCCGTCGGTGACGGAGGCCAGCGTGCCGTCCGGGTGGTAACCGATGATGCTCTGCCGCTTTCCGAAGTTGTACGTCGTCGACGGCCTGGAAAGCGAATCGAATTCGGTGCGGGAGGTCTCGATCCCATTGGTGATGCTGCGCTTTGCCTGCCCGATCACCCACCGGCCCAGGTCGTCGTGATACGCGTGACTGTCGGTAGCCGTGTAACCGAGTGAACTGGAGCGAACCACGTTGGTGGGCCGGGCGAGCGCGTCGAACGTACGGATGTCACGGGTAAAGCTCGTTGGCGGCACGGTGGATGCGATCGTGCCGTCGCTGGTCTCCACCTCTCCCTGCGGCTCAGTGCAGACGCCGGTTTCGGGGCTGCAGTCCGGGGGAGGAGGCTCGCATGTTTCACACGATGCCGTCGCGCTGGTGCCCTCCGCGACGCCACGGTCAACGATGCTCGCGACCCTGAGTGGTCGCAGCGACGCCTCAAGCGGGTCCCCTGACCACACGAAGCTTGTCCCTACGCTGGCGGGGAACGCCGAGGCCGCCGCTTCGGCGTCGGTGATGTAGGTGTTGACCGTCGTCCGCAGCAGGCGTCCCGCTGCATCGAGGACATCCACCCGCAGCAGTTGCCCTTCGTTGAGTGCGTAGTCCTTGCCGAAGCGGTGGATGAGCGCCGATCCGTCCGGGCGATGCACGGTGACGTACTTGTAGTGCGGCGGCGGGGTGGCGCCCGTCACCGCGTCGGTCTCGGCATTCACCGGCGCATACCCGGCCTCCAGTCCGCTGTACTGGTAGGTCTGAAGGCTCTCGGGCAGACTTTGACCGGTGACGCGCTTGCTCATGAGGGACATGACCTCATGGGTAAGCGAATGATCGTTGTAGTCGGTTCGCCAGTCGTCGTCCGTGCCGGACAGACACCGGAACCGCACGTTGGTGCGGCCATGGCGCAGGGGTGAGAACGTGAACTGCGCGCTCGCACCCGCGGGGTGGGTGATGGTGAAGGCAGCCGTCTGCTGCAACAGCCTGTTGGTTGGCCAGCAGTAGTTCTCGTCGTCGCGTATGAATCCGCCCGTGACCGGGCCCTCGCGGTCGATCTCGTACTCCACACGATTGGGGAGGCCGGGGCCGGCGCCCGAGTACCGCCAGCGGCTGCCGTCCGGGTTGACCACACTGCTCAGGCCGAAGCCGCTGTCGGACTCGTAAGTCCAGGTGCGCCCCGCGGCTGTCGCCGACAGCAGGCGTCCGCTCGTCGACTCGTAGGCAAGTGTGATCTCGCGACCATCGTTGGCATGGATGCGGTTCAGGCGGTCCCCGGTCCACTCGTACTTGACCCAGTTGCCGAAGCGATCTTCCACCCGGGTGGCGTACAACCGGACGCTGCGGCGGTCGAGCACGCCGGTCTCCAGTCGGGAAGGATCCTTCTTGGTGATCCACGGATGGACGCGCAGCACCATCCAGTCGAAGTAGTAGCGCGTGCCATCCGGTGCCACAGCAAGGAATCCCTCGCCAGCATGACCGCTCTGCAGCGAAGAGAGGCACGAAACGAACCAGCCGTCCCTGGTGGTCCATTTGAAGCTGGCACCCGTCGTGGGCTTGACCAGCTTGGGGTCGCCGGTGATGGCCAGCAGGTCGCCGCCGCCGTTGCGGGTCTGCAGGCGGTTGCCGCTCCAGTAGTCGCTCGCCAGGAACAGGTATTGGCCGGCCTGGATGTCCGGCGGGGGAGCGACGGTGCTGCAGCGCTGCGCAGGGGCCCATCCCCCGTTTGCGGGGTGCACGCCACTGAGTCGCGGCAGATCGAGGTCCCACTCGCCCAGGGGGCGGCCGGAGGAGACGTCCTGGGTGTCGTAGGTGCGCACCAGCTCGACCGGGAGGGCGCTGTTTCCGGGAAGCGAAATATCGGTCGCCGAGAACGACACCGTGCCGTTGAACAGATTGACGCGGTCGCCGAACGCGTCGTCCGCCAACGGCGACACCTGCTCGGTTGCCCTGATGCGCTTGGCGTATTCCTCGCCCCAGCTGAGCGTGGACGACTGGGAGTGCACGGCACCCGACGCCATACAGGAGGCGAGTACCGCCCCCACGTACCAAATCCATCTGGTCACAGCATCCCCTTGATCCCCGGCGGCACGGTAACCGGCATCACACAACCGGTCAATAGGCGCGAGATTTCCGCCTGCATCGGCGACGGCTCATGCTGGCCGGGCAGCGCGCCCGGCGCTGCAGGAAAACGCCGCAATCATGTGTAGGAAAACGGCGGAAGCTTTTGCCGTTGGTCGGGTTTCCGAGCGGAACTCGTTGACCAAGGCTGGATCAGGATCAAGCGCTTTCGGCTGAAGGCCGAGTCGATTTCTTTTGGCAGCGCCAAAATCCGGCCGGATCCCCCGCGGGCGAAACGGACCAAAGAAAAACGCTTCCCCGCAAGAGCACAAGCTCGCGAGCGCGCAGTCGCTGCCTGGAGTTTCCGACTCGCCATCAATGGCTCGACGGTAACCTCCGGGCATCCATGCCCGGCACCGTACGGGTCTGGACCGCCTTCTGGCAGTTGGAGATAAGGGAGAAAGTGCCGTAAGCCAGTAGGCAGGGACGTGACCTGAAGGGCTGCGGTCCTGCAGGATGTCCTCACAGGTGATCACACCTCGACGTCGTCGTGCTGTCCCGATCGACTGACCGCAGTAATTTTTGGGGCGTCGCAACCTACTTCTGCTCGCCCCAGATTTCTTTCAGGCGCTGGTCCCGACCGCAGTTCCAGCGGTAGAACTTGTAGGCGGTCTGGTTCTTCAGGTAGTAGTCCTGGTGGTAGGACTCGGCCGGGTAGAACGTCGTCGCATCGGTGATCGTCGTGGCGATGGGCTGCTCCAGTCGCGCCGCGACGGCCTGCCTGCTGGTTTCGGCCAGCTTCCGCTGCTCGGGGCTGGTCGGGAAGATCTCGCTGCGGTACTGGCTGCCGGCGTCGCAGAACTGGCGGTCCACCGCGATCGGATCGATGTTGCGCCAGAACACCTGCAGCAACCGTTGGTAGCCGATCCTGGCGGGATCGTATTGCACCTGCACCGCTTCGGTGTGGCCGGTGCGGCCGCTGGTGACCTGGCGGTAGGTTGGGTTGGCGACGTGGCCGCCGATGTAGCCCGAGGTGGTGGAGATCACCCCTGGCAGCTTGTCGTAGGGCGGCTCCATGCACCAGAAGCAACCGCCGGCGAAGATCGCGGTCTCGGTCCTGGCCGCCTCGGGTCCGGGCTGCGCCGCAGCGCGCGGTTCGCCCTGGGCGCAGGCCGTCAGCGTGCCGAGCATGAGCAGGATTCCCGCCAGCACGGCACCGCGATTGCGGACGAAGGTCATGTCCCTCACCCCCGCAGCGCCGGAAGCGGCTCGCCGCGCCCGACGAATCGCAGCGCGACGCCGTTGTTGCACCAGCGCTCGCCGCGGGGCGGCGGGCCGTCCTTGAAAACGTGTCCCTGGTGCCCGCCGCAGCGCGCGCAGTGGTATTCGGTGCGGGGCAGGATCATCTTGAAGTCGCGCCGGGTGCCGATGCTCCCGGCGATCGGCTGGGTGAAGCTGGGCCAGCCGGTGCCGCTGTCGAACTTGTGCTCGCTGGCGAACAGCGGCTGGTGGCACGCCGCGCAGACGAAGGTGCCCGGGCGATGCTCCTTGTCCAGCGGGCTGCTGCCTGCGCGTTCGGTGTTCTCGTTGAACAGCACGGCAAACGCCGCGGGGCCGACCTTGTCGCGCCAGTAGTCGTGTGGGCGATTTAGAGCGTGACTGCGGGCGGGGCTGCTGGCCCGGGGCGCGTCGGCCGCGCGCGTGCAACCGGGGAGAAGCTGCAGCGCGCCGACCGCGGCGAGCGCTTGCAGGATGCTGCGACGATTCATGGGCCTGCTCCGGGCGTTCTCGTGCCTAGCCGGATCGGTATGCACTGATCTGAAAGTAAGGCTTCGCGGCGCGAGGTCAAGCTGGACAGATTCGGCGGTTCAGCTTCAGCGGCTCGTGCGCGGTCACCGCGCCCACTCCGGTTCGCGCGTGGCTAGCCGGCGGGTCCGCTCCAGCGCGGCAAGCCTTGCTTCGAGCGAGTCGATCCGCGCTTCGAGCGATGCCACCCGGTCGGCCAGACCCGAGGATGCGGCCGCCGGGGAAGCCGGCGAAAAAGCCGGAAGGGCAGGCTCGCCACTGAGCAGATGCGCATAGCGGTCCTCGCGCTGGCCGCCCTGCCGGGGCAGATGCCGGACCAGCGGCGGTTCGCGCTGCGCGAGGCGTTCCAGGGCGTGCTGCACGTCGTCGGCCGAAGCGAAGCTCGCCAGCCTTTCGCTGCGCGACAGCAGTTCGTGCAGGGTCTGCGGACCGCGCAGCATCAGCAGGGCCAGCAATGCGGCCTGCGGCTTGGTCAGGTCGAGCATCTTTTCGACGCGATGGCTGTAGCGTTCGGTGCGCCCGCTGTGCTGCGACCGCACCCAGCCGCGAACCTCCAGCCGGCGCAACGCATTGCCGACCTCACCCGGCTCCAGCTGCATCGTGGGCTCGCGCGCGGTTTTCTGGTTGCACGCCAGCACGATCGCATTGCTGGTCAACGGGTAGGTGTCGGGCGTGGTGGCCTCCTTCTCCACCAGGCTGCCGAGGATGCGGGCGTCGATTTCGCTGAGGACCGGCTCGGTCGCCGGCGCGTCTGATAGTGATTCCCGGCTATCGGGTGCGTGTTCGTCAGCGGTCATGGGGGAGATCCGGTGTGGGAGAGGGTGGCGTCGGGAGCTTGCCGCAAGGCCCTCAGCGCAGCGGGTGCGATGGCGGCAGCGCGCGTTCGCCGCGATAGGCGGGCGTGGACAGCACCATCTCCGCGAGGCTGTGGGCGAGCTCGCGCTCGGCCATGACCGCGGCGTCGGCACCATGTTCGAGCAGGTGCTTGAGCTCCAGGTCGCTGTGCGCGCGCGCGACGATGCTCAGGGCCGGGTTCAGCGCGCGCAATCGCGCCACGATCTCGCCCGCCTCCAGTGCGTTGGGAATCGCGACCAGCGCGGTGGTCGCACGATCCGGCGCCGCCTCCAGCAACACCCGCTCCTTGACCGCGTTGCCGCGGATCGCGGGCAGTCCGTCGGCGCGGGCGCGGGCCACGAGGTCGTCCTCGCCGTCGATGGCCACCACGACCACGCCGCGCCCGGTCAGCAACCGCGCCAGCTCGCTACCGACACGGCCGTAGCCGACGATGATCACGTGGTCGCGGATGTCGGGCGGAATCGGCGCCAGCGCGTCGGCCGCGATGTTGTCGCGCGTGGTGTCCAGCTTATGGCGGCGATCGATCCAGGCCATCAGCAGCGGATTGGCGATGATCGACAGCAACGCACCGGCGAGGATCAGGTCCTGTCCTTCGCGCGGCAGGATGTCCAGTTGCAGTCCCAGCCCGGCGAGGATGAAGGAGAACTCGCCGATCTGGGCGAGGCTGGCGGTGATCGTCAGGGCCGGTACGCGCTCCTTGCCCAGGGCCCGCAGCGTCGCCCACGCCACCAGCGACTTTCCGAACACGATGATCAGGAAGGTCGCCAGCACCTGCAGGGGTTGCTCGACCAGGATCATCGGGTCGAACAGCATGCCCACCGAGACGAAGAACAGCACCGCGAACGCGTCGCGCAGCGGCAGGGTCTCGGTCGCGGCCTGGTGGCTGAACTCCGACTCGTTGAGCATCATCCCGGCAAAAAACGCCCCCAGCGCGAACGACACCCCGAACAGTTCCGCCGAGCCGAACGCCACGCCCAGCGCGATCGCGAGCACGCACAGCGTGAACAGCTCCCGCGAGCCGGTTCCGGCGATCCGTTCCAGGATCCAGGGGATCACCCGCCGGCCCACGAGCAGCATCAGGGCGATGAATCCGCCGACCTTCGCCAGGGTGGTCAGCAGCGCGTCGAGGATCGCGCCCGGCTCGGCGGCTCCGCCCTTGAGCACCCCGGCCAGCGCCGGAAGCAGCACCAGGGTCAGGATCATCGCCAGATCCTCGACCACCACCCAGCCGATCGCGATGCGCCCCGGCCGGGTCTCGACCATGCGCCGGTCTTCCAGCGTCCGCAGCAACACCACGGTACTGGCGACCGAGAGGGCGAGGCCAAAGACGATGCCGGCGCCGTGCGTCCACCCGAGCACCCGCGCCAGGCCCCAGCCCATCAGCGTGGCGATGAGGATCCGCAGCAGCGCACCGGGCACGGCGATGGCGCGCACATTGAGCAGGTCGCGCATCGAGAAATGCAGCCCAACGCCGAACATCAGCAGGATCACGCCGATCTCCGCCAACTGCGGCGCCAGGGTCGGGTCTCCGACAAAACCGGGAGTGAACGGCCCGGCGACGATTCCGGCGATCAGGTAGCCCACCAGCGGCGACAGGCGCAGGCGATGGGCGAGCGCACCAAAGATGAATGCAAGTACGAAGCCGCCCACCAGCATGGCTATCAGTGACGTGTGGTGCGGCATTAGGACTCCCTTGGCGGCCGCTCACAGTGTATCCGCCGGCTGTTGCGGCCGAGGTGACATGCGCCTGCACGTCGGTGCGGGCCAGGCCGTCCACGTACAATGGCGCCATGATCGCATTCAAAGATTTCGCCCTGCGGCGCGGCGAACGCCTGCTCATGTCCAACGTCGATCTGGTCCTCCAGACCGGATGGCGCGTGGGCGTGATCGGTCGCAACGGAACCGGAAAATCGTCGCTGTTCGCCGCCGTGCAGGGCGAGTTGGAGGCCGACAAAGGCGATCTGGGCATTCCCAACCGCGTGCGCATCGCCAGCGTCGCGCAGGAGACCCCGTCGCTCCCGGACCCCGCGCTGGATTTCGTGCTGTCCGGCGACGGGCCGGTGCATGCGGCGATCCAGGCCGAGGCCAATGCCTTCGCCAACGAGGACTGGGAAGCCGTCGCCGAAGCCCATCACCTGCTGGAGGAACTCAGCGGCTACGACGCGAGCGCGCGCGCCGGCAAGTTGCTGCACGGGCTGGGGTTCTCGGCCGACACGCACGAGCGAGCGGTCAGCAGTTTCTCCGGGGGCTGGCGGGTGCGGCTGAATCTCGCGCGCGCGCTGATGACGCCCTCGGACCTGCTGCTGCTCGACGAGCCCACCAACCACCTCGATCTCGACGCGGTGCTGTGGCTGGAGCAATGGCTGCTGAAATACCCCGGCACCCTGCTGCTGATCAGCCACGATCGCGAGTTCCTGGACGAGGTCACCACGCACACGCTGCACCTGCACGACGGCAAGGCCAAGCTCTACAGCGGCAACTACACCGCGTTCGAGCGCCAGCGCGCAGAGCACCTGCGCCTGCAGCAGATCACCCACGAGAAGGCGCAGGCCGAACGCGCGCACCTGCAGAGCTTCATCGACCGCTTCGGCGCCAGCGCCACCAAGGCGAAACAGGCGCAGTCGCGGGTCAAGCGCCTGGCGAAGATGCAGGGGACCGAGGCGGTCCGCGCCGAGCGTGCGCTGCGCATCGAGTTCCCGGCCCCGGCGAGGCTGCCCAATGCGCTGCTGCGCATCACCCATGCGACCTGTGGCTACCAGGGCGCGGCCGGCACCACGGCGATCCTGCACGAGGTGAATTTCATCCTCGAGGCCGGCGATCGCGTCGCCCTGCTCGGTCCCAACGGCGCGGGCAAGTCGACGCTCGTCAAGTCGCTGGTCGGCGAGTTGCCGCTGATCGAGGGCGAGCGCGGCGGCCACCCGGACCTGCAGATCGGCTACTTCGCCCAGCACACCGTCGAGTCCCTGCGCGCGGGCGTGACCGCGATCGATCACCTCGCCGATCTCGCTCCCGGCGTGGCGACGCAGCAGTTGCGGGACTTCCTGGGCAAGTGGAATTTTCCCGGCGACCGCGCGTTCGAGACCGTGGACGTGTTCTCCGGCGGCGAGCGCGCCCGCCTGGCGCTGGCGCTGATCGCGTGGCGCCGGCCGAACGTGCTGCTGCTGGACGAACCGACCAACCATCTGGACCTGGACATGCGCGAAGCCCTGGCCGAGGCGCTGGGGTTCTTCGACGGCGCGATCGTGCTGGTCTCGCACGACCGGCACCTGATCGGGCTGGTCTGCGACACCTTCTGGCGCGTCGCCGATGGCGTGGCGGTGCCGTTCGACGGCGATCTGGATGCCTACGCCAGCTGGCTGCGTTCACGCGACAGCAGCGGCGACGGCAAGGCGCTCGCCAAGCCCCAGGCGGCCAAGGCCGTGCCTGCCGTGGTTGCGCCAGCGGTGCCGGCGGCGAAGCCGCGCAAGGCCAATCCGCACAAGCTGGCGCAGGCCGAAAAACGCGTCGGCGAACTGGAGGAGGCATTGGCCGCGCTGGAGGCCGAGCTGGCCAACCCGGCCCTGTATGCCGACGGCGTCAGTCGCGCCACCGAACTTGGCAGGCACCAGGCCGGCGTGCGCGCCGAACTGGACGCAGCCGAAGCGGCGTTGCTCGCCCTGTACGAAAGCGACGCGGCGTAGGACGGCGCCAGACGAGGCATTTCCGCGGGGCTGGTGCCGACAAGTCCTTGATCGAAGCGGAAATACTCGCGCAGCCGGGCCGGAAAACCCGGGTGCGCCCGACGACGGCGCTTGCATTGGCCGCTGCGGGCCCCACACTCCGCGCACCTCTCCTGCGATCCCGACAAGCGCCAATGCCCATCTACGCCTTCGAGTGCGCCACCTGTGGACACAGTTTCGACCGCCTGCAGCGCTTGTCGGACGCCGATCCGACGCACTGCCCCGAATGCGCCGCCGAAGCCGTGTTCCGCCAGTTGACTGCGCCGCAGTTCCGGCTTTCCGGCAGTGGCTGGTACGAGACCGACTTCAAGGGTGATGGCGACAAGAAGCGCAACCTCGCCGGCGAGGGCGGCGCGCCGAAACCCGAGACGTCCGGCGATGCGGCGTCCCCGACCGCCACGGCCGACAAGAAGTCGGACGCATCCGTCAAACCGACCGATGCGAAGCCGTCGGGATCGTCCAGCGCGGCCGGCACCGGCAAGAGCGACTCGTCGAGCACGAAATCCGCCGCTCCAAAGCCGACGCCGAGCTCCACGGACTGAGCCTGGCTCGAGCCCCGCGCCGCGAGCCGCACGAGCCGCCGCAACAGCCGCGCAGTCTTCGCCTGTCGCGGCGCCCGCGTCTGCTCAGTCCGCGGAAGTCGCCGCGAATTCCTCGCGCGTGAGGTTGTTCGGATCGTCCGCGGTGCACACGACCTCGTCCTCGATTCGGATGCCGCCATAAGGCCGGAACGCCTCGACCCGATCCCAGTCGACCTCGGCGGCGTGCTCGCCTTTGCGCAGATCCTCCAGCAGGAGGTCGATGAAATACAGGCCCGGTTCGATCGTCACCACCATGCCCGGCTCGAGCACCCGGGTCATGCGCAGGAACGGGTGGCCCGGCGGCCTGTCGATGCTGCCGCCGCGGTCGGACTGCGCGAAGCCGGCGACGTCGTGCACCTGCAGGCCGATGCCGTGGCCGATGCCGTGCGGGAAGAACGCGGCGCTGACGCCGGTCTCCAGCGCCGATTCCGGCGACATCCGCAGGATGCCGAAGTCCTTGAGGATCCCCGCCAGCGCCAGGTGCGCGTCCAGGTGGATGCGACGGTAATCGACCCCGCCGCGCACCTGCCCGCACATCGCCTGCTGCGCGGTGTCGACGGCGTCGATCAGTTGCTGGAATTCGCCGTCGGTGTCGCGCGCGTAGGTGCGGGTGATGTCGCAGGCATAACCGTTGAAGCCGGCGCCGGCGTCGATCAGGAAGCTGCGCGATTGTGGCGGCGCCTCGCGCGCTAGCTCGGTGTAGTGCAGCACCGCCGCGTGCTCGTTGAGGGCGACGATGTTGTTGTACGGCAGCTCGCACGCATCCTGGCGCGCGGCAGCGCAGTACGCCAGGTGGATATCGAACTCGCTGCGTCCGTCGCGGAATGCCGCCTCGGCGGCGCGGTGGGCGCGCACGCCGCGCGCCGTCGCCGCGGCAATGGAGGCGATCTCGTAGGGCGTCTTGTACGCGCGGTGGTACTCCAGGTAGTCTAGGACCACCTGCGGGTTGTTGGGGACGAATCCGCCCAGGGTGCTCTGTGGCTCGCCCAAGATGGCGCAGGCGACAGGCTCGCCGCGGGCGTCTAGCGCCGGAAGGTGCGCCAGCGCCTCTTCGCGCTTTCGGATCACCACGATCTCGAAGTGATCCGCCCACCAGCCGCCCGGCGCTTCGGGCACCACGTGCCAGTAGTCCGCCGGCTGCAGGTAGATGAGCTTCGGGCGGTGGCCGGGAGTGAACACGATCCAGCTGCCGGGGTTGCGCATCAGCGGCACCCAGGCCTTGAACTGTGGATTGACCGCGTAGGGATAGTCGCGGTCGTCGAACAGGTGGTAGTGGGGATTGCCGCTGGGAACCACCAGATGATCGAAGCCGCCGCGCGCGAGCGCCTCGGACGAGCGGCGCTGCAACTCGTTCAGATGCTGCGCGTAAACCATGGCAAAATCCACGACGGGCATGGGGAGTTCTCTTGGGGGCAACGGGTCATTTTGACGGATTCGATCCTGACGCGCAGCCGGGCTCCGCGCCGGATGGGCAGGACGAGTCCGTCGGTCTGCCGACGTGGGCCTGGAGCCTGCTCGCCCTGCTGCTCGGGCTGGCGATCACGTTCTGGTTGCACGACCTGCAGCAGCAGCAGACGGAGTCCAGGCGCGTCGATGCGGTGAGGAGCGTGGTGCAGGACGCCCACGGTGCGCTCGCCGAGCGGCTCGACGAATCCCATCTGCTGGTCCGCTCGGCCCAGACCCTGTTTCTTACTTCGCAGGAGGTGACGGCGGCGGAGTTCGCCCACCTCTACGACAACCTGCAGCCGCGCAGGCGCCTTCCGGGCCTGCAGGCGCTGGTGTATGCCGCACACACGCAGGGCGCGTCGGGTGCCCGCCATATCACCACGCTGGCCGCGCCGCTGGAAGGAAACGAGCGTGTGCTGGGGCTGGACGTGGTCGACCAGCCGACCAACCTGGCCGCGGTGATGCGCTCGCGCGACAGCGACAAGCCGACTTTGTCGGCGCCGTTCCGCCTGATCCAGATGAGCCAGGAGGATCCGGTGGACGGCTTGACGATGCGCCTGCCGGTCTACAGCGCCGGCCCGCCGCCACAGACGGTGGCCGAGCGCCGCGCGCGGTTCAGGGGATCGGTGGCCGCATCGTTCCGCGCCAGCAGCCTCATCGAAGGGGGGCTGCCCGCGGACGTTCGCGACCGGATGCACATCGTCGTCACCGATGTGACCGACGGCGCCGCGCTGCCGCTCTACGACTCCCATCCCGAGCCGCATGCGGGGGCACCGGCCAGCTACGGCTTCACTCGCGACCTGCACTACGGAGATCGCGTCTGGCGCATGCGGATGCATCCGGCCGACCACGTCGAAGCGGCGCTAGGCGTGGTGGAGTGGGTGCTCTGGCCGGGCCTGGTGGCCAGCCTGCTGCTCGCCCTGCTGGTGGGTTCGGTCGCCGGTACCCGCCGGCGGGCGCTCCAGCTTGGCTGGGCGATGAGCCGGCGCTATCGCGCGAGCGAGGAGCGCTTCCGCGCGCTCAACAACCTGCTGCCGGCGCTGGTGCTGCTGGCGCGGGCCGACAACGGCCAAGTGACCTATGCCAACGAAGCGGCCGGGCTGAGGCTGGGCTACGACCTGTGCTCGCGCGACCTCTCGGACCTGTTCGAGGAACCGGAGCTTCGCGAGCAACTGCGCGAAGGCCGGCGCCTGGACTGCAGCAACGCCGAGGCGCGCCTGCGCACCGCCGGCGGCGAGCACTTCTGGGCCAGCGTCTCGATTGCGCGGGTGGAACTGTCCGGCGAACAGAAATTGCTGATGGTCGCCACGGACATCTCCCAGCAGCGCGAGCTCACCGAGATGCTGAGCTTCCAGGCCAGCCACGATGCCCTGACCGAGCTGTTCAACCGGCGCGAGTTCGAGCGCCGGCTCGAGCGGGCCATGGCCCACGTCGCGGCCGGCGGGCCTCCGGCGGCGCTGCTGTACATCGACCTGGACCAGTTCAAGCTGATCAACGACACCTCCGGTCACGTCGCCGGCGACCACCTGCTGACGCAGCTGGCGATGATGATGCGCGACCACCTTCGCGGCTGCGACGTGCTCGCGCGGCTGGGTGGCGACGAGTTCGGCGTGCTCGCCGCCAACGTGCACGACCTGGGCGGCGCGGAGCTGATCGCCGAGCGGCTGCGCGAGCGCATCGATGGATTCGTGCTGGTCTGGGAGCAGCGCAGCTACTCGATCACCGCGAGCATCGGCGGGGTGATGCTCGACCATGCCGACCTGAACCTGAAGGACCTGCTTGCACAGGCCGACACGGCCTGCTACATGGCCAAGGAAAGCGGGCGCAACCGCGTGCATTTCTACTCCAGCCAGGACAACGAGACCACGCGTCGCCGCAGCGAGATGGAATGGGCGAACCGGCTCAGATGGGCCGTCAACGAGCGCCGCCTGCTGCTGAAGTACCAGGAAATCTGGCCGCTGGGGCCCTCCTCGGACGAGGGCCCGTTCGTCGAGCTGCTGTTGCGCTTCCGCGACGAGGAGGGAGGTCTGGTGGCACCGGGCGCGTTCATCCCCGCCGCCGAGCGCTACGGGCTGATGCCGATGATCGACCGCTGGGTGATCTCGACCGCGCTGGCGAACTTCGACCGCCTGCACCCGGCCGGTGCGAACCTCAGGCTGGTGACGATCAACCTGTCCGGCGCGAGCATCGAGGACGACTCGCTGGCCGACCTCATCCTGGAACTGCTGCAGAAGCACGGCGTCGCGCCGCAGCGTGTCTGCTTCGAAGTCACCGAGACCGTCGCGGTGCGCAACCTGATGCAGGTCACGCGTTTCATCGACCGCCTGCGGGCAGTGGGCTGCCTGGTGGCGCTGGACGACTTCGGCGCCGGCATGTCCTCATTCGGCTACCTCAAGAGCCTGCCGGTGGACATCATCAAGATCGACGGCAGCTTCATCCGCGATCTGCTCACCGACCCGATGAGCCACTCGATCGTGCGCGCGGTGACCGACATCGGCCACCAGCGCAACATGCTGGTGATCGCCGAATGGGTGACCAGCGACGAGATAACCCAGGCGCTGGTGGAGATCGGAGTCGACTACGCCCAGGGCTTCGGCCTGCATCGGCCGGAGCTGGTGCCTTTCCATTGCGATCCGGTGACGCCCTGAGCGACGGGCCGAGGGGACCGGCTAGAGGTAGCGGCTGCCGGGAGTGTCGAGCCAGTCGCGCAGCTCCACGAGCTGGTGTTCGAGCACGGTGATGAACCGGAACCCGGTCCACACGTGTCCCGGCACGCTGGAATCGTCCTGCCACAGCAGGTGCGCCCCGACCTCCATCGTGCATCGGCGCCTCTCGACCCCGGGCAGGGTGAAGCGGAACTGATACAGCGCGTCGTGGGTCAGCGGCGTGCTGGCGATCAGCAGCATGCCGTTTTCCGACAGGTTCCCCACGCGTCCGACGACCATTTCGGTCATCACGTCGACGACCTCGATCGTGTCGGCCACTTCGCGCCGGCGCTTGCGGCGGGACTCGTCGCTCACGGGCGGTCCTCCGCCTCGTTCCCGGACCGGGTCGCGAGCTGGCGCAGCGATCCCAGCGTGGAATACCACGCCCGGTCGACGAGGCGGGCCTTGTCGGTGGTGACGATCCGCGCCTGCTCGCTTGCGACGAGGCGCGCGAGGTGATCCAGCGACTGGTCGTCGACGCGCTGCCCGCGCTGGTTCACGAACAGGGCGCGATCGGTGACCACGCTGAACCACGCCAGGCGCCGGCGCACGAAATCGCCCTGCTGGTTGATGGTGAATTCCATCCAGGTGCCGAACGGCAGCGCCCGCAGTTGCTGATAGCAGGCCTGTTCCTGCGGCGTGCGCGGCGCAAGCGGCTGCTCCGGTTGCACGGTCTCCGGCCCCAGCCGCGTGCGCGCCTTGAGCTTCATCGCGAGCTCCGTGCGTGAGACCGGATCCTCGCTGGCGTCATCGGTGTCCTCGGCGGAGGTGAGGCGTCGCGCGATCGAGGCGGCTTCCTCGCCCTGGTAGCCGACCAGCCCCAGCCCGTCCTGGATCAGGTGGACCAGTTCGACGGGCGGGGGACATTTCTGCAGGGCCGCATCGACGATCTGCCGGGTCGCCGATACATGCTCGCGCCACTGCGCCGACTCCTCGCCGTGCCGCAGCAACACCAGGGTGAGGACATCGGCCCATGCCTGCAGCAGCAGGGTCTGCAGGAAGCGCGGGACCTGCTGGTCCAGCATCGCCGCTTCGACCACCTCGCGGGTTCGGCGCCGCGCCAGCTCCAGCTTCTCCTTGCCGCGCGCCGCCTCGATGTGGCGCCGCTCGCTGACTTCCGACCGACGCGCCACCTTGTGCAGGTGCTGCTGCAGCCCTCGGTTTGCGGTTTCGAACACCGCCGGATCGTCCTGGTAGTGCTCCACGATGTGATCGACCACCTGCGCGAGTTGCTGCTGCAGTTGTGGATCGGTCTCATCGGGGCTGGCCCAGCGCGCGCCGGGCTCGGCGACCGCATTGAGCAACTGCCGGGCCGGGTGCTGGCTGCGCAGGAAGAAGCCGCGGTCCTGCAGCGCCAGCCGAAGCAGCGGCAATTGCAGGCGCTCGAGCAATGCGCGCGTGGGCGCATCGTCGCGCAGCTCACGGTCGATCGCCCCGTAGAGCAGCCCCACCAGCTCGAAAGCATCGCTGTCCTCGCGCGACAGGTCGGTGGCCTGACCGCGTGCCTGCCGGCTTTGCGCGAGCAGCGCCTGGCGGGTCTCGGACACGTTTCCCGACGCGCGGCCGGCACCGGACTGCAACTGCATTCTCGCCAGTGCTTCGATCACCTCGCGGTTGGCCAGTGATTCGGCCGACGGCCCGCTGGTGCGCGAACGCAGCTTTTCCACGATGGTGCGGCGTTCGGTCAGCAGCTGCTGGAGCAGCTCGAACATGCCGGCGTCCTCGGCACCGGCCGCCTCG
>JALYOG010000168.1 GCA_030856985.1 Pseudomonadota bacterium | reverse complement strand
CGCAAGAAGGACCGGCCGCTGTCGATCGGGCGGCTGTCGGCCTTCGCCGGCAACGCCGGCGTGCTGCTGCGCGCCTACGTCTACGCACGCATGCTGGGCCGCGACGGGATGACGCGCGTGGCCGAGTACGCGACGCTCAACGCCAACTACCTCGCGGCGCAGCTCGCCAAGGCAGGCTTCACCCTGGCCTATCCCGAGCGCCGCGCCTCGCACGAGTTCATCGTCACCGTGCAGCCGCAGAAGAAAGCCAACGGCATCACCGCGCTGGACTTCAGCAAGGCGCTGCTGGACCACGGCATCCACGCGCCGACCAACTATTTCCCGCTGCTGGTTCCCGAGTGCATGCTGATCGAGCCGACCGAGACCGAGAGCAAGGAGACGCTCGACGAATTCGTCCGCGTCATGGCCCACCTGCTCGCCGATTCCCGCGAGAATCCCGAGCGCATGAAGGGCGCGCCGTACACGATGCCGGTGCGGCGACTGGACGACGTCAAGGCCGTGCGCGAACTCGATGTCGCCTTCGCCCCGTCCGCAGGGGTGCCCGCGAAAGCGGCCTGACGTGGCGGACCGTTTCGGCCATGTGCCCCGCAGTCCGGCGCGGATCCTCAAGGCCACGCGCTGGTCGATGCAGGGGCTCCAGGCGGCCTGGCTGCACGAGTCTTCGTTCCGGCTCGAAGTCTGCCTGTTCGTGGTCCTGGCGCCGCTGGCGTGGTGGCTCGGCGAGGACGCGGTCGAGCGCGTGCTGCTGGTGGGCTCGATGCTGCTGGTGCTCGGCGTGGAGTTGCTCAACTCGGCGATCGAGGCGGTGATCGAGCGCTACGGCGCCGAGTTCCATCCGGTCGCGGGACGCGCGAAGGACATGGGCTCGGCGGCGGTGTTCGTGATGATGGTGAACGTGGTGCTGACCTGGGCTGCGATCGTGCTGCCCCGATTCCTCTGACGCGCAAGACGCGTTTCCGCATAGACCTGCAAGGCTGGTTTGCCCGTGATTGAAATGCTGATGGATCCGGATGTCTGGATCACCCTCGTCACCCTGAGCGCGATCGAGATCGTGCTCGGCATCGACAACCTGGTTTTCATCTCGATCGCGGTCAGCAAGCTGCCCCCGCATCGACGCGAGGTGGCACGCAAGTTCGGCATCGCCGTCGCGGCGATCACCCGCATCATGCTGCTGCTGACGCTCGCCTGGCTGGCCGGGCTGACCCACGACCTGTTCCAGCTGTTCGGCCAGGGCATCTCCGTGCGCGACCTGGTGCTGGTGCTCGGCGGCGCGTTCCTGCTGGTGAAAGGCGTCATGGAAATCCGCGACGGGATCGTCGGCGAGCCGGTGTCCGAAGACATCCATACCCGGCCCGTGGCGTCGTTCGGCCTGGTGATCGCGCAGATTGCCGTGATCGACATCGTGTTCTCGCTCGACTCGGTGATCGCCGCGGTCGGCATGGCCAACCAGACCTGGGTGATGGTGGTCGCGATCCTGCTCGCGGTGGCGACGATGCTGCTGGCGGCGCGTCCGCTGGGGCAGTTCATCGATCGCAACCCCACGGTGAAGATGCTCGCGCTGGCCTTCATCGTGCTGATCGGCGTGTACCTGGTCGCCGAAGGTTTCGAGGCGCACGTCCCCAAGGGCTACATCTATGGCGCCATGGGTTTTGCCGCGCTGGTGGAGATACTCAACCTGGCGGCGCGACGCAACGCCGAACGCCGCCTGATGCCCGACTGACGGCGGCGCGGCACCGGCGAAGTCGCGCTGCGTTGCGGTAGCGGGACCCCAGCCGTGGCGCGTCGGGCACAATAGCCGCACTTGAATTCTCGCGGGAACCCCGGCGCGCATGACCATCCTGCATCAGATCGACCCCATCGCCCTGGACCTCGGCACCTGGCAGTTGCCGCTGATCGGGCAAGTGCATCCGCAGGTGCACTGGTACGGGATCATGTACCTGCTGGCGTTCGGCGTCTTCTGGTGGCTGGGCACCCGGCGAATCTCGCAGGGGCGCCTGCCGGGCGTGAACCATCAGGCCTTCGGCGACCTGCTGTTCTACGGGATGCTCGGGGTCGTGCTCGGCGGCCGCATCGGCTACGTGCTGTTCTACTCGTTCGGCGAACTGCTCGACGACCCGATGATGCTGTTGCGCATCTGGGACGGCGGCATGAGCTTCCACGGCGGGCTGCTGGGGGTGATGGGCGCGGCGTTGTGGTGGGCGCGCCAGCACCGCGTGCATTTCTTCGACGTCATGGACTTCGCCGCCCCGATGGTGCCCCCGGGCCTGGGGTTCGGCCGGTTGGGCAACTATATCGGCGGCGAGCTGTGGGGCAAGCCGACCGAGGCCGGTTGGGGCGTGGTGTTCCCGCGCGCGCCCGAATTCGCCGGCTGGTCGATGGAGCAGGTGCAGGCGCAGTACGCCAGTGGCGCGCTGGACCGGTTCGCCCGGCATCCGTCGCAGCTGTATCAGGCGGTGCTCGAAGGCCTGGTGATGTTCGCGATCCTGTGGTGGGTCTCGAGCCGGCCGCGGCCGCGCTACGCGGTGTCGGGCCTGTTCGCGTTGCTGTACGGCGTGTTCCGCTTCGCGGTCGAGTTCGTGCGCATGCCGGACGCGCAGCTGGGCTACCTGGCGTTCGGCTGGTTGACGATGGGGCAGGTGCTGAGCCTGCCGCTGATCGCCGTTGGCCTGTTCCTGTTGTGGTTGTCGCGCCGGTCGCCGACGGTGGTTCCGGAGCGTTCCCTTTCCCCAGCGAGCTGATCGCGATGCGGCAATACCTCGAACTCCTGCGCCACGTCCTGGATCACGGGACCACCAAGGCCGATCGCACCGGCACCGGCACGCGCAGCGTGTTCGGATGGCAGATGCGCTTCGATCTTGCGGCCGGTTTTCCGCTGGTCACGACCAAGAAACTGCACGTGCATTCGATCGTCCACGAGCTGCTGTGGTTCCTGCAGGGCGACACCAACATCGCCTATCTGAAAGCCAACAAGGTCGGGATCTGGGACCAGTGGGCGGACGCCGACGGCGAGCTGGGGCCGGTGTACGGCCAGCAGTGGCGTCGCTGGTCGGGCGCCGATGGCGTGGAGATCGACCAGATCCGCTGGGTCATCGACGAAATCGGGCGCAATCCGGATTCGCGGCGCCTGATCGTCAGCGCATGGAACGTCGCCGAGCTGCCGAAGATGGCGCTGCAGCCGTGTCACACGCTGTTCCAGTTCTACGTCGCCGACGGCAAGCTCAGTTGCCAGCTGTACCAGCGCAGCGGCGACATCTTCCTCGGCGTGCCGTTCAACATCGCCAGCTACGCCCTGCTGACGCACATGGTCGCGCAGGTGTGCGGGCTGCAGGTCGGCCAGTTCGTGCATACGCTGGGCGATGCGCACCTGTACTCGAATCATTTCGAGCAGGCGGCCGAACAACTGGCGCGCGAACCGCGGTCGCTGCCGAGGCTGGCACTGAACCCGGACGTCGAGGACATCTTCGGGTTCCGCTTCGAGGACATCGCCATCCACGACTACCACCCGCATCCCGCAATCAGGGCCCTGGTGGCGGTGTGAGCGCGATCGACGTGGTGCTGGTCGCCGCGCTCGACCGCAAGCGCGCGATCGGACGCGGCAATGCGCTGCCGTGGCACCTGCCCGACGACCTCAGGCGCTTCAAGGCGCAGACGCTCGGCAAGCCGGTGCTGATGGGACGCAGGACTGCCGAGGCGATCGGGCGTGCGCTGCCCGGCCGGCGCAACCTCGTGCTGACCCGTTCCGGACGCGCGCCCTTCATCGGAATGGATGCCGTGGATTCGGTGGGCGCGGCCTTGCGGATCGCGGCGGAGGATGGTGCGGAGCAGCTTGCGGTGATCGGCGGCGGCGAGGTCTACGCGGTGGCCCTGCCGCTGGCGACGCGGCTGTACCTGACCCACGTGGACACCGAAGTCGCGGATGCCGACGCCTTCTTTCCCGCGTTCGACGAGGGGCGCTGGCGGGCGGTGTCGCGCGAGCGGCATTGCGCCGACCAGCGGCACGCGTACGGTTTCGAGTTCGTCGAATACGTGCCGGTCGCGCCGCGCTGACGGCGCTTTGCGCCGCCGATGGAGCCGGCGAAGCGGCGCGGCAGGCTCGCCCTTACGAGTCGACCTTCGGCGGCAGCGGCAGGCGCGGCGACTCGCTGCCCTGCGACACGCCGGCATCCGGCTTCGGCTTGGCGCGGCCCTGGCGGCGCTCGTGGCGCGCCTTGGTCCCGGCGGGTCTCTCGCGTTGGCTGCGGGAAGGCTGCAACCGGTGCGCGGAGCGCGGCTTGGCGGCGTTCGCCGGCACCTCTCGCCCCGGCACCTGCACCACGCGCACTTCGTCGGTATCCAGTTGCAAGGCCGTCAGCCGGCCGCCCCACACCGCGCCGGTGTCCAGCGCGTGCACGCCGAGGCCCATGAACAGCCCCAGCGTCGACCAGTGGCCGCATGCGATCTTGAGATCGCGCTCGGCGCGACCGGGCACCGAGAACCAGGGGTACAGCCCCGCGGGCTGGGTGCCGGGGCAGCCTTTCTCGTCGTAGGCGATGCGCCCGCGCGGGGAGCAGTAGCGCAGGCGGGTGAGAATGTTGATGATCGCCCGCTGCCGGTCCATACCGGTCAGCCGCGGATGCCAGGCGGGGCCGTCGCCGTACATGTTCCTGAGCAGCCGCACGTGATCGGGTCCCTGCAGGCGATCCTCGACCTCGCGCGCGTAGAGTTCGGCCATCTGCGTGGTCCACTGCGGCGCGAGCCCCGCGTGAACCATCATCCAGCCCAGGGCGCGATCCACGTGCACGAGCTTCTGCATGCGCAGCCAGTCGAGCAGTTCGGGGGCGTCGGGTGCGAACACCACCCGCTGCAGGTCCGGGTTGACCTTGCGCTGCTCGTCTTCGCGACGCGCGCCGATCGCCAGCAGCGAAAGGTCGTGGTTGCCCAGCACGACGGTGCTGCAGGCCCGCAGCGAGTGCACCAGGCGCAGGGTTTCCAGCGACTGGCCGCCGCGGTTGACCAGATCGCCGCAGAACCACAGGCGGTCGCGCGCAGGATCGAACGCGATTTGGTCGAGCAGGCGCTGGGTCGCGTCGTAGCAACCCTGCAGGTCGCCGATCGCCCAGACGCTCATTGGGAGGTTCCCATCGGCCCCGTCTCAGTGCAGCGTGCGCGGCACGGCGAGGATGAACTGCGGCACCGGGGCATCGAAGCGCGTGCCGTCGTCGGAGACCATCGTGTAATGGCCCTGCATCGTGCCGACGCTGGTTTCCAGCACCGCGCCGGAGGTGTATTCGAAGCGGTCCCCGGGCCGGAGCCACGGCTGCTCGCCGACCACGCCTTGGCCCTCGACCTGCTGCACCTTGCCGTTGGCGTCGCTGATGAGCCAGCGCCGCGCGAGCAGGCGCGCGGCCGCAGGACCGGCATTGTGGATCCTGATCGTGTACGCGAAGACGAAGCGACCTTTATCGGGTTCCGATTCGTCATCGAGGTAACGCGTCGTGACCTGGATATCGATGGCGTGTTCGCTGTGGTCCATGGCGACAGTGTAAGCAATGGCGTGTGACTAGCGGGGCACTCGGGGGAAGTGGCGCTGTCCGCGAAGAGCGCAAAAGACGCGAAAAAAGAACAAAGGGATCAAAGACCAAGCCAGGGTACGACCGGCTGCACGATGTCCTTCCTCCCCTCCGCTTTTTTTCGCAGCCTTTGCGCCCTTCGCGGACCGCCTTTTCGGACTTACTCGCCGCATCCGAGCGAATTGGCCAGCCGCACGAAATCGGCGACTTCGATCTGCTCGGCGCGGGCCTCGGGCCGCACACCGGCGGCCTCGATGGCCTGGGAATCGCAGATCTTCGACAGCGCATTGCGCAGGGTCTTGCGCCGCTGCCCGAATGCGTCGCGAACGACGCTGGCGAAGCGGTCGTGGTCGCGGATGTCGATCGTCGCCGGCGGCCTGGGTACCAGCCGCACGACCGCCGACTCGACTTTCGGCGGCGGGCGGAAGGCCCGGGGTGGCACGTCGAACAGCGGCATCACCGTGCAATACGCCTGCAGCATCACGCTGAGCCGCCCGTAGACCTTGCTGCCGGGACCGGCGGCCATGCGGTCGACGACCTCCTTCTGCAGCATGAAGTGCATGTCGCGCACCACCGGCGCATGCGCGAGTGCATGGAACAGGATCGGCGAGGACAGGTTGTAGGGCAGGTTGCCGACGAGCCGCAGCGGCCCTTGCTGCGCGGCCAGTTCGGTGAGATCGACCTGCAGGACATCGCGATGGATCACCGTCAGCGCGCCGTGGGCACGCGCGGCTTCGGTCAGCGGAACGATGAGATCCCGGTCGAACTCGATGACCGTCATCTCGCCGTGCCGGTCGAGCAGCGGGAAGGTGATGGCGCCCTGTCCGGGGCCGATCTCGACCAGTCGATCGCCCGGCTGCGGAGCGACCGCCTGCACGATCCTGCCGATGATGTCGCGATCGTGGAGAAAGTGCTGCCCGAGGCTCTTCTTGGCGTCGCCGGAGAAGCCCGCACCGCCGCCGCGGCGGCCTGGATGCGCGGGACTCATGCCCGTCGCGCCCGGCGCCGACCCGCCATGCCCGCGCAGGTGTCGGCAGCGGCATGCAGGCTCGAAGGATCGGCGGTGCCCTTGCCGGCCAGGTCCAGCGCGGTGCCGTGGTCGACCGCGACGCGTGGGTAGGGCAGGCCCAGCGTCATGTTCACCGCCTGCTCGAAGCCGCTGAACTTCAGCACCGGAAGCCCCTGGTCGTGGTACATCGCCAGCACCGCGTCGAAGTCGCGCAGCCGCTGCGGCAGGAATGCGGTATCGGCCGGCAGCGGCCCGACCAGGTGCAGTCCCTGCGCGCGCAGGCGGGCAAGCACCGGTTCGATCACATCGAGCTCCTCGCGGCCCAGGTGTCCGGCCTCACCCGCGTGCGGATTCAGGCCGAGCACCGCGATGCGTGGGGCGGGGATGCCGAAATCGTCGCGCAGCGCGCTGGCGAGCACGCGGATGCTGAGTTCCAGCCGCTCGGCGGTGATGGCCGCCGGCACGGCCTGCAATGGCAGGTGGGTGGTGACCAGCGCGACCCGCAGCGTCGGGTTGGCGAGCATCATCACCACCTCGCAGCACGCGTGTCGGGCCAGCAGTTCCGTGGTTCCGGTGTAGGCGATCCCGCCGTCGTTGATCGCCGCCTTGTGCACGGGGCCGGTGACCAGCCCATCGAAATCGCCGCGCAGGCAGCCGGCGGCGGCCTGATGCAACGCGTCGATCACGGCCGGCGCGTTGCGCGGGTCGGGGGTGCCGAAGTTCACCGCGCTGCACTGGGG
>JALYOG010000143.1 GCA_030856985.1 Pseudomonadota bacterium | reverse complement strand
GCCGGGAGTTTCATTCGCGGCAGGCCCCGGCGCGGTTGAACGCGAGGTCCTCGAAGTCGTAGCTGAAATCGGCGTCGGGATCGACCTTGGCCATGGTCAACGCGGGCGCGTCGGCAGGTGCGCGATCGCGGGCGTTGCGGGGCCGGCCTGCGGCGAAATCCAGCCACGCCTCGGCGTCCACGCTGTCCTCGTACCAGTCGACCAGGTAGCGCTCACCGGCCCGCATGACCGTACCGGCCAGCATCGGCGAACGCGCTGCCGCGAACTCCACCTGCTCGGCTCGCCGGCAGATGGTTACCTCACCGAACCACGGATCGAGGTACCGCCCGAGCCGGGCTCCGAGTTCCGCAGGCTCGGCGGGGCTCCGGTCCGAGGTGTCGGGCGCAACCGAGGCGGCCGACACCGGTTCGGCGGCCAGCGCGGCAGCCACCTGCTGCACCGTCCGGCCCGCGCCCGGCCGCCCGTTTCCGGCGGCAATGAGCTCTTCCACCAGCACCTGGTTCAGCACGGTACGCGCCGCGTCTCCGCTGCCGTTGATCAGCACCACGAAACCCGAGCGGGTCTCCGGCAGCAAGTGCAGCACCGAATACATACCGGCCAGGGTGCCGGTGTGGGAAACGCTCCACGCGCCGTGGATGTCGCTGAGCCGCCAGCCATAGCCATAGGCGTAGAAGTGGCTGTCGTCCCAGTCGTGGCGTCGCCTGGAGATTGGCATCGGCATTTGCGCCGTCCACATCGCCTTGCGCTGCTCCTGCGAAAGCCAGTCGCGCTGCGCCGGCGTCGGCGAGATCCAGGCCCGTGCCCAGGTCAGCATGTCGCCCAGGCTGCAGCGGATGCCGCCGGCAGCAGCCGACGTGAGCACCGGGACGACCCGCTCATCGGCGCGGATCGCCACGTTGCCGTCGCCGTCGCGCATGTGCGGCTGGGCGATATCGCCCACCTGCCCGCGGTCGATGCGGCCCACGTGGCAGCGCTTCAGGCCCAGCGGCTGGAACACCTCGCGCCGCACCAGGGCTTCGTAGGGGGCACCGCCGGCCGCGGCTGCAACCTCGCCGGCGACAACGTACAGCAGGTTGTCGTAGGCATAGCCCGAGCGGAAGCTGCGCTCGGGCTTCAGGTGCGCCAGGCCGGCAACGATATCGGAGCGCTGGAACGCGTTGGGCTCCGGCCACAGCATCAGGTCGCCCGCGCCCTCGGGCAGGCCGCTGTTGTGGATCAGCAGGTCGCGCACCTGCATGTTACGGGTGACCCAGGGGTCGTGCATCCGGAACTGCGGCAGGTGCCGGGTGACCGGATCGTCCCAGCGCAGCTTGCCCGCATCCACCAGCCGCGCCAGGACGCTCGCGGTCATCGCCTTGCTGTTGGAGGCGATCTTGAACAGCGTGTCCTGGGTGATCGGCTGGCCCGTGCCGGCAATGGTCTCGCCCGATGTGCGGGTGTAGACCACCTCGCCGTCCCGGATCACGCCGACCGCGATGCCCGGCAGGCGGTAGCGCTGGACCACGGCATCGACGATGGCGTCGTAGTCGCCACCGCCCCTGGCCGCGGCCTTGCCGACGACCGCATCGCTCCCGACCGCAGCGCCGGACTCCGGGTCGCGCGGGGGTGCATTGTTGGACGGGCCCGCGACTACCGCCACCGGAACCAGCAGTCCGGCCAGCAGCGCGGGCGCGAGTTTCATCGCGTGTCCTCGACAGCGGCGACCTGTTCCACCTCGCTCCAGACCCGCAACAGGTTGCCGGACCAGAGCTGCGCGATCTGCTGCGCGGTGAAACCGCGTCCGCGCAGGGCATCGGTGACGTTGCCGGTCATCGAGGCGTCCATCCAGCCCACGATGCCGCCCCCGCCGTCGAAGTCCGACGCGATCCCGACGTGATCGGTCCCCGCCACCGACACGGCGTGTTCGATGTGGTCCAGGTAGTCGTCCAGGCTGGCGCGCGGGAACTGCGATTCGATCCGGGCCAGTCCGGCCTGGTAGACGGGCAGCGACTCGTGGCGGTCGTCGTCGAATGCCGCATCGCCGGCCAGGGCAGCGACTTCCGCCTCCAGCGTCTCGAGCGCGGCCTCTCGGGCAGGGTCGGCCTTCAGGAACGCCGTGTAGGCGACAATCTGGACCACGCCGCCGTTGCGGGCGATGCCTTGCAGCAGCGCGTCGCGCAGATTGCGCGTATGTGGCACCAGAGCATGCGCCGCCGAATGCGAAGCGATCACCGGCGCCTTCGACACGGCCAGCACGTCCCGGACGCAGGCGTCGGACGCGTGGGAAACGTCGACGATCATTCCCAGCGCGTTCGAGCGCTCCACGACCTGGCGGCCGAAGTCGCTCAATCCCACGTGGCCGGCCGGTGCGTCGCCGAACTCCGGCCGCGCGCCGGAACTGGTGCATATCTCGTTGTGGCCGGTATGGGTGAGACCGAGGTAGCGAGCGCCGCGCGCGTAGGCCGCATCCAGGTTGCCCAGCTCGGTGCCAAGCGAATAGCCGTTCTCGATACCGATCATCGCCGACAGCCGCCCGCTCTCATGGTTGCGCACCACCTGCCGCGGGGTTGTCGCCAGCGCGATCCTGTCCGGGTTGCGCTCCAGCATCAGTTCGATTGCCGAATACTTGCGCTCGGCCTGCTGTATCGCGCGGGCATGGCCTTCGACCGTGCGCGGGCCCTGCTCGACGTAGATCACGAAGAACGCGGCGTCGAGGCCACCGCGCTCCATCTTCGACAGGTCGACCTGCAGCCCGGTGTCGGTGCCGACGTCGAAGCGCGCCTCGCGCATGTACTCCGACGGAATATCGACGTGGGTGTCGATCGTCAGCGCGCCGGCGGTGGTGCCCGCGCGCGGGTCAAGGCCGGTGTGGCCACAGCCCGTGAGCGCGAGGAACAGCGCCGCAGCCAGGGCCCGCCGGGCCGCTTGCGTGGCGCACATGGGATTGTTCATTTCGCCTCCTGCCAGTCGCGGGCCGATTGCTCTCCCGCCATCATCTCCTCCAGCGTCTGCCGCCGCCGCACGATCGCGTAGCGTCCGGCGTCGACCAGCACCTCGGCGGCAAGCGGACGGGAATTGTAGGTCGACCCCATCGACGCACCGTAGGCGCCCGTACCCAGGATCGCCAGCAGGTCACCGGCCTCGCACCTGGGCAGGGTCCGTTCCACCGCGAACGTGTCGCCGGTCTCGCATACCGGCCCCACCACGTCGTATGCAAGCTGCGGCAGTTCGCGGCCGTGCAGCGGAACGATGTCATGCCACGCCCCGTACAGTGACGGGCGCAGCAGGTCGTTCATCGCCGCGTCGAGGACCAGGAAGCGGCGCCGCTCGCCGTGTTTGACGCGCACCACCCGGCTCAGCAGCACACCCGCTTCGGCCACCAGGTGCCGACCTGGCTCAAGCAGCACGCGCCCTTCGAAACCGGCGAGCGCCTGGCGGACGGTCTGGACGTATTCGACCACGTCGACAGGCGTGTCCCGGCCACGGCGATAGCGCACCCCCAGGCCACCGCCCACGTCGATGCAGGCCACCGGATGCCCGGCAGCGACCAGTTCCCGCCAGAAGCCGGCTACGCGTTGCAACGCCAGGCGGAACGGCGCCAGGCTCAGGATCTGCGAGCCGATATGCACGTGCAGCCCGTCCAGGCGCACATGTTCCCGCCGGGCTGCATCGTCGAACCAGCGCCGAGCCTCGGTGACGCTGACTCCGAACTTGTTCCCGGCCTTGCCTGTCGAGATCTTTTCGTGCGTGCCAGCGTCGACATCCGGGTTGACCCGGACCGACGCGTACACCGGCGCCTGCAACTGGCCGGCCACTCTTTCGAGCAGGTGCAGCTCGTCGAGCGACTCCACGTTGAAGCGCCCGACCCGCGCGGCGATGGCTTCGCGGATCTCGGCCCCGGTCTTGCCCACGCCGGAAAATACGATGTGCGCGGGCGGGATGCCGGCGCGGAGGGCGCGGTGGAGCTCGCCCGAGGAAACGATGTCGGCACCGACGCCCGCCTCGTTCATCAGCTGCAGGACGGCCAGGTTGCCGTTGGCCTTCACCGCGTAGCAGATGGTCGCGTCGATCCCGTGCAGCGCCGACCGCAACGCGTGGATACGCTCGCGGATCGCGTTGGCCGAGTACACGTGGCAGGGTGTGCCGACCTGCCCGGCCAGTGCCCGAAGGTCCACGCCGTCGAAATCCGGCTGGTCGGTGTCCAGATCGTTGGCCGACGCGTCCCCGGGCGCCGCCGGGTTGGATGTCGAGGCATTCGGCAAGCGCTTCGGGCCTCGGGTCGAAGAAAAAGGACGGCCCGTCGCCGGGCCGCCAACGGGGTACATCAGAAGTCGAGGGAGACCGTCAGCTGCGCGTACCGCGGTGACTGGTAGCCGGTGCCCTGGTAGTACTCGGGGTTGAAGCCGTCACCGATATTTTCCTGCAGCTCCTCGTTGACCTCGATCACCCGCTCGGCATTGAGGACGTTGTAGACGGCGAACTTCACGCGCAGGTCGGCCGCCGAGAACGAGCGCATGTAGGTCAGGCTGGCACCCAGGTCGAAGGTCCACGGCAGGTTCCCGCCAGAGCCGCGGCGCCGCAGCTCGTATATCCGCTGGGACGGTGCGTAGGTATCGGTCGGATCCGGCGTCTCCGTGTTCAGGCCGCACCGTTCCACGCAGATATAGAAGCTGTGATAGTCGGTCGCGTCGAATGGATTGCCCACGCCCAGCGCGCTGACCGGGCGCCCGGACTGGGCGGTGAGCGTCCCTCCGAGCATCCAGTTGTCCGAGAACGCATAGGTGCCGCGCATCTTGAACTGGTGTCGGCGATCGTTGGGCAGGTAGCCGTAGCCGTTGAGGTTGACGAACGGGTCGTCGAAGTTTTCGGTGCGGCCGGTGTCGGAGAAGTCCGTGTCGGAGTTGACCGGCCCCTCGGCGTTGCCCTCGTTGAACGACAGCGTGTAGGAGGCATTGATCGCCCAGCGGTTGTCCCACGCCCGGTCGATCATGAACTCCAGTGCTTTGTAGGTCCGCCTCGGCTTGGAGTAACCGCGCTCGCCCACGTAGTTGCCATCGTCGTCGTACAGCGCCCAGCCGGCCTGGGACGTGTCGATGGTGACAAAGCCGTCGTTCTCGCCGTCGCAGTTGGTGTCGGTGTAGACGGTGAGGTTCTCGCCCGGGTTGCCCATGACGTAGCCGATGCTCCCGGGCTCGCCATTGCACAGGATGCCGTTGGAGGTGATCTCCATGTCATCGATGGCGTTGTTCAACTTGCGGTAGATCCCGCGCACGCCCCACGACCAGGTGTCGCTGATCATCGACTGGAAGCCCAGGATCAACTCGTCCTGGTATACCGGGTCGATATCGGCGTCGACCTCGCCACGCAGGTCGCCCACCGTGCCGTCGCCCTGCGAATTATCGACCGCCCCCAGCTGCTCGCCCAGGATCGGCACCAGGTACGGAGATCCGTTGTAATCAGCTTCGGTAAAGCCCTCGAATACGTAGAACGTACGCTCGTCGAAGAAGCCGCCGGCCTGCTTGATATTGATGACGTTGGCCACCGGAAGGAAATACCGGCCCAGGTTGCCGAACACCTTGGTCCGTGCGTCGCCGTTCATGTCCCAGGCGAAGCCGAGCCGCGGCGCCAGCATGTCGTCGATCTTGATGTAGCTCGCGCCATCGGAGTTCTTGTTATCGAAGCCTTCAACGCGCAATCCTGCATTGAGCACCAGGTTCTGCGTGACCGACCAGTTGTCCTCCAGGTAGTAGGCGGTGTTGACCGACTCGAACTCCCCGTCCACCTCATTGCGGCGGGTGCGCACATAGGCGGTGCTGCCGGGCGGCATGATCGCGCCGTTGACCGTGCTGCCGGCTCTGGCGCTGCGGATCTCGTAGAGCAGCCGCTGCGGTCCCGGGTAGTACTGCTCGTGCGCGGACGTGTTGACCTCCCGGTCGAGGCCGAACCGGAGCAGGTGATCGCCCAACGACCATTCGAAATCCAGCCTCGCCGCCTCGCGTGTGTCGGTGCGGGCGGTGACGTTGCCGCTGCTGGTGCAGCCCACGTCGCCAAGGCCCACCCCACTGCGCAGATCGCGCACGCGGGCGCAGTCGACATCGTTGGGGCTGTTGCGGGAGAACTTGCGTTCGTTCTCGCCGTACATCGCCTTCATGGAGAAGTTTTCGGCCAGGTACCCGGTGTAGGTGGCCGACCAGTTGTCCCCTCCCTGGTTGATGAACCGCCTGCCGTTGACTTCGCCCCGCTGCCCCGTCGCCAGGTCGAAGTCGTAGGTGTCGATGACCGTGCTGTCCTGGTCCGAGAATGCCAGCAGCTCGAGCAGGTGGTTGTCGTTGATCTGCCAGTCGATCTTCGCGCCCCAGAACGCGTCGTCCGAGTCGCCTTCATCGAGCAGGCCGCCCTCGTTGTTGGTGTTGGTGGGCTGGTAGTCGCGCAGCTCGTACATGCCGAAGAAGAACAGCTTGTCCCTGACGATGGGTCCGGAGGCCGAGAGGTTGAGGCTCCGCCGCTCGTACTCGTCGTAGCTGCTGATCAGCACCGGGTTGCCGTCGGCGTCGTAGCGGTCGCTGCCTTCGGTCTGAAGGAAGCCCGGCTCCCAGACCGCTTCGACCCCGAATTCGAAATCGTTGGTGCCCGAGCGGGTCACGGCGTTGATCACGCCGCCGGTGGTGCGGCCGTACTCCACCGAATAGCCTCCGGTCTTGACCTGGAACTCCTTGTAGAAGGAGAAAGGCACGGACGAAAAACCGATCCGGTTGTAGAAGTCGGTGACATTCAGCCCGTTGATGTACACCGTGTTCTCCGCCACCGAAGAGCCGCCGAACGAGACGCCGCCGAACTCGCCCTTGGTCAGGCCCGGTGCCAACAGCGCCACTGCCAGCGGGTCGCGCTCCACGGGCAGGCGCAGGAGCTCCTCGCGGGTCACGTTGGTTGCCGACTCGGTGGACGTGACGTCGACGGCATTGATCACCCGGGTGCCCACCACCTGGACCGTGCCCAGCGTCGAGACGCCATCGGCGGACGCCGCAGGAGCAGCGTTCACCACGGTGGCGTTGCCCAGGTTGACGGTGACCGTGATGGGGTCGCCCAGCGGAGCGCCATCGCGGCTTGACTGGAGCGTGTAGTCGCCGACCGGGAGGAACGGGAAGCGGTAGTTGCCGTCCGCGTCAGCCGTGACGGTGCGACTGAAGCCCGTCTGGGGATTGCGCACCGTGACCCGCGCGCCGGCCTCCGACCGACCCACCACAGCCCCGTCCTGGGCCATTGCAACGGGCGCCAGGGACGCCAGGCAGAGTCCCATGGCGATCGACAGCACGCTTCTATGCAGCGACTTGTTGTTCATGCCCGCTCCGGCAGATGGGTGGTTTGGTGTGGTGGTGTGCGTTTTTGTGGTCGTGCTGGCGGTGGCCTAGCGAGACGCGGCGTCCTGCGCCAGGACCTTCGCTTCGAAGCTGTAGTCCCACTGATCGAAGTACAGGTTGCCGCCGCGCCACTCGACCTCGCCGCGCTGGGAGTCGACGGTTTCCGAGCGTGCGTGCTGCTTGGCCGGATACAGCGGGGTGCCGTAGTCGTCGTTGAACACGATCCGGTACGCGTCCAGCCCGCCCAAGTAGAAGGAATCCAGTCCCTCGGCGGCCCCTTCCTCCAGGCGGCCGGTGGTGACGTCCATCGGCACCCAGCCGTAGGGCGCCAGGTACAGCTGGCCCCAGTCGTGAAGGTTGTCGTAGTCACCGTCGGAATAGACCATCCCCGACTGCCATCGCGCCGGGATGCCGTTGAGCCGCAGCAGGGTCATCAGCAGCAGGGTCTGCTGCCCGCAGTCGGCGTGGCCCGTGCGCAACGCGTGCTGGCTGATGTTGGAGATGGTGGAGTATTCGCGCGCCCCCGCCCAGGGGATGTCGTCGACCGCGGCGAAAAGCTTTCTCGCGACGCTGTACGGGTTGGTTTCCTCGCCCACGACCTGCTGGGAGAAGGCCCGGATCTCCGGGGTGAACATGATGTGTGGCCAGCGCTCCCCCAGGTGCTCGGAGAGTTCCGGAGTGATCCGCGCATCCACCACCCGCTGCGGATCGATCCTGTGGTCCCGGGCGTGCACCCGCAGTTCGTAGGACACCGAGAACTCGGTGGGTTGCCCCGCCCTGGCCGGCTTCTCCATGAAGACCGTGCGTTGCAAGGTCGACCCGGGCGCGAGCTGGTGACGCGCGGGCTCCGTCGAAATCAACCGGATCCGATCCTGCTGGCCTTGCACCGCGCGGGGAAACGGTATCCAGGCCCGCACCGTCTCCCCCGCGGGCACCGCATCGGCGTTCACCTTGAGGGTCTGGGTGACCCGCAAGCGACGCGGGGCGACCGAGGTCTGGTCGCTGGCGCGCGCGGCTGCGCGGATCTCGCGATGATGGTCGTTGAGCGACTCCATCGGCCCGTCCTGGAAATCCGGCGGGGTGGTCCGGCGCGATCGCGCCTGCGGGCTCAGTCGGAACAGATTGGAGACGGAACCGGCGAAATACCGCTTCTCGCCATCAATCGCCATGTGCTCCAGCGTGCCGTCGGCCTCCCACGTCCGCATTTCTTCGGCGGCCAGGTCGGGAATGAAGGAACGCAACGACGCCTCTGCGGCCGCTTCGTCCAGCGGAAAGTCGAGCAGGATGCGGCGCATCCGTTCGCGCTGGAACCGCAGGCCTTCAAGCCGGTCGACCTGTTGGTCGTCTACCATATCGACCGGCTCCCGCAATGCGCTCGCGATACGTGCCTCGGCGGCGCTGAACCGGCCCGCGTCGACCAACGCCGCCACTTCGGCGACCTCCGCGGGCTGCCGCGCGACGGCCGTGGTCGCCGGCACCATCACCAGCAGCGAGGCGCACACCACCTGGGCAGCGCGTCGTGCTGCCATTGCCATCGAAACCAGCATTACCGCCACAATCCTGTCCACCACGTGATCTTCTCCACGACGAACCCCGCTTGCCGGCTGTGTAACACGTGGGGTGACGATGGTCAATAATTTATTCCTAGTTTGTGTATTATCGGAATCACTTATTCCGCAGCGCATCATGCTCACGCTCTTCGGCCTGCAACCGTCGGCCGCTCGACCCAGCAAAGTAAGGTGTCTTCCCATGCGCCAACCCTGCCCAGCCGCCTGCCTGCTCCTGTTTCTGATCCTGTCGATCGCCCCGCCTCTACAGGCGCGCGCCGACCAGCCGCTGCCGGTGCAGGCGCATGGCGTCGTCGGAGTGGAGGATGCACACCTGACGCCGGAGTGGTGGGTCGCCCGGCTGCCCCAGGCGGACCGGGTGCTTCTGGACAGGGCCGGCGTAAACCGGCAGAACGCCCGTCTGCAGCAACTCGACGACTCGATGTACGACCTGCGCAAGCTGCCGGCAACGCTGTCGCGACCGCAGGTCGGCGCCTGGATCGAGTCTTCGTCACCGCCATATTCGCGGCCTTTGTACGACGTCGCCGGGGCTCCGGTGCCAGGGTCGGTGGTCGATGCCATGCGGCGCAACATGCAGGTCGACCAGGTGCCGGAGACCCGGACCACCCGCTTCGGGCTGGTCGTGCATCGGGCCGACCTGCGGCGCTTCCCCAGCGCACTGCGGGTGTTCAGCACCCGGGCCGAGACCGACATCGACCGCTTCCAGGAGAGCGCGTTGTTCCCGGGCACGCCGGTGGCGATTGCGCACGAAAGCGGCGACGGCCAGTGGATGTTCGTGGTGAGCCCGCGCTACGCGGCCTGGATCGAGAAACGTCACGTGGCGGAAGGGTCAGCGCAGAGCTCGAAGGAGCAGGTCTTCGGTTATGTCGACCGCGCGCCGTACCGGGTGATCACCGGCGCCACCGAGCGCACCGTGTCCACACGCGAGCAGCCGCCGTTCTCGCAGCTGCAACTGGACATGGGGGTCCGTGTTCCGCTGGCCGACCACCCCGCCGACCAGCTGGTCAATGGTCAGCACCCCTATACCGCGCACGTGATCCAGCTGCCCCTGCGAGGCACCGACGGCGCCTTGTCGTTTGCCCCCGCGCTGTTGCCAAAACGCGCCGACAGCGGGCCGGACTACCTGCCGCTGACGCCGGCCAACCTGATCAACCAGAGCTTCAAGTTCCTGGGCGAGCGTTACGGCTGGGGTCATGCCTACGACGCCCGCGACTGCAGCGGGTTCGTCTCGGAGATCTATCGCAGTCTGGGCGTGGAGGTGCCGCGCAACACCAGTGACCAGGCCGTCAGCCCCGCACTGGACCACACGCTGTTCGACGAAAACGACAGCCGCGACAAACGCCAGGCCGCCGTCGCGAACCTGCAGGTGGGGGACCTGGTCTACATCCCCGGGCACGTGATGATGGTGATCGGCCAGATCGAGGGGAACCCGTACGTGATCCACGACACCAACGGCGGCAGCATGCGCGCGCCCGACGGCAGCATCCGCCGCCTGGGCCTCAACGGCGTATCCGTGACCCCGTTGCTGCCGATGATGTTCAACGACCGCGACAGCTACGTGGACCGCATGACGAGCATCGTGCGGGTGGCTGGAACAGGCAGGGAGTAAGTGGCCGGGATCCGGAGCAGGAGCATGGAGCGGGGAGCGGGGGTTCGCCCCAGCGCGGCGGCCCGATGCACTCGCAAGAGCCCGTCCCGCCCAGTGGGCCATTCCGACGCTTTCCATCCCATTGTCGCTGTTGCCTAACCCTTTGAAGTGCGCTCGCCACTCGTGATGCCGACACCCGCTCTCATTCCCGCTCTTCATTCCCGCTCTTGATTCCCGCTTCAGGCTTCCCGCTCGCCACTCCCGCCCATGCCAAACCGACAACCATGAAAATCACCGATATACAGTTCGGCATGCTCCGGGTTCCGCTGAAGACCCCGTTCAAGACGGCGCTGCGCACCGTCACCCAGATCGAGGATGTCGTGGTGATGGTGCGCACCGACACCGGCCACGTGGGTTATGGCGAGGCGCCGGCGACGGCGGTGATCACCGGTGACACCCACGGCTCGATCATCGATGCGATCCGCAACTACATCGGCCCGCGTCTGGTCGGCCAGGAGATCGCCAACCTCAACCGGATCACCAGCCTGATCCAGGGGGCGCTGGAGAAGAACACCAGCGCCAAGGCGGCTGTGGAGATCGCGGTCTACGACCTGTTCGGCCAGCTCTACGGCGCGCCCTTGTACAAGATGCTCGGCGGCGGCGACCCGGTGATCACCACCGACATCACCATCAGCGTCGATACCATCGACAAGATGGTCTCCGATTCGATCAGCGCGGTGGAGCGCGGCTTCGACTCGCTGAAGATCAAGGTCGGCAAGGACATGGGCGTGGACGTGGAGCGGATCAAGGCGATCTACGCGGCGGTCGAGCACCGCGCGCTGCTGCGCCTGGACGCCAACCAGGGTTGGACCGCCAAGCAGGCGGTGTATGCCATCCGGACGCTGGAGGACGCCGGGGTGCGGCTGGAGCTGGTCGAGCAGCCCGTCAGGGCCCAGGACCTGGAGGGCCTGCGTTACGTCACCGAGCGTGTGCACACCCCGATCATGGCCGACGAGAGCGTGTTCGGGCCTATCCAGGTGATCGAACTGATCCGGATGCGCGCGGCGGACATCATCAATATCAAGCTGATGAAGACCGGCGGCATCTCCAACGCGATCCGGATCGCCGACATCGCCGCGATGCACGGCGTGGAGTGCATGATCGGCTGCATGCTCGAATCGGGCATCAGC
>JALYOG010000141.1 GCA_030856985.1 Pseudomonadota bacterium | reverse complement strand
CGCTGATGCAGGCCGTCGCGATGCGGACGACGCATCAGTTCGCGGATCTGCGAGTCGGCATCACGAAGGCGTGCAACGTGCGCATTGCAGCTCGAGCACGCGGTCAGGTGCGCGCTGGCGGCCGGAGGCAGCCGCAGCGGATCGACCGAGGCGACCCGGTGTAGATCGAGGCAGTTCATGGGCATGTCCCGTACAGAGGCGGAGATGGTGCTGAGCGGACCGCCGAAAGCGCCCGGCGCGCGCGCAACAGGCGGTTGGCAACCGCCGGTTCGGAGACTTCCAGCAGACCGGCGATTTCCACGGTCGTATAGCCGAACAGCAACTGCAGGACCAGTACTTCACGGTAGGCCGCGGGGAGGCTATCCAGGCGCCGCTCTATATCCAGGGCGTCGCTGATCGGCAGCATGTCTACCGCTCCCACTGCGGACTCGACGCCTTCATTGTCCAGGCTCACCAGATTCGTCTCGGGCCGGCGACGATAGTGTTCGCGCCGCAATGTGGTGATCAGCCAGGCCTTTCCCGACGCCACCTCGCGCAGTCGCCCGTAACCCCGCCACGCGCGCAGGAAAGTCTCCTGTACCAGGTCCTCGGCGCGCTGCTCATCCCTGCACAACCAGAAGGCATAGCGGAACAGATCGTCCGCGTACGCGGTGACCAGCGCGTCGAAATCCGCGTTGCGGCTCACGGTCCAGCCACCACTGGTGGTGGATTCACGGGAGCCGCAAGCGCCCCCAGACGTAACAGGCGCTCAAGCAGCGCACCCAACTCGAACTCCGGGGCGATGTCCAGCGCGGCCTGTGTAGCCATCTGGATCGAGGAGGAGGCGTCCAGTTCGCGCCACCAGGCCGATTCCGCGGCATCCAGCGGAAGCACGAGCGCGACCGCGGATTCGTCGGCAACCATCAGCAGGCATTCTCCGGTGCGCGCAGTCTCCTCGAAGTGCTGCAACGCGGGCACCCACCTTCGCACCGGCACGTCGGACTCGAACAGGATCGACTGCGCGACAGGTCGAAACTGCCATTCCAGCCAGCACTCCGGCGGCAAGGTCGCCGCGTTCTCCAGCGCCCAGGCCGGCTCGCGCACCTGCCGCGGCAACTGGTCGAGCAGCCACTCGCAGCGTGCGACTTCGGCCACGACAAGCCCGTCCAGGGCGTCTGGCCGGTCGGACGGCGCGGCGGCGAACCGATCCACCAGCGCTGCACCGTAGACACCGAGGTCGCCCGAAGCAGGCGGTGCTTCGCGCAGGCAGTCCAACACCGCCTTTCCGAAAGCCGATCTCCCGACCAGCCGCAGAGTGGCCGGGAAAGTAATCTCCAGTGCACGATGCAAAGTGGCCCGGATGTTGTTGATGTAGATGGCAAACCCCTCCTCCGGCGTTCTCAGCCCGCCTGCCCAGCCAGGCCCGGGCACTGCCTCGTGCGCCCGGTCCGGCAGATCGGGTGCGATCAGTGCAGCAGACCACGCGCGCTGCATCAAGGCGAGGGCGGCGTCCGCGCTGACGGCTTTCATGCGGCGTGCTCCCCTCCGGAGCGTCCCGCGCTGGCGAGCAGCCGGTCGGCATGCATGGACTCGGCAACGAGCACCTCCACCGCCGGTAGCTCCTGGTCCCACTCGATCAAGGTGGGCCGCGGGCCCAGCAGCGCCAGCGCCTCCTCGTAGAGGCTCCAGACCTGATCGGGTACCGGTGTGGAGTGGGTGTCCAGCCACGCCCCGTTGGCGATCTCCGGCCCGGCGAGGTGATACTCCACCACGGCGCTGGCCGGCACGCTACGCAGGAAAGCGCCGGGATCCTCCCCGAAGTTGAGATGGTTGACGTGCAGGTTGTTCAGGTCGACCAGCAACTTGCAACCCGTTCGCGAGACCAGGCCACCCAGGAACCCCGCCTCGTCCATGGCGCCGTGTTCGAAGCGCAGGTAGGAGGAGATGTTCTCCACCGCGATCTCCCTTCCCAGGACATCCTGGATGCGACAGACGTTGGCGGCGACCGTGTCCAGCGCTTCGTGCGTCATCGGCAACGGCAGCAGGTCCGGAACGCTGACGCCCGCGACACGGTTCCAGCACAGATGTTCGGATACGAGCCCAGGCTCGAACAGGTTCACGACCTCGGCCAGGCGGAGCAGGTGCTCCGAATCGATCCCGTCGACCGATCCGATCGACAGACCCACCGCGTGGAGCGAAAAAGGATAGTCCGCGCGCAGGCGTTCCAGCCTGCGCTGCATGGCGGGCGCGAGGCCGAACAGGTTCTCGGCGTGGAACTCGAACCAGCCCACCTGCGGTTGCGAGGATTCGATCGCCGCCAGGTGCGGAAAGCGCAAGCCGATCCCGGAAACTGCCGGGATCGGTGGCGCTGGCCGCGAAGGAGGGGCCATCCGCACCTGCTCAGCCCTTGGACTTTTTCTCGGACAGCAGACTGGCTCCGACCAGCTTCTCGCAAACGCCCTTCGGCACGTAGACCCACTCCTCGGCATCGCCGTTCGCGGTAGCCTTGCCGGAACAATCATGCTTGCTGGTGCCGCAGTCGTTCTTTCCTGCCTTGACCAGGCCGGCGCACTTCTCCATCCCCGCCTTGGCGGCGTGGACTTCTCCGGGTACGGTCGAGATCGTCAGCAGGGCCAGTGCGGCGGCGCTGCCGAGGACGAGGTTGCGTGCATGACTCATTGGTATTGCTCCGATGGTGGCGCCGGGACGTCCCCGACCACCAGTAGACCGCCGCGAGGCGGAATTTCTCTCGCGGGTCATCGCATCGGATCCACTCCCGGGCGGCTTCGGCCCGGGAACGGTGGCACCGGGACTTAGCCGTTCGGACCGCCCATCGCCGGCAGGACCACGCCGTTGATGTAGGACGAGCAGACCGGCGAGGCGAGGAAAACGTAGGCCGGGGAGATCTCCTCGGGCTGCGCGGGGCGTCCCATGTCGCTGTTCTTGCCGAAGTCGGCGACTTCGTCGGCAGGCTTGTCCGCGGGGTTCAGGGGCGTCCACACGGGGCCGGGTGCGACTGCGTTGACGCGGATGCCACGCTCGAGCAGATTGCTGGCCAGCGACCGCGTGAAGGCATGGATCGCGCCTTTGGTGGCCGAGTAGTCCAGCAGGTGCTTGTTGCCGAAGATCCCGGTCTCCGATCCGGAATTGATGATGCTGCCGCCCTCGCCCATGTGCGGCAATGCGGCGCGCGTCATGTGGAAATAGCCGCCGATGTTGGTCTGGAGGGTCTCCTGCAGCTGTTCCTCGGTGATCTCCTCGATCGAGTCGCGGTGCTGCTGGAAGGCCGCGTTGTTGACCAGCACGTCCAGACGCCCGAACGTCTGCACCACCTCCTGCACGGCCTGCTCGCAGAACCCGGGGTCTTTGACGTCTCCGGCAATCGTGATGCAGCGGCGGCCTTCGTCCTCGACGCAGGCTTTCGTCTGCTCGGCATCTTCGTGCTCGTCGAGGTAGAGCACCGCGACGTCGGCGCCTTCGCGCGCGAACAACACCGCCACGGCGCGACCGATGCCGGAATCGCCGCCGGTGACAATGGCGGTCATGCCATCTAGCTTGCTGCTGCCGAGGTAATCGGGGGCGAGGAAACGCGGCTCCAGGTCCAGTTCGTGCTCATTCCCGGGCTTGCTCAGGTGCTGGGCCGGCATCGGGTTTTCCGGCTGCTTGCGCGTGCCAGCCTGCACGGGTTTGCCGTCGGACTTGGCTGATTTTTTCGGCTTGTCGGACTTGCTCAGCGCTTCCTGCTCGATGGAACGCTGCCTTGAAACGGTGCGTTCGACGCCTTCGTTCCGGTCTTCCGAAGTCTTGGACGTGGTCTCGTTGCTCGTTTTCCTGCTTGCCATCTGGTCGCCTCCGGTGAATGGCCGGGCGTCCGCCGCCCCGGGATTGCCTGTGTGGAGGCACGACTTTAGGAATCGCCAGGTTGTCCTCGCGTGACCAGCCGGTCTGGGCGGTCTGTGGGCCGAGGGTGCGCACCGGCTGAAAGGCGTTTTATCCAAGCCGCGGCCGGGAAGCCTGCTGCGGTACCCGACCGTTCGGGCGGTGGCTGCCGGTCGCTGCTTGTGAGACGAGTATCGGCGATGGTAGCCGTTATTACCTCGTAGTACTTCTTAGAAGTGTTTTATAAGTGATTGATATTAGGTGGTTCATACAAGCCACATGGCTTTGTTACTAGAATTAGTCCATGCACCTATCCGACACCCAGCGCGCCTTGTTCGACTACCTCCGCGAGCACATCCAGGTGCACGGCTACCCGCCCTCGCAGATGGAGATCGCCGCCGCCTTCGGCTTTCGCCAGAACCGCTCGGCGCGCTACCACCTGCAGGCACTGGCCGAGGCGGGACTGATCGAACTGGTGGCTGGCCAGGCGCGCGGCATCCGCCTCAGCGAGCATCCCAGCCTGGCTGCGCTCGACCCTGCTGCCGATGCCGCCCTGCCCGGCCCTGCCGCGAACGACGAGGTCCTGCAGGTGCCGTTGTACGGACGGGTGGCCGCAGGCATGCCGATCGGATCGGACCCCGAGGTCCGCCGCCACGTCGCCCTGGATCGTTCGGTGTTCCGACTGCACCCGGATTACCTGCTGGAGGTCGAAGGCGAGTCGATGCTGCTCGACGGCATCCTGCCGGGGGACCTGATCGGCGTGCACCGCACGCCGTCGGCGCGATCGGGACAGATCGTGGTCGCGCGCATCGAGGGCGAACTCACGGTCAAGCGCCTGGACCTGCATGCCGATGCCAGCAGCGCCCGCCTGCGCCTGCTGCCGCGCAATCCGGCCTACGCACCGATCCAGATCGACGCGGCCATCGTCGACTTCGCGATCGAAGGCCTGTTCGCAGGTTTGCTGAGGCCGGGCTGATGGGCGCGGTGCTGTCGCTGGAAGCCTTGCTGGAAGCGCGCCGGGTCTGGCGTGGCCTGCCCTTGCCGCCACCGGCTTCCAGGCAGCCGACGGGATATGCATGGCTGGACGCAGCCCTGCCCTGCGGTGGCTGGCCCGAGGCGGCGCTGACCGAACTGTTGCTGCCTGCCGATGGCGTGGGTGAATTGCGCCTGCTGTGGCCGACCCTGGCCCGCCTGTCGCACCAGGACGGCATGATCGCGCTGATCGCCCCGCCCTACCTGCCGTTCGCGCCGGCCTGGGTCGGAGCGGGCGTGCAGCTGGGCAGGTTGCAGGTCGTGCGGGCTTCGCCGCGGGACCTGCTTTGGGCGACCGAACAGTGCCTGCGCTCGGCGGCCTGTTCGGCAGTGCTGTGCTGGCCACAACAAGCCGACGACCGCAGCCTGCGACGGCTGCAGGTCGCGGCGGAAACGGGCCAGTGCCTCGGCTTCGCATTGCGACCGGTCAGCGCGGCGGCCAATCCATCGCCTGCGGCGCTGCGCATCGCGATCGATGCCGAGCCGGCGCAGTTGCGGGTGCTGAAATGCCGCGGCGGCAACCCACCGCCGCAGCCGCTTCCCTTCCCGGTCCCCGCCCATTGATGACACCGCCATGCTCTGGGCCTGCATCCTCCTGCCACAAATGGCGCTCGACGGCGTCCTGCGGCGTCATTGCGCGCCGGACGCGCCCTTGGTGCTGGTTTCCGGGCCTGCCCAACGCCGCGTGCTGCGCGCCGTCAACGAGGCGGCGAAGGCGGCAGGCCTGCGTGCAGGCCAGTCGCTCGGCGCTGCACAGGCGCTGTGCCGCAGCTTTGCGGCGGTCGAACACGACGAGGCCGAGACCGGTCGCTGGCACGATTTCCTCGCCGCCTGGGCGTATCGCTACAGTTCCCTGGTCAGCACCTGCTTTCCTTCGGCGCTGGTGCTGGAAGTGGAAGCCAGCTTCAAACTGTTTGGCCCATGGCCGCGGTTCGAGGCGCAACTGCGCCAGGACCTGAAAGAACTGGGCTTCCGGCACCGCATCGCGCTGGCCCCCAATCCGTATGCCGCACGCGCGCTGGCCAACGTGCACGATGGCCTGGCGATCACTGCGCCGGAGCCCCTGCATAACGCACTGGGCCATCTGCCGGTCGAACGCAGCGGGCTGGCGCCCGACGTGGCGACCAGCCTGCGCCGGATGGGCCTGCGCAAGCTGCGGCAGATTTTTGCCCTGCCGCGCGCCTCGTTGGGCCAGCGCATCGGCGTGGAGGCCCTGCAACACCTGGAGCGACTGACCGGCGAACTGCCGACGCCGCTGCGGCATTACCGGCCACCGGATTCGTTCCAGGCACGCATCGAACTCAATTTCGATGTCGAATCCAGCCAGGCCCTGCTGTTTCCGCTGCGCCGGCTGACAGGCGACCTGGCCGCCTTCCTGGCCGGACGCGACGGCGGCGTGCAGCGTTTCAGCCTGGTGCTGGAACACGAGCGCTGCGCCGACAGCGAGGTCAGCATCGGCCTGCTTGCACCCGAGCGATCCCCGACGATGCTGTTCGAACTCGCCCGCGGCCGCCTCGAGCAGGTGCGCGTGCCGGCGCCGGTGCGCGGGATGCAGTTGATCGCGCGCGAACTGCCTCCGTTCGTGCCTGCCGGACGCGACCTGTTCGATACCCGCCCACAGCAGGCCGTGCCGTGGGAGCAACTGCGCGAGCGGCTGCGGGCGAGGTTGGGCGACGAGGCCGTGCACGGACTGGCGGTACGCGCCGATCACCGTCCCGAGCGTGCGTGGCAGACCGAGTCTGCATCGTTGCGCGCGCCCCTTGCGCCGTCCCTCCCCCGCCCCGGTTGGCTGCTGCCGCAGCCGGTGCCCCTGCGCGATCACCGCCTTCGAATACTCGCCGGCCCCGAGCGACTCGAAACCGGCTGGTGGGACGGCGACGTGCGCCGCGACTACTACCTGGTGCAGACCAGCCTGGGGCAGCGTGCCTGGGCGTTCCGCCCCGCTGGCGATGACACAGGCAATGCGACTCCTTTCATGTTGCATGGGTGGTTCGCATGAAAGAGCTGCAGCGGCCCCGACCCATTCTCATGAAGAAGGCGACGCTTCAGCCCCCTCTCCCTCCGGGAGAGGGTTGGGGTGAGGGTTCGGAGCATGGAGGGAATGCGAACCCGGCTTCCGCTGCGACCGGGCGCAATGTGGCTCCCACGCTTGGAGATCAGCGCGAAACCGGCCCCTCACCCCCAACCCCTCTCCCGCTGGGAGAGGGGAGCAAAGCAACACCGCGCGCGCTTCAGCCCCCTCTCCCTCCGGGAGAGGGTTGGGGTGAGGGTCCGGAGCATGGGGCGAGTGAAAGCCCGGCTTCCGCTGCGTCCAGGCGCAATGCAGGTTTCGCGCTTGGAGATCAGCGCGAAACCGAACCCTCACCCCCGGCCCCTCTCCCGACGGGAGAGGGGAGCAAGGCGATGCCGCCTTTGCTTCAGTTCCCCATTCCCGCTGGAAAACGGAGCAAAGCAACGCTAACGCATCAGCCCTCGCTCCTTCCGAAAGGATCTGGCAAGCCACCTCTACCCGCCTACGCCGAACTGCACTGTCTTTCCGCCTTCAGCTTCCAGCGCGGCGCATCCACGGCGGCCGAGCTGTTCGGGCGAGCAAAACAGCTGGGCTACAGCGCACTGGCGATCACCGACGAAGGCTCGTTGGCCGGGATCGTGCGCGCACTGGAGGCTTCGAGAAAGTCGGGGGTCCGGTTGATCGTCGGCAGCGAGGTGCTGATCTGCGACCCCAGCGCGACCGAGGCATCGGGAACCGGACCGAAGCTCGTGCTGCTGGTGCAAAACCAGCACGGTTACACCGCGCTATGCCAGTTGCTGACCTGCGCCCGCCGCCGCGCTCCCAAGGGCGAGTACCGCCTGCTGCGCGAGGACTTCGGCGACACCGACGGGCTGCTCGCCTTGTGGACGCCGGGCGCGATGCCGGACCAGGCCCACGGGGTCTGGATACAGTCGATATTCCCGCAACGCACCTGGCTGGCGGTCGAACTGCACCGCGGCCCCGACGACGATGCGCGGCTTGCGGCATTGCGCGCCATCGGCGAGCGCCTGGGGATGCCGCTGGTCGCCGCCGGTGATGTCCACATGCACGCACGCTCGCGCCGCGCGCTGCAGGACACGCTGACCGCGATCCGCCACAAGACCACCGTCGCGCAGGCGGGCCATCGCCTGTTTCCCAACGGGGAGCGCCACCTGCGCACGCCCCAGGCGCTCGCAGCGATTTATCCGGCCGATCTGCTCGACGAAACCCTGCACATCGCCGCGCGCTGCACGTTCCGGCTCGAAGAGTTGAAATACCAGTATCCGCGCGAGCTGGTGCCGGCCAGACACACCGCGACCAGCTGGCTGCGCGAGGTCACCGAGGACGGCGCTCGAAATCGCTGGCCCCAAGGCGTGCCGGACAGGGCGCGCGAGCTGATCGAGCACGAACTGGCACTGATTGCCGACCTCCAGTACGAGTCCTACTTCCTCACCGTCCACGATATCGTGCGCTTCGCGCGCTCGCGCGACATCCTCTGCCAGGGACGCGGTTCGGCCGCCAACTCGGCGGTGTGCTACGCGCTGGGCGTGACCGAGATCGATCCGGCGCGCATGAACATGCTGTTCGAGCGCTTCCTGTCGCGCGAGCGCAACGAGCCGCCCGACATCGACATCGACTTCGAGCACGAGCGCCGCGAGGAAGTGCTGCAGTACGTGTTCCGGCGCTACGGACGCGACCGCGCCGCACTCACCGCGGTGGCCAGCAGCTATCGCGGCCGTGGCGCGGTGCGCGATGTCGCGCGGGCACTGGGCCTGCCGCAGGACCTGATCGGGGAACTGGCCGCCACGATGGACCAGTGGGGCGGCAGCGCACCGCTTCCGCAGTACCTGCGCGAGCGCGGCTTCGATCCCGATGCGCCGGTGATGCGGCAGGTGGTCGCACTGACCGCGCAGTTGATCGGATTCCCGCGGCACCTGTCGCAGCATCCCGGCGGTTTCGTGATCTCCGAGCATCCCCTGCACACCCTGGTGCCGGTCGAGAACGCCGCCATGGACGATCGCACCGTGATCCAGTGGGACAAGGACGACCTGGACGTGCTCGGCCTGCTCAAGGTCGACTGCCTGGCGCTGGGCATGCTGACCGCGGTGCGCAAGACCCTGGACCTGCTGCGCGGCCGTGACCGGAACGATCCGGGCCGTCGCGACATGACCATGGCTGATATTCCCGCCGAAGATCCGCAGACCTACGAAATGATCGGCCGCGCCGATACCATCGGCGTCTTCCAGATCGAGTCGCGCGCGCAGATGGCGATGCTGCCGCGGATGAAACCAAAATGTTTCTACGACCTGGTGATCGAGGTGGCGATCGTGCGGCCCGGGCCGATCCAGGGCGACATGGTGCATCCGTACCTGCGTCGCCGCGACGGCCAGGAGCCGGTGGAGTATCCATCGGAGGGGTTGAAGGAAGTCTTCAAGCGCACCCTCGGGGTGCCGTTGTTCCAGGAACAGGTCATGCAGCTGGCGATCGTCGCCGCCGGCTATTCGCCCGGCGATGCCGACCAGTTGCGCCGTTCGATGGCGGCATGGAAACGCCATGGCGGGCTGGAGCCGCACCGGCAGAAGCTCACCGCTGGGATGCTCGCGCGCGGCTACAGCCAGGAGTACGCCGACCGCATCTTCGAGCAGGTCAAGGGTTTCGGCAGTTATGGATTCCCCGAATCGCACGCGGCGAGCTTCGCCCTGATCACCTATGTCAGCTGCTGGCTCAAGTGCCACGAGCCGGCCGCATTCGCCTGCGCGTTGATCAACTCCTGGCCGATGGGCTTCTATTCGCCCGACCAGTTGCTGCAGGACGCGCGCCGCCATGGCGTCGGAACGTTGCCGGTCGACGTGCGCTACAGCGACTGGGATTGCAGCCTGGAAAACCCACCGGCCTGCGCACGCGCGCCATCCTCCGCGCCCGGGCAAGAACGGCGCCCCGCCCCGCAGCCCTCGATCCGCCTCGGCCTGCGCATGATCCGCGGCTTCCGTGAGGAGGCCGCCGAGCGCATCGGCCGCGCCCGGCGCGAACGTCCCTTCGACGGCATCGCCGACCTGTGTGCACGCGCCGCCCTCGACCGCCGCCAGCAGTCGCTGCTGGCCGACGCCGGCGCGTTGCGCGGACTGGCCGGTCACCGCCATCGCGCACGCTGGGAGATCGCCGCGATCGAGCCGCAGCGCGGCTTGTTCGCCGATATCCCGACGCGCCGTTCCCGCGATCCGATCGTACTGTCCTTGCCGACGCCGGGCGAGGACCTGCGGGCCGACTACGCCCTCACCGGCACCACGCTGGGCAGGCACCCGCTGTCGCTGCTGCGAAGGCAGCTGTCGGCGAGGCGCTATCGACGCTCGCGCGAGTTGCAGGAGCTGCCGCACGGCGGGCAGGTCCGGATCGCCGGGCTGGTCACCCTCCGGCAGCGGCCGGAAACCGCCAGCGGCGTCATCTTCCTCACCCTGGAGGACGAGGACGGCATGACCAACGTGGTGATCTGGCGCGATCTGGCCGAGCGCCAGCGCCGGGTACTGCTCGAATCCCGCCTGCTCGCGGTGGAAGGCCGGCTGGAACACCAGCACGGGGTCCTGCACCTGATTGCCCATCGCCTGGACAATCTCTCCTCGTTGCTGGGTTCGCTGGACACGCGCTCGCGCGATTTCCACTGAAGTTCGCCCGGCCCGGCGGGTTGCATGCGATGCAGGCTTCCGGCCTGGCGCACCAGCGCGTCGATCGCGGCGGCGATCCTGTGCGGATGGTCTTCGGGGGTGAAATGCCTGCCTCCTTCGATGCGCTCCAATGGCGCCCCGAGATCGCGCGCGAAACGTTCGCCGTATTCGAGCTTCTGGAACGGGTCGGCGGCGCCCACACCACCCTGGCAGGCGACAGCGTGTCGTAGCCGATGGCGTTGGTCAGCAACAGGCCCAGGCATCGGGCCGGATGTCGCACCGCGAGCGTCTGGACGACGCCTCCACCGAGGTCGTGGCCCACCAGCACCACCCGATCCAGCCGCTGTGCGTCGAGCCAGCTGAGCAGGTACCCGGCCTGCGCGCGCACCGAAATGTCCCGTCCGCGGCCTTCGGCGATGGAGCGCCCGTAACCGACCATTTCCCAGGCCAGCAGACGCCCCCTGGTCACCCGCGGCATGACTTAGCACCAAAGCCGCGGCGAGGTCGGAATGCCGTGCACGAGCACCAACGGCGTTCCGCTTCCGAACTCGTCCCAGCGCATGCGCAGGTCGTCGATGTCGGCGTGGCGACTTTGCAGGCTGTCCCCGTCGGTCGCCCGTCGGCTGGGCACTCCCTGGTGCGGCGCGTTTCCGGAATACTCCAAAGGGCTTCTCCGCAAGCGCAGGCGATGCGCCACGGAGTACAACTTCGCGTCCCCACCGTTAGCGGCCTGCCCATTCCGGGTGAACGGCGCCGTGACAACCCCGCCGAGCGCTGTCCGGCTCACTTCACCAGCGCCGCTTACCCGGTGGACGGAACCGCACCGGGATCAACCCCCTGGATGCTCACTCCCGGGGCCATGTACATGGCCTGGAACACCGCGAACGGCACCGGCCTGCCAAAAAAGTACCCCTGCATCTCGTCGCATCCCAGCACGCGCAGCAGCCACGACTGCTCCTGCGTCTCGACGCCCTCGGCGACGACCCGATAATCCAGCGCATGTGCCAGGTTAATGATCGTGGTCACGATCGCGCGACCCGAGCGCGTCACCGTCATGTCGCTGATGAACGAACGGTCGACTTTGAGGGCGTCGATCGGCAGCCGCGCCAGATAGCTGAGCGATGAGAAGCCGGTCCCGAAATCGTCCAGCGCGACCGACACTCCCATCTCGCGGATCGCGCGCAGGCTGGCGATTCCGCGCTCGATGTCGAGCATGATCATGCTCTCGGTTATCTCCAGTTCCAGGCCGGCCGCTGCGCGTGAATCCAGGCCCAGCGCATCCTCGATGTCCGCGACGAATCCCCGGTCGCGCAACTGCAGGGCTGAAACGTTGACCGATATGCGCATCGCGGAGAACCCGGCGTTCAACCAGCACAGGCGGTCCTGCATCGCCTTGTGCAGCGCCCATCGCCCGACTTCGTGGATGAGCCCTGTTTCCTCCAGGATCGGGATGAAATCGCCGGGTGGCACCAACCCGGAGTGCGGGTGATTCCACCGGATCAGTGCCTCGGCGCCACCGACCAGGCCGGAAACAAGGTCCAGTTTCGGCTGGTAGTGCAATACGAATTCTTCGTTGTCGATGGCCCTGCGCAGCTGGTTCTCGAGGGTCAGCTTGCTGGCAACGGTCGCCGACATCGAACTGCTGTAGAACAGATAGCGATCGCCCAGCGCCTTGGCCTGCTTGAGCGCGGCTTCGGCGTGCTGGAACAGGGTTTCGGCGCTGTCGCCGTCGCCCGGGAACAGTGCGACGCCGACCTTGAGCGCGACCCGCAACACCGCGTCCCCGACCACGAACGGATGGTTCGCCAGGGCCTCCAGCGCCTGCTCGATCAGTCGAGGCAGGTCGCCACCGGGGTTCACCCGCGGCAGCACGGCGGCGAAATGGTCCGCGCCCACGCGGGTGAGCAGGCTCGGGGCGCCCCCGCGGTCGGCCAGCCATTGCGCCACCTGCTTCAGCAGCGCGTCGCCGCAGGCATGCCCGAAGCTGTCGTTGATGTTCTTGAAGCGCTCCAGATCCATGACGAAGATCGCGAGCCTGTGCTCGCCCATGGCCGCGTTGCGCATGTGCTGCGCCGCCCTGTCCATGAACAGCGCACGATTGGCCAGCCCGGTGACCTCGTCGTAATAGGCAAGGTAGTCGAGGCGCTCCTCGCGCACACGCAGTGTTTCGGCGGCTTCCCTGGTCTGGGTGACATCCCGGAAGTACACCGTCAGGCCCCGGTCCGACGGAAAAACCCGGCCATGGAACCACTTGTCCAGCGGCGGGAAGAACTCCTCGAAGGTACTGGCGGTCTGGTCCGCCATGGCCTTGCGATATTCCAGTTCCATGGGGGAACCGATCATCCGCGGGAATGCCGACCAGATATCCCGCTCCAGCAGGTCCTCCGCCGGCTGCGCCAGCAGGCGTTCGGCTTCGGTATTGAGGAACGTGAAACGCCAGTCCGCGTCGACGGTGAACAGCGCATCGGTGATGCTGTCGAGCGTCGTCGCGAGCTTCTCGGCCAATTGCAGCGACTTGGCCTCTGCCTGCTTGCGCTCGTTGATGTCCTGCACATGCGAGATGAAGTAGCGCGGCCTGCGGGCGTCGTCGCGCACCACCGAAACGCTCAGCAGCACGTGCACGATGTGCCCGCACTTGTGGATGTAGCGTTTCTCCATGCGGTAGGCGTCGGTGTCGCCAGCGACCATCGCGTGCAGGTGGTCCAGGTCCCTCGCCAGGTCTTCCGGATACGTGATCGCCTGGAACGTCCGCGCCAGCAGCTCGGACTCCGAATACCCGAGAATCTCGCACATGGCCCGGTTGACCTTCAGCCAGCGTCCGTCGGGCGCCACGAGTGCCATGCCGCTGGGCGCGTGTTCGAACGCGCCCGAGAAGCGCTGCTCGCTCTCCCACAAGGCCTGCTGGGCGTGCCTGCGTTCGGTCACGTCCTGGTGCATCACCACGGCACCGCCGGCGGCGCCCTCGGCGTCGATCAACGGCGCCGCGGTCAACTGGAACCAGTGCTCTTGCGCCTGGCCGGGACAGGGGTATTCGATCGTGAAGCTGCGCGCCTGGCCTGAAAGTATCGCCCGGATGCCCTCACCGACCTCGTGCGCCTGCATCGCGTGCTCGCCCTGGGCGCCGTCGCAGACGTCCAGGTAGTTCAGTCCGAGGCCGCAGCCCGGCCCCTGGAGAAGATGCGGGGTGGCGAACTCCCGCCAGGACTTGTTGACCGAGATGATCCGCCCCCGCAGATCCACCAGGGCGATGTTCGCAGGCAACGCATTGAGGACCGAAGCCTGCCGGTCCGCTTCGAGAAAAACGTCGCGGGCCAATGCCGCATGCTCCGCGTACGCCACGATCGATTCCGACAGTGCCTGATCGATGGTGAGATTGAACCGCAGGATGTCCCGGGAGCGCGCCGCCGAGACATCGGCGATGGCAGGCAGCCACAGCCGCAGCACCGTGGCCCTGAGGGCGAAGAATTCAGCGGTCAACTGCGGGAGCGAAAATCCACTCGACTGCCGGAACGCCCCATGGATCGACGCGGCCCCCGGTGGATCGCTCGCCGCCAGCCCGCAGGGCGCAGCATCGCCGGCGGCGCTTTCCATGTCCGTGGCCATGGCCTCGAGCATGGCTCGCGCGTGGTCCCGCAGCGCCAGGTCGGACATGGCGTCCGCCACGGGACCGAGTGTCCGGGCAAACGCATCCCACTCGGCCAGGATCTGGGTCATGTGCGCCGTCAGGAACGCGGACAGCCTCATCGCGATCCATATTGGCGGCGACAAACAGTGCTGGTCATGTGGTGCAAGGATTCCCCCATGAATCCGCCGGAGCGAGGGCTCACCGGCACCCCTATGCCCCGCCATTCACCTTATAGCCCTTCGACCACGGGGAAGGGTGACGAGCCGCGCAATCGCGACAAATGCATGCGGCGTTCTTTCCGGAACGTGATCCATGCATGGACATGGGTTGCGGGGGCGGCTCGACGCCTTGTGCAATGGACACGCCCGACCGGGCCGCCGCACGAGCTCAGCTCACGCGCCGGCGGAACGCCACAGCACCCGGAGAGCCGGACCGACGGTACAAGGCCGTGGCGGCCTGCAGCTCGCAATCTGCAGTGCCTGTACCTCCGGCTGGCTGCCGCGCAGGCGCTCCCGCTCACCACACCGGCCGCAACATCGCGGCCAGGCGGCTACCCAGCCACACCAGCGCCAGGCCCGCGACCAGGGTCACACCGAGGTACCCGAACCACAACGCGGTGCGATCGGTGCGTACGTACAGCAGGCTTTCCAGCATCAGCGACGAGTAGGTGGTGAGACCGCCGAGCAGGCCCACGATCAGGAATGCGCGCCAGTACAGCGCCGATGGTCCCCGCCCCTCCAGCCATACCGCGAGGAATCCCACGGCAAACGAACCAATGAGATTCACCGCCAGCGTGCCCCAGGGAATGCCCTCGCCGATGCGACGCAGCAGGTACCCGCTCATCCAGTGACGGCCGGCGGCGCCCAGCGCGCCACCGCACATGACCAGCAGCAACTGCTGCGCCCACGGCGGCATGGTCGAAAACATCGGCGCTGATCCTGCAGGAAAACTGCGGCCACCTTCGCCGATGATGGCGCGCGCGGCAACCGCGGGCAGCCCCGTCGTCGATGCCGCCGGACTACATCATCGTCAGGTCGGAACTGGTGAGCGTGCCATGGTAATGCGAGCGCAGGCGGACCTTGCGCTCCAGGTCGGAGACGATGTGCCCGCTGAAGTCGACCCCGGTGAGCTCCTCGGCCATGTTGATACCGCCAGGCGTGTCGACGTTGATCTCCATCATCTTGTCGCCGACGATGTCCAGGCCTGCCAGGTACATGCCGTCGCGGATCAGCTTGGGGGCAACGATTTCCGCCAGGCGCAGCGCGTCCTCGTCGGGAGCCGCCATCTCGATCTTGCCGCCGGCGGTGATGTTGCTGCGTGCGTCCCCGGAGTCGTTGTAGCGGCCGAAGCACGCGTAGTGGCCATCCACTTTCAGCGGCCGGCCATTGAGCGTCAGCAGCCGCAGGTCGCCTTCGGCGGCCTTGGGCAGGTACTCCTGCACGATCGCGTAGCCGTCGCGGGTGACCGCTTCGATCATCTGGTTGAGGTTGGCTGTGCTGTCGGGGGTCACCACGAACACGCTCTGCCCGCCCGAACCCTGCAGCGGCTTGATCACCGCAGCGCCCTTCTGCGAGGTGATGAATGCCTTTATCTCATCGGGATCGCGGGTGATGCAGGTGACCGGGCGGACTTCCTCGGGGAAGTGTTGGAAATAGGTCTTGTTCGAGGCGTCGGTGAGGTGCGTGGGGTCGTTGAGCACGATGACACGCTTGATCGCGGCCAACTGCGCGAACAGCAGCCCGCTGTTGGGAGCCCACGGGCGGTCGACCATTTCCTCGGCGGGATCGCTGCGCAGCATCAGC
>JALYOG010000140.1 GCA_030856985.1 Pseudomonadota bacterium | reverse complement strand
GCGATGATGGGTTTCGCCGAGCGCGTGGTGATCGTGCCCGGCTACGGCCTGGCCGTGGCGCAGGCACAGCACAAGGTGTGGGAGCTGACCCAGAAGCTGCAGGACCGCGGGGTCAAGGTGAAATTCGCGATCCACCCGGTCGCCGGCCGCATGCCGGGCCACATGAACGTGCTGCTGGCCGAGGCCGGCGTGCCCTACGACCTGATCGTCGACATGGACGACATCAACCCCGAGTTCCCCAATACCGACGTGGCGCTGGTGATCGGCGCCAACGACGTGGTCAATCCGGTGGCGAAAACCGACCCGGCGAGCCCGATCTACGGCATGCCGATCCTCGACGTGGTCAACGCCAAGCACACGGTGGTGATCAAGCGCGGCAAGGGCACCGGGTTTGCCGGCATCGAGAACGCGCTGTTCTACGCCGACAACACCCGCATGCTCTACGGCGACGGCGCGGAGATGGTCAGCGCGCTGGTCAGCGAGCTCAAGGCGCTCGACGGAGGGCATTGAGCCGGCGCATCGGCGACGCGGCGCCCGGCCGCTTCAGCGCGAAGCGAACGCTGCGACCACCAGCGCCAAGGCGATCCACATGATGTCGGCCACGCCGTTGGCCAGCTGCGCGAGCGTCCAGGCATGGTCGAAACCAAGCTTGGTCGCCGAATTCCACGGCAGCAGCCCGAGCGCGCGACCGAGATGGGACGCGGTGATGCCCCAGTTCGCCATCAGCACGATCAGGGCTGTGGATGCGACGCCGACGATCGCGCGCCGCGGTCCTGGCGACCAGCCCCCCAGGCGCAACATCCAGGCGATGTCCAGCGCGGCAAGGACCGCCATCCAGCTGTGCTGGCGGCCGGTGGACGCGCCGAGCATGATCCAGACTGCGGCAAAACCCCCGATTCCCAACGCCGGCAGCAGCACCGCGAGGACCGGTGTGGAACGGCGCGCAGCAGATCGGCGATCAGGGGCGGGGCGATCGGCTGGGAGCAAGGGTTTCACGCGCGGCGGTCGGGCCCCGATCAGGCGGCGGACCGCCAAGGATATCCGGCTGGAGCGATCCGTGCTGCCGGCCGGCCCAGCCGGTAGAATGGCCGCATGTATTCCCGCAGCAGCGAACCTGTCCGATTCGAGCGCGATTGCGCCGCCGTCCTGGTGCCCCAGGGCGAGCACGTCAACCTGCCGGCCGGCAGCGTCGGCTACATCACCCAGGCACTCGGCGGCAGCTATACGGTGTTCGTCGAAGGCAACCTGTTCCGGATTGCCGGCGCCGATGCCGATGCGATCGGCAAGGAGCCGACGCCGCCGCTGGAGCTGGAGCCTGGGGCCGACGACGAGGCCGTTGAGCAACTCGTGTGGAAGCAGTTGCGGACCTGTTTCGATCCGGAGATTCCGATCAACGTCGTCGACCTCGGGCTTGTATACGAGGCGCTCGTCAGGCCCCACGAAGACCAGCCCGGCCAGCGCGTGATCGAAGTCCGCATGACCCTGACCGCCCCCGGCTGCGGCATGGGCGACATCCTCGTCGACGACGTGCGCTGCAAGCTCGAGATGATCCCGACGGTGTCGGAGGCCGACGTGGAACTCGTCTTCGATCCCCCGTGGACGCGCCACATGATGTCCGAGGCGGCACGCCTGGAAACCGGGATGCTGTAGCCGCGAACCGGCACAGGTGTGACCGCTGGCGCGCTTGGCGCACCGGGGGGCCTGAAGGGTTCAGTCCGCGCCCACGGCTACTGCAGCGCAACTCGGCGCACCCCTGCCAGGTACGGTCAGGGCGATCAACACACAGCATCGGCTTCGCGCGTGTTGTTCGGCGGCAAAAGGCGCTGCTGTTGAGGAACAACCCGCAGACTGCCGACTCCAGTGCTTGCGGCAACCTGGGTTTGCTGATGCTCGGTACCTCGGAGCCGGGTTCGAACTTGAGCAACACCACCGGCAATCCTCACGATGAGGATTTCCTGGATGTCCGCGGCTACTGATCGGACTTCGCTGTAACCCTGCAACGGGGCCGCTCGCGGCCCCGTTGCTTTTTGAGTGTCAGCGGCGGAGCACCGGCTGACCGTTTGCAGTCTGAGACTGCCGCCGATCTTCGACGCTACGAATTCGCCAGAGGCTGCTGTGTGCCTCGGCATGGGCGGACACCTTCATGCGTGTGCCTGTTTCGCGATGCGCTACAGGCAAGCGCGACGATCGTCACTGATCGAAGCCGCACCACGCTCCTGCGACTGAATGCTCGATCTACGACCCCTGAACCGATGCTGCGCCTGCGTATGTAGAACCACGGGGCAGTCACGCAGGCGCTGACAGGTTCCTGATCGTCCGCCCTGCACCTCGCACCACAGGACCAGGAAGGCATCTCGCCGCCCCGCGCGGCATACACGCTCAGGAGATTCCCCCAAATGTCATCGTCCTCTTCGTACCGAAAGCCGGTTCACGCGCTTGCCGCCGCAACCGCCCTGGCGCTTGCGACCCTGGTCGCCGCACCGGCCGGCGCAGGCGAGCGCGTCAACCTCAGCGGACTGGAAAACGCACGCACGTACGATCGCTTCATTGTCCGGTATGGCGGCGGCAGCCTGCAGGACCGCGACGCCGCGGCGTTGCAGCGCAGCCTGGCGGCCGCTGCCAATGGCGTGGCCGCGGGCAAGGCGCTCGGCCTGGCGAAGCTGCGGCGCATCTCCACGGGCGCATTCGTGGTACGCACGAGCCGCAGGCTCGACAGCGTCGAAGCCGCGTCGCTGATCAGGCAGCTCGCGGTGGAACCCAACGTCCTGTATGTCGAAGCCGACCAGTTGTTGCAGCCGTTGCTCACGCCCAACGACCCTCGCTATCGCGATCAGTGGGGCTACTTCGAGAGCGTCGGCGGCGTGCGGGCCGACGCGGCATGGGACTCGGCCACCGGCGATGGCGTGGTGGTCGCGGTGCTGGACACCGGCATCACCAGGCACAGCGACCTCAACGCCAATATGGTCGGCGGCTACGACATGATCACCGACCTGGAGATGGCCGCCGATGGCGACGGACGCGATCCGGATCCGACAGATCCAGGCGATTCCCATAATGGGCAGTTCTCCACCTGGCATGGAACCCATGTCACCGGCACGGTCGCCGCACTGACCAACAACGGCGTGGGCGTGGCCGGCACCGCGTTCGGCGCCCAGGTGCAGATGGTGCGCGTGCTGGGCAAGGGCGGCGGCTTCCTGTCCGACATCGTCGACGCGGTGGTCTGGGCCTCCGGCGGCAGCGTGGCCGGCGTACCCGCCAATGCCAACGTCGCCGAGGTGATCAACATGAGCCTGGGCGGCAGCGGTTCGTGCCCGACCTCGATGCAGGGCGCGATCGATTCGGCGGTGGGCCGCGGGACGGCTGTCGTGGTGGCTGCTGGCAACAATGGCCTGGACGTTGCCAACACCAACCCCGCCAACTGCAACAACGTGATTGCGGTGGCCGCGACCGATCGCAACGGCGCTCGCGCGAGCTTCTCCAACTGGGGGTCACGTGTCGACCTGTCCGCACCGGGAGTCGGCATATGGTCCACGTTCAACAGCGGGAGCACCTTCCCCGGTGACGAGACCTACGGCACCAAGAACGGGACCTCGATGTCGGCGCCGCACGTGGCCGGCGTCGTGGCGCTGATGCAATCGGTCGCCTCCACGCCGCTGACCCCGGCGGCGGTCGAATCGACGCTCAAGAGCACCGCTCGCCCGCTGCCGGTGGCGTGTTCACTGGGCTGCGGTGCCGGCATCGTCGATGCGAAGGCGGCCGTCGATGCGGTGCTTGGAACCGGTGGCTCGACGCCCCCGGTGCAGGAGGAGCCCGTAGGCGTGCAGACGTACAGCAACGATACCGATGTGGCGATTACCGACAACGCCACGGTGGAAAGCCCGATCACCGTCTCCGGGCGCAGCGGCCACGCGCCGACCAACGCCGCCGTGGCAGTGGACATCAGCCACGCCAAGATCGGGAGCCTGAAGGTCGACCTCGTTGCGCCCGACGGCAGCGTCTACGTACTGCACAACCGCAGCGGCGGCGGATCGAAGTCGCTGGTCAAGACCTACCAGGTGGATCTGTCGAGCGAGCCGTTGGAGGGCATCTGGAAGTTGCGCGTCAACGACAACGCGAAGGGCGGCACCGGAAAGATCAACATCTGGTCGATCACCTTCTGATCTTTCGAGCAAAAAAACGAAAACCCCCCGTAGGCCGGGGGTTTTTTGTGTGCGGCCGTACCTGCGGAATTCGGCTCAGATCGCTTCGAAGCGGTTGGCTGCGACGTTCTTGCGCACCTGCGCAGGGTCCCAGACGCGGCCGTTCATGGCGATGTAGACGCCGTCGGGCAGGGATTGCACCGCGCCGACCGCGGTGCCGATGTTGAACTCCGCGTCGGAACCGCGGAACCGCGCCGGATTGAGCGCACCGGTCAGGACGATGGTCTTTCCCGGGATCGACGCGAGCACCTTTGCGGTAGCGACCATCGAGTCGGTGCCGTGGGTCACCAGCACGTGCCGCGCGTCCTGCGCGGCGATGGTCGCGCGCAGCAGCTCGCGATCCTCGGCGGTGATGTGCAACGAATCCTTGCGAATGATCGGAATGACGTCGTAGCGGAACGCCACGCCGAGTTCTTCGAGGATGCGGCCGATCTGCGGCGCCCCGACCTGGAAATCGGACTTGTCGTCGAAGTAAATCTTGTCGATCGTGCCGCCCGTGGTGACGATGCACAGCGTTTGCATGAACGGGTTCATCGCGGTGGCATCCATCGTCGGGGCGGCAATTATACGAGGCCCGGGAAAACGTGGTCCGCAAAGGACGCGGAGGACGCGAAAAAAAGGAGACGGGCTTTGTGCAGCGCGCGGTGGCCGCACCCACCTGTTCTGGCTGTCGCGGCGACGGGTCTGTTCCACACTCTTGTCTTGCTCTTGCTTCCTTTCGCGTTGTTTGTACCCTTCGCGGACTAACGCCGGCGTTTCCCGGCGAAGCGTGCGCGCAGGCCGGGCAGGCTCGCGGCGAGCACCACGACGACGGCCAGGGCGATCTCCAGCAGCGCGAAGCTGCGCTCGTCGGGGCGCACCCAGGCGACGAGCACCCCGTGGCTGAACCACAGCAGCGCGAGCAAGCCGCTGACGAGCCCTGCGCGCGGGCCGCCGCGCCAGACCAGCAACGCCATCACCAGCGGCGGCAGCGCGAACACCAGCATCGAGGCCAGGCGGTAGGTGTCGTCCCGGAACCACCACGCATACAGCAGGCCCAGCGCGAGCAGGGCTGCGAACAGCACCCGATGCGAAGGTCGAGCCAAATGCGTCATGCGCGCAGCCTCGCCGCGATCGTGGCCACCCGCCTGCCCAGCGCGCGTGCCAATTGCGCTTCGTCGTCGCTCAGCGTCGGGTCGTCGTCGGCACCCGAGACGTGGCTGGCGCCGTACGGCGTGCCGCCACCGCGGGTGCTGCTCAGCAGCGGTTCGGTGTAGGGGATCCCCACCAGCACGCAGCCGTGGTGCAGCAGCGGCACGAGCATCGTCAGCAGGGTCGCTTCCTGCCCTCCGTGCATCGAAGCGGTGGACGTGAATGCCGCCGCGGGCTTGCCGACGAGGGTGCCGCTGGCCCACTGCGAACCCAGCCCATCGAGCCAGTGCTTGAGCGGAGCGGCCATGTTGCCGAACCGGGTGGGGCTGCCGATGATCAATCCCGCGCATTCGTCCAGGTCGTGCGCCTCCACGTACGGCGCACCTTCCTCCGGCACCGGCGGGGCGGCCGAGCGCGTGACCGCAGCCACCGCAGGCACGGTGCGCAGGCGCGCGCTCATGCCGTCGACCTCGCCGACCCCGCGGCCGATCTGCCGCGCCAGACGCGCCACCGAACCGCCGCGGCTGTAGTAGAGCACCAGGATTTCGGCCGCCATCATGTTCTCTCCCAGGGCCGGGCAGCATAGGCGAATGCGGGGATCACCGCCCATCGGGTAACCTGCGGGGCGATGGAACCGATGGATTCAATCAGCCGTTGGAGCAGGCGCCTGCGAGATCCGGCGCGTGCGCGGACCTTCGCCCGCTTCGTCGCTGTCCGCATGCTCGCCGACGACCTGTTCCAGGCGGCGGCTTCATTGTCGTACACCACGGTATTCGCGCTGGTGCCCTTGTCGGTCGTGGTGTTCGGCGTGCTGTCGGCGTTTCCGGTGTTCGCCGACTGGAGCGACCAGCTCAGCGACTACATCTTCTCCAACTTCGTCCCCTCTGCGGCGCGTTCGGTCGAGGATTACCTCAAGCAGTTCGCCGACAATGCCGGCCAGCTCACCACGGTGGGCGTGATCGCGTTGCTGGCGTCGCTGCTGATTACCCTCAACCGCGTCGAATCGACGTTCAACCAGGTGTGGCGGGTCAAGGCGGCGCGTCCGAAGCTCAGCCGTTTCCTCGTCTACTGGACGGTCCTGACGCTGGGCGCGCTGCTCGCCGCGGCCAGCCTCGCGCTTTCCGCGCGATTCTTCGCGCTGTCGATGTTCGATTCGGCGCCCGGGCGGTTCCTGGAGAACACGCTGCTGTGGCTCGCGCCGCTGGTGATCGAGATGCTCGCGCTGGCGGCGATCTACCGGGTGGTGCCGCACCGCACCGTCCAATGGCGCCATGCGCTCGCCGGCGCCCTGCTGGCGGCGTTGCTGGTGGAGCTGGTGAAAGGCGGGATCGGCCTGTACCTGGGCAATTTCGGCTCGTATTCGAAGATCTACGGCACGCTGGCGTTCGTGCCCGTGTTCCTGCTGTGGGTGTTCCTGAGCTGGGTCGCGGTGCTGCTCGGCGCGTCGCTGGCCTCCTCGATTTCCGCGTTCCGCTACCAGCCCGCCTCCATGCGCCTGCCGGTGGGCTACGAGCTGTACGGCCTGCTGCGACTGCTGGCCCGGTTCAACGATGCGCGCAAGAAAGGCGAGGGCCTGCATACCGACCAGATACTCGAGCTGGAGCCGATCCTGACCGATGCGCTGGTGCAGGAAATGCTCGCGCAGATGTGCGAGATCAAGGCGGTGCGGCGCGCCGAAACCGGGGAGTGGCTGCTCACGCGGGACCTGGACGACGTGACGCTGGCCGAGCTTTACGAGGCCTGCCAGTTGCGGATCCCGATCGCCGAGGCGCATCTGCCCTGCCGCGACGATACGCTTGGGCGGACCACGGTCGCTGCCCTGGACGAACTTCGAATCCCCCTGCGCGCGTTGCTCAAGCGCCGCGTCGGAACCATCCACGCCGAAGAGGAATGAACCAATGGGTCGTATCGCCGTCATCGCCAGCGCCGTGCTGGCACTGGGACTGCTCTCGGGCTGCCGCAACGACGCGGAAGCTCCTGTCGCGCAGGAGCCGCCAACGGCCGTGGTCCCCGTGACACCGGAGTCTTCGACGATCCCGAAAGCCGTCGACGGCAATGGCGACAGTCCAGCGGGCGTGCCTTCGCTGCTGATCGACACCATCGACGGCAAGAACTACGACCTGGCCGCGCGCCGCGGCAAGTGGGTCGTGGTCAACTTCTGGGCGACCTGGTGCGCGCCGTGCATCAAGGAGATGCCGGAGCTGTCGGCGCTCGACGCGATGCACGAGCACATCGAGGTCGTGGGGCTGGCGTACGAGGACATCGACGTGGCCGGAATCCGCGAATTCCTGCAGAAGCACCCGGTGGTCTATCCGATCGCGATCGTCGACACCTACGATCCGCCCGCGGACTTCGACACCCCGCGCGGATTGCCGATGACCTACCTGATCGGGCCGGATGGAAAGGTCGCTAAGAAAGTGCTCGGGCCGGTCACCGCCGAGGACATCGAAACCGCGATCGCCGAGGCCGGCGGCCCCGCGGCCGACCACGCCGGAGCCTGAGCCGGACCCGGGGTCCGCTACGCAGGAGCGCCGATGCGCGCCAGCAGGTTCATCGTCAGCGGCAAGGTACAGGGCGTCTGGTTCCGCGCGTCGACGCGGGATCGCGCGCTCGCGCTGGGCCTGTCGGGCCACGCGAAGAACCTGCCCGACGGCAGCGTCGAGGTGCTCGCCAGCGGCGACCCCGCCGCCGTCGAAGCGCTGGCGGAGTGGCTGCGGCAGGGTCCGCCGATGGCGCGCGTGGAGTCCGTCGCCCGTTCGTCGGCAGATGCCTGCGAAGCCGGTCAGGAGTTCGTGGTCGGCTGAGCCGGTTGCTGCGTCCGCCGCTCGCCGTCCGCGGCCGACGCGGCCACCAGGCGCGGGGGCTTCCAATGGCCGCCGTTCGCACCCGTGCTTCTGGCGATCCATGCCTCCACCAGGTGCACGGCGCCGTCGTCGACCATTCGGAACCCCAGGCGCGGCTGGTCGACGCCATCGAGCGTCAGTCGCGACGGCGTACCGGCTTCGAGCTGTTGCACCCCGATCTGGTACATCGCCGCGCCGAACCGGTAGCTCATCCTGTAACCAGGCCACTCGGCCGGAATGCACGGCACAAGCCGCAGCGTGTCCCCTTCGCGTTGCAGCCCCAGCAGCGACTCGACGATCAGCCGGTACATCCACCCGGCCGACCCGGTGTACCAGGTCCAGCCGCCACGTCCGACATGCGGCTCCACGGCATACACATCGGCCGCGACGACGTAGGGTTCGACCTTGTAGGTCGCAACGCCCGCGGCGGTGCCGCCGTGATGCACGGGATTGATGATCCGCAGCAACTCCCACGCGCGCGCACTGTCGCCGAGCGCGGCGAATGCCATCGTCGCCCAGATCGCCGCATGGGTGTACTGGCCGCCGTTCTCGCGAACCCCGGGCACGTAGCCGCGGATGTAGCCCGGATCGTGCGGGGTCTTGTCGAATGGCGGGTCCAGCAACTGCACGAGCCCGGCATCGCGCCGCACCAGGTTGGCGTCGAGCGAGTCCATCGCCTGTCGCGCGCGGGCCGGCTCGCCGGCCCCCGACAGCACCGACCAGCTCTGGGCGATCGAGTCGATCCTGCATTCGTCGCTGGCGGTCGAACCCAGCGGCGCGCCGTCGTCGAACCACGCACGCCGGTACCAGGCGCCATCCCACGCGTGCTGCTCGAGGTTCTGGCGCAGGTGTTCGGCCGAGTCCAGGCAAAGGTCGGCGAAGGCGGTTTCGTCGCGGCTGCGGGCGAGGTCGCTGAAGCACCTGAGCGCGTCGAACAGGAAGAAACCGAGCCACACGCTTTCGCCGCGCCCGCGCTCGCCGACGCGGTTCATGCCGTCGTTCCAGTCCCCGGTGGCGATCAGCGGGAGGCCGCGCTCGCCGAGCAGGAACATCCCGCGCTGCAGCGATCTCACGCAATGCTGGTAGAGGTCCTCGCGCAGCGGGGACTTGGTCGGCAGGTCGTAGTAGGACTCCTCGTCCGCGTTGACCGGCCGGCCGTCGATGTAGCGCACCTGTTCGTCGAGCACGCTGGTGTCGCCGGTGGTCCGCACGTAGCGGCAGGCCGCCAGTGGCAGCCAGAGGTAGTCGTCCGAGCAGCGCGTGCGCACGCCGCGATCCAGCGGGGGGTGCCACCAGTGCAGTACGTCGCCCTGCGGGAACTGGTACGACGCGCTCAGCAGCAGGTGCGCGCGGGCACGCTGCGGCTCGGCGTGAATCATCGCCATCGTGTCCTGCAACTGGTCGCGGAAGCCGAACGCGCCTCCGGACTGGTAATAGCCGCTGCGCGCGAGGTATCGGCAGCCGATCGTCTGGTACATCAGCCAGCCGTTGGCGAGCACGTCGACGCTCGGCTCCGGCGTCTGCACCTGGATCGTGCCCAGCGTGTGCAGCCAGTACATGCGGATCGCGTCCAGCGCGTCGTACGCCGCGTTGGCACCGCGCGTGCGCTGCGCCAGGGACACCGCCGCGCCCCAGTCGCGGCCCATGCCCAGCCGGAATATGGTTTCGTCGTGCTGCAGCGGCGCCAGGTCGATCTGGACCTGGATCGCCGCGCAAGGATCCAGCCCGGCGCCGATCCTGCCCGACAGGCGTTCGCGCACCAGGGCCATCGGGTTGGCAAGGTTGCCGTTGCGCCCGATGAACTCGGTGCGATCGCCGGTGAAGCTGTGCCGCGGATCGCCGGCCGACCCGCGCCTCGCGCCCGCGCCACCGCGGCGGTCGATGTCGAAGAACGCCACGCGTCCCTCGAACGGGGTGTTGTAGGGATTGCGCGCCGTCAGCACGCCGCTGTCGCCGTCGACCTCGGTGACCACGTGCATCTGCGTCTTGCCGTGCAGGTCGCCCAGGATCCATTCGACGTAACCGGTCGCGCTGAGGCGGCGCGGCCGGCCGGAGCGGTTGTGCAGTTTCAGCACGCTGTATTTCACCGCGTCCTCGGGGCCGACATAGATCCACAGCTCGCTGGCGATGCCGTCCTCGACGTGCTCATACACGCTGTAGCCAAAACCATGGCGGACCCGGTACGCCCCGGTGCCGCGGCTCGGCAACGGCGTCGGCGACCAGACGCGCCCGGTTTCGTCGTCGCGCAGGTAGAAAGCCTCGCCCGATGCGTCGCTCACCGGGTCGTTGTGCCACGGGCTGAGGCGGAACTCGTGCGCGTTCTCGCCCCAGGTGTATCCCGGCGAGCTCTCGCTGACGACGCAGCCGAACTGCTCGTTGGCCAGGACGTTGGACCATGGCGCCGGGGTGGTCCGACCTTCCTCCAGGTCGATGACGTACTCGCGACCGTCGGCGGAAAAAGCCCCGGTGCCGTTGCCGAGGATCTGCGCCTCGTTGGCCGCATCGAACGGCCACGGGTCGTACGACGGCTCCTGCGCCGCCCACGAATCGCTCGCCGGTGCGTCCAGGCTCGCGCTGCGGGAAGGAACCAGCAACGGCGGCGGCAGCGCGGGAGTCGGGGACATCGACAACTGCTGACCCAGGCTGCCGCGCGCGTCGCTGATGATCACGCGGGCGACCGACTGGATCAAGATCCGGTCCTCCTGCGCCATCTGCTGCGAGGCCCGCACCAGGATCCCGCCGGGGCGGTCGATGACGTGCGCGCCGACGCCCGACGCGACCAGCCCCACGATCTGGTCCTGCAGTTGCTGCCGGTAGCCCGCCTGGTCCTCGTTCCAGATCACCAGGTCGACGACCAGCCCCTTCTGCCGCCAGTACGCATGCGCCTGCACGAGCTGGCGCACCAGCTCGATGTTGGCCGCGTCGGCGATCTGCAACAGCACCACCGGGTGGTCCCCGGAGATGGTCTGGCCCCACAGCCCCGACTGCCCGCGCTGGTTCTGCAGCAGCACGCGCGGCTCCGCGCGCAGGGCCTGGCTGGTGTACAGCACCAGGCCAGCCAGGCGCTCGTACAGCTGCGCGTCGGCCTGTGACGCGTTGATCTGGTGCCGCACGATCTGGCTGTGGCTCCAGGCCAGATCGAAGACCCGGTCGGCGAGGCGCCGGTCGCGGTACTTCTGCACGAGACTCGTGCACTGGTCGAGCGCCGGTCCGATACCGGTCACCATGTCCACCGTCGCGGTGTCGCCGGGGCCCAGGGTGATCGAGCAGCGGATCGCAACGATCGGATCGAGCACCGAACCTTCGGAGTTCGACAGGGCGCCGGCCTGCGTCAGCGCGTCCGGCCGCCGCAGCGTGTTGCCACGGCCGACGAAGCGCGCGCGGTCGGTTTCGTAGGAAATCCGGTCGATGTGGGCCTGGTGCACTGCCATCAGGTGGAACATGCACGGCGAGGCCTCGTCGTGGCCACGCGCGCGACGGGTGCAGACGATGGCCTGCTGCTCGCGCAGCAGTTCGGTCTGCACGAAAAGGTTGCTGAAGGCCGGATGCAGCTCGTCGGAGATCGCCGGCGCGAGCACCACTTCGGCGTAGCTGGTGATCTCGATGGTCCTGGCGGTGCGTCCCAGGTTGGTGATGCGCAATCGGCGCAGCTCGATGTTGTCCTCCGGCGACACCGCGATTTCCATGTGCGACTCGAAGCCGTGCTTGCGTCCGCGGAACTCGGCCTTGGCGTCGGAAAATATCGCCTCGTATCCGTCGACCGCGATCGCGCAGGGCTGGTACGTGGCCGACCAGAAGCGGCCGCTATCCACATCGCGCAGGTAGCAGAAGCTGCCCCAGTCGTCGCGGGTGGCGTCCTCGCGCCAGCGCGTCACCGCCGTTTCTCCGGCGCGGCTGTAGCCGCCGCCGGCGCTGCTGAGCATCACGTGGTAGCTGCCGTTGGAAAGCATCTGCACTTCGGGGCGCGCCATGCCCGGATCGGTGAAGACGCGCAGCTGGATCTCGGCGACCTCGGACCGGGGATTGGCCCCCGAGACCTCGGCGGCATGCGGATGGAACACGCCGGTGCGCGGAATGCGTTCCTGCAACAGCAGCAGCGTCGCCTGCAACTGTGGGTCGGCGACGAAACGGCGCTGCATCGGCTGTCCGCACAGCAGGTAGGCGAGCGACAGCAGGCCCATGCCCTGGTGGTGGACCATGAACGAGCGGATCACCGCATACGTCTGTCCGCGCGGCAGACGCGACGGCGTGTAGTCGATCGCCTCGTAGAGGCCGAAGCGTCCGCCAAAGCCGCATTCGGTGAGCCGCTGCAGGTTCTCGCAGGCGGCCTCGGGCGCCACCATCAGCGCCATCATGCTGGCGTACGGTGCGATGACCAGGTCCTGCGCCAGTCCGCGCTTGAGCCCCAGGCCCGGGACGCCGAACGCGCGATACTGGTAATTCATGCGCGTGTCGACGAGGTTGTACCCGGACTCCGACACGCCCCACGGCACCTCGCGCTGTCCGCCGTAGGCGATCTGCCTGGCGACGCTGTTGCGCGCGGTCTGGTCGAGCAGGGTCTCCTCGAAGTTCGGCATGACCAGTTGCGGCATCAGGTATTCGAACATCGAGCCGCTCCACGAGAGCAGCGTCGGATCGCCATCGACCTCGGTCAGAAGCCGGCCGAGCGCGAACCACGTCTCCTGCGGCAACTTGCCCTGGGCGATCGCCACGAAGCTGCACAGGCGCGCCTCGGACGCGAGCAGGTCGTAGTAGCCCTGGTCGCGACGATGGTCGTCGACGTTGTATCCGATCGTCAGAAGGTGGCGTTCGGGGTCGTAGAGGAATCCGTATTCCTGCTGTGCGAAGCCGCCTGCCAGATGCGCCAGCCTCTCCAGTTCGGCGACGCGCAGCCTGGCGTCGGCGATCACGCCGGCGACCGCCTCGCTGCCGCCGTTGCGATGTCTGGCGGCGGACCTGGCGATGTCGCGCAGGCTCGGAATGCCCTCGATGCCGTCCTGGCCGGCCCAGGGTGCGACCGCGAGAAGATCCTCGTGCGCCAGCGTGCACTGGCGCAACAGCGCCCGCGCCCAGTGGGCCGCATCGTCGGCCGGCGCGATGGTTTCGGTCGACGTGGTTTCCGACTGCATGCGCTCGACCGACGCGCGTACACGCCCCAGCAGTTCGATGGCTTCCTGCAGCGTTGCCGGTGGCGACGCCATGGCGCCCGCCAGGTCCTGCTGCAGTGCCAGCAGCGCTCCGCCCGAAGCGGCCGCCCCCGCCGATTCCATCCACACATCGCAGGTATCGGCGATGCCGCGCAGTGTCTGCGGTGCGAACACCGGGGCATCGCCGAGCGCGAGCAGTCCCTGCCGCAATGTCAGCAGGTGGCCGGCCAGGTTGCCGCTGTCGACGGTGGACACGTAGCGCGGCGCGAGCGGCTCGAGCGTCTGCGTGTCGTACCAGTTGTAGAAGTGGCCGCGGAAGCGCGGCAGCGAATCGAGCGTGAGCAGCGTCCTCGCGCAGCGCGCCGCCATCTCGCGCGCGGTGACGTAGCCGAAGTCGTAGGCGGCGAGGTCTGCCAGCAGCGACAAGCCGATGTTGGTGGGCGAGGTGCGCCGCGCCACGACCAGCGAAGGATGTTCCTGCACGTTGTCCGGCGGCAACCAGTGGTCGTCCCGGGTGACGTGCGTTTCGAAGAAGGCCCAGGTGCGGCGGGCAAGCCGCCGCAGGAACAGGGTCTGGTCCGGCGACAGCGCGGCGATGGAGCGCTCGCGCGGACGGCTCAGCCACCACATCAGCAGCGGCGACACGAACCAGGCCAACAGCGCCGGAGCGGCGATGGCCAGCGCTTCGGGCCGGAAGTTGGCGATGGTCGCCCCGACCGCGATCGCGACCACCGGACCCGACCACATCGTCCGCAGGCTGCTTTTCCAACCCTGGTCCAGCGTCCGGTCGACCTCGCTGGAGGGACTCCACTGCAGCAGGTGGCGCCGGGAGACCGACATCCGCCACAGCGTGCGAACGATCGCGTCCAGGCTCATGACCGCCTCGAACGGCAGGCTCGCAAGCGTCAACGGCGCACGCGCGAACCGGCGCAACGCGGAAATTCCGCTCTGGTGAAGATGCGCACGCAGCGGCAGGCCGCGCGGACGACCGAGCAATTCGAGCATCGACCCGAGCAGCGGCGGAATCACCAGGATGGCCAGTACCCACAGTGTCCATTGCACCGCGCGCGGCGCGAGCAGCCAGCCGAGCACCAGCAGCGCGGTCATCGCCGCGGGCACGAGGCTGCGGCGCAGGTTGTCGAGCAGCTTCAGGCGCGACAGCACCGACAGCGGGTTGATTTCGGTGCTGCCGTCGTTGCGCCTGACCCGCGGCAGGATCCACGGCAGCAACTGCCAGTCGCCACGTATCCAGCGATGGCGACGCTTCACGTCGGCGGCGTAGCTCGACGGGTACTCCTCGTACAGCTGCACGTCGCTGACCAGCCCGGCGCGCGAATAGCAGCCTTCGAGCAGATCGTGGCTGAGGATGCAGTTGTCCGGCATCCGCCCTTCGAGCGAGCCTTCGAACGCATCGATGTCGTAGATTCCCTTGCCGACGAAGGAGCCTTCGTCGAAAAGGTCCTGGTACACGTCCGAGACCGCGCGGGTGTAGGGGTCCACGCCCGGTTCGCTGCCATAGATCCGGGCATAGCGCGTGCGCAGCTTGCCGCTCATGGCGATGTCCACGCGCGGCTGCAGGATGCCGTAGCCGCGCGTCACCACACCGCGCCGGGGATCGATGACCGCCTGGTTCAGCGGATGGGCCAGGGTACCGACGAGCTTGCGGGCCGAATCGCGCGGCAGCAGCGTGTCGGTGTCCAGCGAGATCACGTAGCGCACGTCGTGCAGCGCCGCGACGTTGCCCACGACGCAGCAGAAGGCGTCGGGCGAGGCGCCACGCAGCAGTCCGTTGAGCGCGGCGAGCTTGCCGCGCTTGCGCTCTTGCCCAATCCACGCCCGCTCGCTGGCATTCCACACGCGCGGGCGATGGAACAGGAAGAACACGTCGCCGTGCTCGCCGGCATGGCGCTGGTTGAGCGCTTCGATCTCGTGGCGCGCGGCCTCCAGCAGTGCCACATCTCCGGGCAGCACTTCATGCGGAGCATCGAAGAAGTCGGTCAGCAGGGCGAAGCCCAGGTTGGCGTCGCGGTTGGCGAGGAAGCGCACTTCCAGCGATTCGGCCAGCGCCTGGATCGCCTGCACGCTGCCGAACATGGTCGGCACCACCGCCAGCGTGCGCGCGGACGAGGGAATCCCCTCGGAAAAATCCAGTCGCGGCAATGCGCGCGGGGTCGCCAGCAGCGTTGCCGCCCAGTTGACCAGCGCCACCCCCAGCTCGCTGAAAGCGATCACGCTCAGCAGGACAAGCGCCCACCACCAGCCGGGCGCCAGGCCGAGCGGTTGGGCCTCCGAGAGCAGCCCCTGGGTGAAGAAAACGACGATCAGCGTGATCGGCAGCGCATAGGCGAGCAGGGGCACACGGTATGCGGTCTTGCGAACGGCACCGGTGACGCCGTAGCGCGGCGAGAGCGCCGCCTCGAGCTCGCGGCGGCCGTCGTCGATCAGGTAGTAGCCGACATGCGCGGCGATGTCCCCGGCCGCGCCGGATTGCGCACGCGAACGCGCCAACTCCAGCGCCTTGTCGGCGACTTCCGATTCCAGCAGCCGGCCGCGGCGCGCGATCTGTTCCACCATGTGCCGGTAGCGGTCGCGCGTCGCGAAGTCCATGAGCGGGTAGATGCCCGGCGGATCGGCCCTGAGGCTGCGGTCGACCACGCTCATGGTCTCGACGAACTCCCGCCAGTCCATCGAGGAAAGGAATCGCAGGCTCCCGATGCTGTTGCTGACCGACACCTGGTCGGCGGCCTGCTGCTGGTTCTGCGCCTGCACCATCTGCTCGATGGTATGGCCGCTGTCGGCCAGCCACTGCTGTACCCAGGTCAGCGGCAGCGCCGACACCGCGCTGCGACCCTGCAGGCGCCGCGCGAGTTCGGCCACGAAGGAACTGGTGAGCGGCGGCTGCGAACGCGCCATGTCGGCGATCACCAGCACCAGGTTCCTGGCGTTGCTGCCGTCGATTTCCTCCAGACGATCGGCCCAGGTGCCTGCGAGATTGCGATCGGTCCGGTCGGCGATGATGCGCGCACTGACCCGGCGCAGGTTTTCGATCAACGCCAGGCGCAGCATGATCGGGATCGCCCACAGCTCGCCGAGCCTGAGCGGCGTCACGGTCTGGTAGGCGGCGACGAAACGGCTGAGGCTGTCGGCGTCGACGCGGCCGTCGCCGTGCGATATCGCATTGAGCGCGATGTCGTAGACGCGCGGGAGGTGGTGCCACTGGCTGGTCAGTCGCGGCAGCTCGCGGCTGTAACCCTGCGGAAGATGCCGGCGTGCGACCTCGATCTGTTCCTCGACCAGATACACGTTGTCCAGCAGCCATTCGCCTGCCGGCGTCAGCGGGCGATCGGCCTGGGCGGCGTCGGCGAGCAGTCTGCAGGCGTCTTCGAGCACCCGCTGGTTGCTGCTCAGCCGGTCGAGCAGCAGGTCGGGACCGGAGCCGGTGCCGATGCGGTGGGCGCTGGCGAGGAACTTCCCGTGGCTTCCCATCTGCTCGGCGCTCAACAGCTGCGTGCGCAAGGGCGGCTCGTTGTGCGGATAGGCCGGCTTGCGCGAACGGCGGGTTGCACGCGTCACGCGCAACCACGTGCGCAATAGCGCCTTGTCAATCGCCATCTAGGAGTATCCGTCGGGTATTGGAGTGCCGGGCCGCAGCATCGCACCGTCTGCATCGATTTGTCGTGAATCGTGGCCTATTGCGCCGGGCGTCCGAGCGGTTCGGCTTCCAGCCCATGGCGATGCCGCTGCGCCATCGCGTCGATCATGCCCGCAAGGTCTCCGGCGAAGCCGCCCATGTCGAACACGCCGCTGCTGTCGCGGCGCTCGGCGAGCCGCGATCGCAACTGCGCCAGCGCGCTGCGATCGCGTCCGAGCCGGATCGCGTGCGCAATAAAATCAGCGTCGTTGTCGGCGTTCATCGACGCCATCCCGAGATGATGGTTCAGGCTGCCGGCGACCCGCGCCGCGAACGTGTCGCCCGGCCGCGTCAGCACCGGGCACCCGGCCCAGAGCGCGTCGGAGGCGGTGGTATGGGCGTTGTACGGTTCGGTGTCGAGGAACAGATCGGCAAGGCGCAGGCGCGCGAGATAATCGGCGTGCGGCTGCTTGGGCATGAACACGAGGCGTTGCGGGTCGACGCCGGCTGCCGCGGCGACGTCCCTGAGGCGCTGATCGGCCAGGCCCGGGCCCGACAGCAGCCACAGCACGCTGTCGGGAACCTGGCGCAGCACCGCCATGGCACGCGCGATGCTGCGCGCGTTGAGCTTGTAGCTGTTGTTGAAGCAGCAATAGACCATCGCCCCTACCGGGAGACCGCAGGCCTGCGGCGCGGGAGCGGCGGGAATCGCGCGGCTGGTGTCCGATGGCTGGAAGCAGCGCGGCAGCCAGGCGGCCGCCTCGCTGAAATGGGGAACAAGCGCTTCGGGGAGCACGAAACGGTCGGCGAGCACGTAGTCGATCCACGGCGCGCCGGAGGGGCCGGGATAGGCCAGCCAGTTCACCTGCACCGGTGCGGGGCGCATCGCCAGCACCTGCGGCGTGCCGCCGCCGCCCCAGCCGCGCAGGTCGAACAGCACCTCGATGGCGGCGCCACGGATCGCCTCGGCGACCTGCGCGTGCGATCGGCTGGCGACATCGTGCAGTTCGCAGGAGGCTCGCAATCGTCCGCGGATCGGGCTGCCATCGTCGGCATTCAGTGCGAAAAGGTGCGCCTGCATGCGCGTGTGGGCCTGCAGCGACTCGAACAAGGCGACCGTCAGCAGCCCGGTCGGATGCGCGCCGAACCCGTTGGAGAGGAAGCCCACCCGTACGATCGCGTCGGCGCCGGGTGCCGGCGCCGGCGGCATCGGCCGCACGCTGCGCGCCACGTCGGTCGCGCGCAGCCTGGCGCATTGCAACTGTTCGGCGGGACTTGCGTCTTCGCTGAGAAACGCGAACGGTTCCACCGCCGCGCGACCGGCGCGCACCGCGCTGCGGACTTGCATGGAGAGCGAGTCCAGATCGCGCCAGTCGCACAATTTTCGCCGCCATGCCAGCAGATAGGCCGCCAGCTGCGGTTCCTGCGGCGCCATTGCATGAGCGCGTGCGTACGCATCGGCCGCCGACTCGGCCTCGCCGGCATCCTCCAGCGCATGGCCAAGCCACACCGCGATGCCCGGATGACCCGGTGCGTTCGCGGCCGCGTCGCGCAGGCTCGCGACCGCGTCGTGCAGGCGTCCCTGCATCGACTGGGCGCGGCCCAGGCGCGCCAGCGCTTCCGGATGGCCGGGGCGCAGTGCCAGCG
>JALYOG010000137.1 GCA_030856985.1 Pseudomonadota bacterium | reverse complement strand
AGCCTCGGCCTCGACTTCAAGGCCTTGCCCGACAAGGACGGCTGGGCGCCGCAGGTCGCCTTCGTGCGCGGCTTCCCGGCGGCGCGGCATCCCGGCGCGAAAACCGCCTGGCTGACCCATTGCTACGCAATGGTCGGCGCGGGCCGCGACATGGCGTCCGATTCGAGCAATGGCACCGAGTTGTATGTCGTCATCGGCCAGTCGCCGCGTCAGCTTGACCTCAACATCACCCTGGTGGGGCGGGTCATCGACGGCATCGAGCGGCTATCGGCACTGCCGCGCGGCAGCGGCCCCCTCGGGTTCTACGAACAACCCGGACTGCGCACCCCGATTCACGCCATCCGGCTCGCCAGCGACGTGCCCGCTTCCGAGCGCAGCCACATCCAGGTTCTGCGCACCGACACCGCACTGTTCGATGAACTCGTCGAGGCGCGCCGCAATCGTCGCGACGAGTGGTACAAGGTGCCCGCCGGCCATATCGATGTGTGCAACGTGCCGGTGCCCACGCGGATTGCACCGAACGCCTGAGTTCGATGCCCGGCCGCGCCGGCTATTGCGCTGGCGCGCGCGCCGACGCCAGCGCCTCGTGCTGGAAGATGCACATGCGGATGACGCTGCGGTAGCGGCCGTCGCTGAAGAACTCATCGACCAGTACGCCTTCGCGCTTGAAGCCACAAGCTTCGTACACATGGATCGCCGCGGCGTTGTCCACGTCCACCAGCAGGTACAGCTTGTAGAGGTTGAGCACGCGGAAGGCGTAGTTGATCGCACGGCGCGTCGCGGCCGTGGCGAGGCCCTGGCCCTGGTGCTCGGGCGAGATCATGATCAGGAATTCCGCGCGGCGATGCAGGTGGTCGATCTCCACCAGCTCGACCAGTCCGACGCGTTCGCGCGCCTGGTTCTCAACGATGAACCTGCGCTCGGACTGGTCGTGGATGTGCTTGCGATACAGCTCTTCGAGTTCGACGAACGATTCGTACGGCTCCTCGAACCAGTAACCCATGATGCTGCGGTTGTTGTTGAGGATGTGGACGAAGTGCAGGTCGCTGCGTTCCAGCGGTCGCATGCTGACGTCGGGCCGCGGGTCGGGGGGGAGGCTGGGGTCGGGGGCGATGGCGTTCATGCACCAAGCCTAAACAAATCGGGAGCATGGTCCCGTCACGCTGCCTTTGCCGCCGGCTGCCTAGCCTGACCGCTCCGTTTCAGAGGCCATTTTCCCATGCCCCTTCTGCATTTACGCGTGACCGGCAGCGACGATGCCGCGCGCGCCATTGCCAACCTGCTGACCAGCATCGATGGCGTCGAACACGTCGAGGAAATCGCCGACCTGATGCCGCACATGGACGACCCGGATTCCAGTTCCGCCGGCTTGCCGGACGACATTGGGCCGGGGATCCAGGTGCTCGAAGTCGATGCCCCCAACCAGTCCACCGCCAACAAGGTGCGCCAGGCCGTCGAGGCGCTGGCATTCGACCTGGATGTCCTGGTCGAGTTCGAAAGCGACGAGTATTCCTGGTCGCAGGAATAACGTGGCGACCAGCGGGCACCGCGCCTGCCGTCGAGCTCGACCGGTCTGGCGGACACTGGCGCGCGGGCGCCGCGCGTAAGAGGATGTCCCCGGTTCCCCCCGCGGCTGCGCCGCCCGAGACCGAGAAGCCACATGCCCGCCGCGAAACCCGCCCCTGTCCGCCGCGTCGGCGCACGCTTCGGTCTGCTGCTCCTGGCCATCGCGCTGCCATTCGCGCTGGCCGCCTGCAAGCCCCAGGCCGAGGCGCCGGCGCCGGGTAGCGCGTCCACCCAACGCGATTCGAAAGAGAACACCGAGGCCGATGCGCGCTTCGCCACCCTGGGCAAACGCTGGCTCGACGGCTGGCTGCAGTTGCAGCCGGTGACGGCGACGCAGACCGGGGACCACCGCTTCGACGACCGCGTCGACGATCTCAGCGCGCAGAGCCGGCAGACGGCGCTGGCGTTCCACCGCAAGATGCTCGCCGAACTCGATGCGGTCGACACCGCCGAGCTGTCGCGCGCCAATCAGGTCGACGCGGCCATGCTGCGCAACCAGCTGCGCTACGACATCTGGAACATCGAGTCGCTGCAGGCCTGGGCCTGGGATCCGCAGATGTACAGCCAGTTGGCCGGGGGCGCGCTGTACACGCTGATGGCGCGCGAGTTCGCACCCCGGCCGCAGAGGCTCAATGCCGCTGCCGCGCGCATGGAGCAGCTGCCAGGGCTGTTCGAGCAGATGCGCGAGAACCTGGATCCGGCACGCGTGCCGAAGGTGCACGCAGAAACCGTGGCGCGACAGCACGCGGGGATTCTCAGCATCGTCGACGACCTGATCGCACCGCACGCCGACGATCTGTCGGGCGCGGAACGCGAACGGCTGCAGGCGGCGATCGCGACGCTGCGCACGGCCGTGGCCGAGCAGCAGGCGTGGCTCGACGACACGCTGGTGCCGAACGCGAAGGGCGACTTCCGCATCGGTGCGGCCTTGTACGACCAGAAGCTTGCCTTCGCGCTGAATTCGCCGCTGTCGCGCGCGCAGATCCGCGAGCGCGCCGAAGCGCAGATCGTGAGCACCCGCGCGGAGATGTACGACATCGCACGCAAGGTGCTGGCGGACCCGGCCCGGAGCGGCAACGCCGCGGCCGAAGCCATGCCCGATGCCCCGGACAAAAACCGGCAGCAGCAGGTGATCGAAGCGGCACTGGAACTGGCCTACGCCGATCGTCCCGCGCGCGACGAGGTGGTCGAGGTGGCGCGGCGATCGACCGAGCAGGCGACCGCATTCGTGCGCGAGAAGAACCTGGTGACCGTACCGGACACGCCGGTGCAGATCATTCTCATGCCCGAGTTCCAGCGCGGCGTCGCGGTCGCGTACTGCGATTCGCCCGGGCCGCTGGACAAGCACCTGGACACCTTCTACGCGGTGTCGCCGATCCCCGACGACTGGACCCAGGAGCAGGTCGACTCGTTCCTGCGCGAATACAACACGCGCTCGATCCACGAGCTGAGCATCCATGAGGCGATGCCGGGGCACTACCTGCAGCTGGCGCACTCCAACCGCTATCCCTCGGTGCTGCGCGCGGTGCTGGGCTCGGGTCCGTTCGTCGAAGGCTGGGGCATGTACGCGGAGAAGATCATGGCCGACGCCGGTTACATGGACAACGACCCGCTGATGCAGTTGATCCAGCGCAAGTGGGCGCTGCGCGCTACCGCCAATGCCATCCTCGACCAGGCGATCCACGTCGACGGCATGAGCCGCGACGAGGCGATGGAGCTGATGACGCGAACCACGTTCCAGCAGGAGCGCGAGGCGGCCGGCAAGTGGGTGCGCGCGCAGTTGACCTCGGCGCAGCTGCCGACCTATTTCGTCGGCTACAGCGAGCACGTGGACCTGCGCGCGGAGATGGAGTCGCGCGACGGCGAAGCCTTCGACGCCAAGACCTATCACGACGCGGTGCTGTCGTACGGCTCCCCGCCGGTGCGGTTCGTCCGGCAGCTGATGACCGGGCAGCCGATCCGGTAGCGGGTCTTTCGCCTGCGCGAACGGCAGCCGGCCTTCGCCACGGCGGTTCGACGCGTCCGCGTCGTCGTTGCGGCACCGGCCGAGCAAGGAGACAGCATCGATGGTCGCAAACAAGACCGCAAAAGCAAGGATCAGGGTCGGCATCGGTGGTTGGATCTTCCCGGCCTGGCGCGACAACTTCTATCCCGCCGATCTGGTGCAGCGACGGGAACTGGAATACGCCAGCCGCAGGCTCGGCGCGATCGAGATCAATTCGACGTTCTACCGCGCCCAGAAGCCCGCGACCTATGCAAGCTGGGCGTCGCAGACGCCGGAGGACTTCGTGTTCTCGGTAAAAGCGCCGCGCTACATCAGCCAGAGCCGCGAACTGGCCGCAGCCGGCACGATGGCGCGGCGCTTCATAGAGGGCGGCCTGGCCGAACTCGGGCCGCGGCTCGGGCCGATCCTGTGGCAGCTGGCGCCGACGTGGAAGTTCAACCGGGACGACCTGGCAGCGTTCCTGGACGCCCTGCCCCGCGCGCTGGACGGCGAACGGCTGCGGCACGTGCTGGAAGTCCGCCACCGCAGCTTCCTCGATCCGGCCTATGTGGCGCTGGCCCGGGACCACGCCGTCGCCACCGTGTTCACCGATTCGGACGACTACCCGTCGCTGGCGGACATCACCGGCGACTTCATCTACGCACGGTTGATGCGGACACGCGAGGAGCTCGAAACCGGCTACACCGCGGGCGAACTGGATGGCCTGGCGCAACTCGTCGGCGGGTGGTCGCGCGGCGACGATCCGGCGCAGCTCCCGCACGTCGCCGAGCCGCGGGCCACCCGCGCGCGCCGGGACGTCTTCGCCTACTTCATCAGCGGCGCCAAGGCGCGCAATCCGGCAGCGGCGATGGCCCTGATCGAGCGGCTTTCGTCGGCCTGACGGGCGGTCGGGCCGAGCGCGCCCGCCAGCTGCCTGGCCGAAGCGCGACCGGCTAGACTGCGGGCCATCGCCTGCCGGCAGGCGAATCCACGGGGCGATCTTCATGGCTCCAGCCGCCGGATCCGCCGCCCACTTTCGCGGCCGTTCCTGCGGCCCCCTTTCCTCTTTGAATCCAGCGCTCATGCCCATACCCGCCGCACGCAAGGCGCATCTGCAGATCCACTTCTGCGTGCTGTTGTGGGGCTTCACTGCGATCCTCGGCAAGCTGATCACGATGCCGGCCCTGCCGCTGGTGTGGTGGCGCATGTTGCTCGTCGTGGCGGCGCTGGCACTGGTACCGCGGGTGTGGCGCGGCGTACGCGCGATGTCCTGGCGGCTGCGCTGGTCGTACGCCGGGATCGGAGTGCTGGTCGCCCTGCACTGGCTGACTTTCTACGGCGCGATCAAGCTCGCCAACGCATCGGTCGCGGCGACCTGCATCGCGCTGGCGACGGTGTTCATCGCGATGCTGGAGCCCTGGCTGGCGCGGACACGGTTTTCCCGGCGCGACCTGTTACTCGGGATCGCCGTGCTACCCGGCGTGGCGCTGGTGGTCGGCGGGGTGCCGACGCAGATGCGGATCGGCATCGTGGTCGGCGCGCTCTCGGCGCTGCTGGTGGCGCTGTTCGCGTCGCTGAACAAACGCCTGGTCGAGCACGGCGATCCGCTGACCGTCACCGCGCTGGAACTGGGGGCCGGCACCCTCGCGCTGACGCTGTTGGCACCGGTGATGCCGGCCCTGTTCCCCGCGTTCGCGGGCGACCTGCTGGTCGTCCCCAGCCTGCAGGACGCGGGCCTGCTGCTGGTGTTGGCGCTGGCATGCACGCTGCTGCCGTTCGCGCTGTCGCTGATCGCGCTGCGCCACATGAGTGCGTTTTCAGCGCAGCTGGCGGTGAACCTCGAGCCCGTGTACGCGATCGTGCTCGCGATCGTGCTGCTGGGCGAGCAGCACGAACTGACCGGGGTGTTCTATGCCGGCGTGGCGGTCATCCTGGCGGCGGTGATCGCCCATCCGCTGCTGAACCGCTCGCAGCTGCAGCATCCGGAAATCCTCGGCACCAGCGAGGCCAAAGCTGGCGCCGAGTGAGCGCATCGGTAGCGCACCCGCAGCGGCGGGTGCGGCCGTGTCGGTTTTCATGGCAGGCTAGCGCTCGTCCCACCGCGCGAGACCGCATGTACCTGGCGCACTACGGGCTCACCGAGCCACCGTTTTCGATCACCCCCGACCCGCGCTTCGTATTCCTCAGCGAGCGCCATCGGGATGCACTGGCGCACCTGCTGTTCGGCGTGGACCAGGGCGGCGGCGGCGGGTTCGTACAGCTGACCGGCGAGGTCGGCACCGGCAAGACCACCCTGTGCCGCGTGCTGCTGGAGCAACTGCCCGACAACGCGCGCGTGGCGCTGGTGCTCAATCCGCAACTGTCGCCGGTGGAACTGCTGGAGACGATCTGCGAAGAGTTGCGTCTGGACATCGGCGAGCGGCGCGGCAGCCGCAAGGGGCTGGTCGACCTGCTCAACACTTACCTGCTGGAGGCCTACTCGCAGGGCGCGCGCGTGGTGCTGATCATCGACGAGGCACAGAACCTGTCGGCCGATGCACTGGAGCAGGTGCGGCTGCTGACCAACCTGGAGACGGCGACGCAGAAACTGCTGCAGATCATCCTGCTCGGCCAGCCCGAACTGCGCGCGATGCTGTCGCGCACCGACCTGCGCCAGCTTGCGCAACGCATCACCGCGCGCTATCACCTCACGCCGCTGCAGCCGGGAGAAACCGCGCAATACCTGCGCCATCGCTGGCGCATGGCCGGCGGACAGCATTTCCCGTTCACCGCCGACGCCGTCAAGCGGATCCATGAGCACGCCGGCGGCGTCCCGCGGCTGATCAATGTCATCG
>JALYOG010000134.1 GCA_030856985.1 Pseudomonadota bacterium | reverse complement strand
GCGCCATTCGACGGGGTCGTGGTGGAGCGTTTTGCGCAGGTCGGTACGCTCGCGCCCGCGGGCAGCCCGCTGCTGCGCATGGTTCAGACCGAAGGCATCGAGCTGCAGGCTTCGGTCCAGGCGTCGGACGCCGCCGGGTTGGCGGATGCCACGCAGTTGCGATTCGAACATGCCGGACGCCATTACCCGGTCCGACTGCTGCGCCTGGGCTCGGTGGTCGAGCGCGGAGCACGGACCCAGGTCGCGCGGCTGGCCTTCGGCGACGAGCCGGCGCCGGTGGGCAGCGCAGGCACCCTGGCGTGGAAGGCACCCGGGCAGCGGCTCCCACCAGACCTGATGGTCAGCCGCGGCGGCGCCAACGGGTTTTTCGTCGTCGAACAGGGGCGCGCACGCTTCCGCCCCGCGCCCGATGCCCGGACCGGCCGCGCATTCGATGTCGAAATCGCCCCGGATACCCTGCTGGTCGTCGAAGGCCAGCAGGCACTGACCGATGGTGACGCGGTGCAGCTCGGCAGTGAACCATCGGGTGCAGGCCCCGCTGGTTCTGACGAGCCACGAACCGCGGCCAGCGACGGAACCGCCGGTTGATGCGTTTCGCACGCTCGCTGATCAGCAACCACCCGCTGGCGAACATCCTGTTCGCCACCGTGATCGTGCTGGGCCTGCTGGCCTACCTGCGGATGCCGCGCGAGCAGGATCCGGAAATCGGCTTCAACTGGATCAACATCAGCACGGTGTTGCCGGGGGCCAGCGCGCAGGACGTGGAGGCCCAGGTCACCAATCCACTGGAGGATGCACTGCGCAACGTGCAGGACGTTCGCTGGGTGATCAGCACCTCGCGCGCGGGCGTATCCAGCATCATCGTGCGCTTCGACGACATGCCCGAGCGCGAGTTCGACAAGCGCATCAACGACGTGCGCCGCGAGGTGCAGAACCAGGCGAACGCGGAGCTGCCCGCGGAAGCGGTGGATCCGCAGATCTTCGAGCTCACGACCTCCAGCGCCTTTCCCACCGCGGTGCTGGTGCTGACCGGACAGGCGGACGACGAAACGCTTCGATCCGCCGCCAGAAAGATCCGCGAGGACCTCGCGCAGATCCCCGGCGTCGACCGCGTACAGGCACTCGGTTTCCAGGAGCCGGAGATCCAGGTGGATTTCGACCCGGCCGCGCTGGCCGCGCGCGGCATCGTGGCCACCCGCCTGTCCGACGCGTTGCGCGGATGGTTCCGCGATGTGTTCGCCGGCACGGTGGAAACGCGCGATGGCGAGTGGCTGGTGCGCGTGAGCGGCACCTCGCCCGATCCGGAACGGGTCGCGCGATTCCGGGTGCCGCCAGCGGCTGGCGGCGCGGAAGCCGGTGCAGGGGTGCCGATCGACGCCATCGCCGAGGTGCGCCGCGGCCGCGAGGAGCCGCGCCAGCTCGCCGCCACGAACGGCCAGCCCGCCGTGTACCTGCCGGTGTTGAAGGTTGGATTCACCAATACGCTCGAACTGGTCGATGCCATTGGCGACTACGTCGAGAAGGAGAACGTTGCGCTGGCAGGTCGTGGCCTGCAGCTGCGCCTGGCGGACGACCAGACCGTCGCCACCCGCGGCGCCCTCGGCGTGATGCAGTCCAACGGCCTGATCGGGCTGCTGCTGGTGATGCTGGTGTGCTGGCTGTTCCTGGGCGCCCGGATCGCGGCGATGGTGGCACTGGGCGTGGTGTTCTCGATCGCCGGCACCTTCGCGATCCTGCAGGCGACCGGTTCCTCGCTGAACGTCTCGGTCCTGCTCGGCGTGGTGATCGTGCTGGGCATGCTGGTCGACGACGCGGTGGTGGTCGTCGAAGCGATGTACTACCGCATCCAGCGCGGCATGGCCGGGCTCGAGGCCGCGATCGAATCGTTGTCGGAGGTCGGGCGTCCGGTCCTCGCCGCGGTTTCGACCACGGTGGCCGCGTTCCTCCCGCTGATGCTGTTGCCGGGCATCCTCGGCAAATTCATGTTCATCATTCCGTTCGTGGTGACGGTCGGGCTGGTGGTGAGCCTGGTGGAGGCGTTCTGGATGCTTCCCGCCCACGTCCACGCGATGGGACCACGCGCGATCAGCCGCTCGCGCAATCAGGAACTGCGGGTGCGCTATACGCGCAAGGTCCGCCTCATCTATGCGCGCTGGCTGATCAGGGTGATGCGGCGGCCGCTGCCGTGGCTCGCCGGCGTCGGCGCGCTGCTGTTGGCGGCGATCCTCGCCATCGGCGCCGGCGCGGTGCGGGTCGAATTCTTCGCGTTCGATCCGTTGCGCATCTACTACGTCAACGTCGACATGCCGCCCAGCGCCAGCCTGCAGGACACGATGGCGCAGACCCAGCGCGTGGAGGCGCGCGTGCGGCGCAACCTGCTGCCCGACGAGGAGCGTTCGGTCGTGTCGCTGGCGGGCATCAGGTTCACCGAGACCGAACCGCTGTACGGCGACCGCTACGGACAGATCACCGTATCGCTGAATCCCGCCGACGAAGACCTTCGCAGCCTAGATGAGATCATCGATGGCATGCGCAAGGACGTCGCCTCCACGCCGGGACCGGCGGAGGTCTCGTTCCTGCGCCTGTCCGGTGGCCCGCCCGGCGGCCGCGGGCTCAGCGTCAAGGTGCGCGCGGACGACCTCGAACAGCTGCGCGCCGCGGCCGACACGGTGCGCGCGCTGGTGGCGCGGATCCCGGGCACCTTCGACATCACCGACGACGACGCACCTGGCCGGGACGAGCTCGACCTGCAGGTGGACGTGGACGCGGCACTGCGCGCGGGGCTGGACCCCGGCGAGGTCGCGCGGCTGGTGCGCCTGCACCTGGACGGCGAGATCGTGGCCGACATGCGCGACCGGGGCGAGAAGGTCGAGCTGCGCGTGCGGGCACGGCCGCGCGAAGCGCTGGTGGTCAGCGACATCCTTTCCGACCCGGTGGCGCTGCCCGGTGGCGGCACCACGACCCTGGGCGCGCTGGTGCATGCCCAAAGCCGCACGAGTCCGGGGATGATCCGTCACTGGAACCTGCGCCGCGCGATCACCGTGGAGGCCTCGCTGGACCCGGAGGCGATCAACACGGTGGAGGCCACGCGGCAGTTGCGCGAAGCCTGGAACCGCGTGCGCGTCGACCATCCGGGAGCGGACCTGGATTTATCGGGCGAACTGGACGACATCAACGAGTCACTCAGCGCCATGGGCCCGCTGGCGCTGCTGGGCATCGGGCTGATCTACCTGATCCTGGCCGCGCAGTTCCGCAGCTATTTCCAGCCGCTGCTGATCCTGGTGACCGTGCCGCTGGCCTTCATCGGGGTGACGCTGGGGCTGCTGATCTCGGGCAACCCGCTGTCGCTCTACACGATGTACGGCGTGATCGCGCTGATCGGCATCGCGGTGAATGCGGCGATCGTGCTGATCAGCGCCGCCAACGACCGGCGTGCCGCCGGCATGCGCACCCTGCACGCGACCATCTTCGCCGCCCGGCGCCGGGTGATCGCGGTGCTGATGACCACCGCGACCACGATCGCGGGGTTGTTCTCGCTTGCGTTCGGGATCGGCGGCAAGTCGCTGCTGTGGGGCCCGGTGGCCTCCAGCATCGTCTGGGGCCTGGCGTTCTCCGCCGTGCTGACCCTGTTCGTGGTGCCGGTGCTGTATCGCTACTTCATGCGCCAGCGCCCGGCGGCTTGAAGCCGCTTCCGGCGCCGCGACCGGCCGCGGCGAGGATTGGCGCTACGCGGTGACCTTCACCCCTTTCCAGAACGCCACCCGGCCGCGGATCTCCGCTGCCGCTTCCTTGGGCTCGGGGTAGTACCAGGCGGCGTTCTCGTTCACCGCCTCGCCGACCACGACGTCGTAGTAGTGCGCGGTGCCCTTCCAGCCGCACACGGTGGTGTGCTGCGAGGGCCGCAGATGCTCCCGCTGCACGGATTGCGCGGGAAAATACGCGTTTCCTTCGACCTTGACGATGTCGTCGCTGGCGGCGATCTGGGTGTCGTTCCAGGTGGCTGTGGTCATGTCTTGGCTCCGGGTGATGGGGACGCCCGATCATGCATGCCGCGGGGTGACGCCGACGGCGAATCGGCCGGCCCCGCGACGCGGGCGGAGGCGGAATGTGGTGCTTCGCCTAGTTCCGGGAACGGTCCTGATGCAGACTGCCGGGAATGATCAGATCGATGTTCGCCCGGATCGGACTGCTGACGCTGCTGGCGCTGGCCGGAACCGGCTGGCTCGGCGAGACGGCCGCGCAGGCCGCGACGCTGCAGGGCACGCCCTTGCTGCGGCGCTTCCTGCCGGAGGACTACCAGGCCACGCCGCAGCACTGGGCGATCACCACCGACGAGGCCGGCCGCCTGTTCGTGGGCAACGGCGAGGGCGTGCTGCGCTACGACGGCGAACGCTGGGACCTGATCGGGCTTCCCGGGCGCTACCCTGCGCGTGAGCTGGCCACCGGCACCGACGGGCGCATCTACGTCGGCAGCTACGACTCATTCGGCTGGCTGCAGGAGACGCCCGGGGGCGAAATGCAGTACCGCGAGCTGCTGACCGCCGCCGGCCTCAGCGGTCGCGAACGGGCGGTCGGCAATGTCTGGCAGGTCATCGCGACCGCCGATGGTGTGTATTTCCGCAGCGATAAATCGCTGCACCTGCTGGACTACCAGCAGCGCCTGCTGAAGCGCTGGCCGCTGTCGGAAAACCAGCGTGCCATGTACGCGGTGGGAGAGCAGCTGTTCGCCCGCATCGACGGCCTGGGCTTCACGCGTTTCGCCGACGGCAAGTTCGAGCTGGAGCCGGGCGGAAAGGCCTTCGCCAACCAGAGCCTGCTCGGCGTGATCGAGCACGCGGACGGCCTGCTGCTGGTCGGCGATGAGGGATTCTTCCTTGCCGACGACGACGGAATCAGGCCGATGGGCGGCGGCGCCGGCTCGCAGCTGCGCGGCAACCATGCGCACGCGGTGCTGCCGCTGGATGACGGCACTTTCGTGGTCGGGACGCTGCAAGGCGAGGTGTTCCGGTACGGCCGCGATGGCGGGCTGCGCGACCGCATGAGCCTGGGGAGCTTCGGCATCAGTGCCTTGGGCACCGATCACGAGGGCGGGCTGTGGGCGGCGACCGAAGGCGACCTGGTGCGCCTGTCGATGCCCTCGCCGTGGTCCTACATCGGCGCCGGCGACGGGTTGCAGGGATCGGTGTTCGATTTGGTGTGGTACCAGGACGCGCTGTGGCTCGCGACGACCCGCGGCGTGGCGCGGATGCAAGCCGGGCCGGAGGGCAAAATCGAAACCCGCCAGCTGCCGTGGGTGGACTTCGAAGCCTTCGCGCTCGCCGGCACCGACAGCGGACTGCTGATCGGGCATCGCGATGGCCTGCTGGTCCTCGACGCCGGCGCCTCGGCGCCGCGCGTGCTGCAGCGCGAAGCCGAGGGCGTGCTGGAACTGGTGGTGTCGCGCTTCGATCGCGACCGCGTGTACGCGCTTGGCGACCGCCGGCTGCTGGTCATCGAGCGCCGCAACGGCCGCTGGCAGATGGCCGCGGCCCTGCCGCTGGACGGCGCGAGCGCAGTGACCCTGCTGGAAACCGCACCGGGCGAGTTGTGGTTCGGCGACACCCGTGGCGGCGCCCAGCGCTGGACCCTGGGGCCGGACCGCCAGGGGCTGCTGCGCAGGGACGTGTTCGGCCCCGAGCAGGGGCTGGCGCTGGACAGCGACTTCGGCAGCAGCGTCTACCTGCTCGACGGGCAGGTGCATGCCGTCAGCGGCGCGCGTGCGTTCCGCTTCCAGGCGCCGCGATTCGTCGCCGAAACCGCAACGCTGCCGACCCTCGTCGATCGTCCGGACGAGCTGATGGTCGAACAGACGCCGCTGGGCACCTATGCCTTCACGCTTCGCCAGATGTGGTTCCGGCCCACGCCTGCCGACGAATGGCAGTCACTGCACCTGGGCTCGCGTCTCGCGGCGGGCTACAGCCGGCTGCGCTACAACGACGACGGCGTGATCCGGGTGGCGACCTGGAACGGGATCCTGCAGTTCGACCCGCGCGAGCCGATGCCCGAACCGGTGCCGCTGGCGCTGGGCTTCGAGCACATCACCGTGCAGCCGCCGGGGGACGGCAAGCCGAGCAGGCTGCCGCTGCAGGACGCGGCGCTGGCCGAAATTCCCGCCGGCTCGCGCCTGCAGGTGCGCTACGGCGCCATCAGCATGGGCAGCACGCCCGAATACCGCTATCGCCTGCAGGGCGGCGATTCGCAGGAAGAGTGGAGTCGCTGGGGCGCAGGCGACCTGATGCTGCCGGCGTCGGGCGCGGGCGACTATGTCCTCACCGTTGAGGCGCGCACCGCCAGCGGACGTACTGCCGCTCCGATCAGCTTCGGCTACCGGGTGTTGCCGCGCTGGCACCAGCAGTGGTGGGTGCGGCTGCTCGGCGCGCTGGCCGCCCTGGCCATCGGCGTGGCCGCGGTCCACGAACTGGTGCGGCGCCGCACCCAGCGCCTAGCGGAGGCCAACCGCGAGCTGGAGGCGCGCATCGGGGCGCGCACCCACGAATTGGAAGAACTCAATCGCAAGCTGGGCGAGCTGGCCACCGAGGACGCGCTCACCGGCGTGGCCAATCGCCGGGCGATGCAGAACGGACTGCAGCGCGAATGGGTGCGCTGCCTGGACCAGCGACGGCCGCTGTCGGTGCTGATGATCGACGTGGATTTCTTCAAGCGCTACAACGACGAGCACGGGCACCTGGAAGGCGACGTCATGCTGCGCAGCATCGCGCAGAACCTGCACGCGCTGCACGACCCCAGGCGCGAATTGCTGGCGCGGTTCGGTGGCGAGGAGTTCGCGCTGCTGCTGCCGGGCGTGACCCAGGACGAGGCGACGCTGCGCGCGGAGCAGGTGCGCAAGGCCATGCAGGAGCGGCTGCATCCGGTCACCGTGAGCATCGGTGTCGCCGGGTACGTGCCGACCATGAGCGGCGATTCGGTCGAGCTGCTGCGATGCGCCGACGCGGCCCTGTACCGGGCCAAGCGCGCGGGCCGCAATCGCGTGGAAGCCGCGCCGTATCCCGCCGAGGCGCTGCCGGGCTAGGGCCAAGCCGAGCCGGGAGGGGGCCGCCCGACCACGCGTGCACCCCGGTGCCGTCAGCGCAGGCGGTGCTGCAGGAAGAAACGCAGCATCTCCCGGCTGGCGTCCGGTCCGCGCGGGTCGGTGTACGACCCGGCCCGCCGTCCGCCCGACCACGCATGGCCGCCGCCATGCAGCACCCAGTGCTCCAGCAGCGCCAGCCCGTCGTCGTCGACCTGCACGGTCCGCGTGTAGGCGACGCCGCCGGTCGACTGCCCGCGGCTGACCTGGACCTGCAGGCGCCGCGAAGCCTTTGACTGCGCGATCACCTGCTCGCCATTGATCGGGCTGACCGTGCTGTCGCTGTCGCCGTGAAACACGATTGTCGCCGCCGGCATCCCCGACGCGCGATGGCGCGCGCCCGCTGCCGAGCCCTGGCGCATCGCCGCGAATGCCGATGGCATGTCGCGCGCGGCGCCGCACGCGAGCCCGGAATGCACGCCGATCGCCGCATACAGGTCCGGATACGCCGAGCCCATGATCGCCGCGGCCGCGCCGCCCGCCGACAGGCCGGCGACATAGACCCGCTGCGGATCGACAGGATGCTCGCGCATGACCTGGCGGGTGATGCCGGCGATCAGCGAGGCCTCGCCGCGATCGCGTTGCTGGTCGTCGCCGTTGAACCAGTTCCAGCAACGCTGGGGGTTGGCCGACGCGTCCTGCGCGGGATAGGCCACGAGGAACTTCATCTCATCGGCCAGCGCGTTCATGCCGGTGCCCGCGGCGAAGTCGTCGGGCGTCTGCGTGCAGCCATGCAGCATCACCACCAGCGGCAGCGGCTCCGCAGGGCTGCCGGCGGGAATGTAGAGCTTGTAGGCGCGGCTGCCGGCGTCGCTGCTGAAGGACCCAGCGACGAACCGGGCGCCATCCGGCAACGGGTCGGGGGCCTGCGCCGGGGCACGCATGGTCAGCCCAGACAGTCCCGGCTCCAGGCCGCCGGCG
>JALYOG010000124.1 GCA_030856985.1 Pseudomonadota bacterium | reverse complement strand
CACTTCAACCTGCGCAACCGGCTGGCGCTGGTCTCGGCCATGCTGGTGCTGTGCACCGCGGCGCTGGTCGGTCGCGCGCTGTACGTGCAGGTCGTCCACAACGAGTTCTACGTGGTCCAGGGCGATGCGCGCTCGCTGCGGGAAATCCCGATCCCTACCTCGCGCGGAATGATCACCGACCGCAATGGCGAGCCACTGGCGGTGTCCACCCCGGTCGAGTCGGTCTGGGCCAATCCGCAGGAACTGCTGGAGCACCCGGCGCGCATCCCGCAGCTCGCGCAGCTGATCGATGTGCCCGTGGACGAGCTGACCAGGCGGCTCAGCCAGCGCGCGGACAAGGAGTTCATGTACCTCAAGCGCCGGATCAACCCGGCGCAGTCGCGCACGATCCTGGCGAACGCGATCCCCGGTGTGTATTCGCAACGCGAGTTTCGCCGCTTCTACCCGCAGGGCGAGGCGCTGGCGCACGTGCTGGGATTCACCAACATCGACGACCGCGGCCAGGAAGGCCTGGAGCTGGCGTTCGACGACTGGCTCAGCGGGACCCCCGGCGCCAAGCGCGTGATCCGCGACGGGCAGGGACGCACGATCGAGAACGTCGACATGATCCGCGCCGCCGCGCCCGGGCACGACCTGACCCTCACCATCGACCGTCGCATCCAGTACCTCACCTACCGCGAGCTGCGCCACGCGCTGCTGGAGTCCGGGGCGTCCAGCGGTTCGGCCGTGGTGCTGGACATCGCGACCGGCGAGGTCCTGGCGATGGCGAACCTTCCGACCTACAACCCCAACCTGCTCGGGACCGGCAGCCCGGAGACGCACCGCAACCGCGCATTGACCGACGTGGTCGAACCCGGCTCGACGATGAAGCCGATCACGATCGCCGCCGCGCTGGCCTCGGGCAGGGTCACCCCGGACACCATCGTCGACACGTCGCCAGGGCGCATGGCCAACGGCCGTTACACCATCAACGACTTCCGCAACTACGGCGCGCTGACGGTCACCGGCGTGATCACCAAGAGCTCCAACATCGGTGCCGCCAAGCTCGCGCTGGCGTTGCCCGATGGCGAGTTCCACCAGTTCATCCAGGACTTCGGCTACGGCACACGTCCCGGCAGCGGTTTTCCGGGCGAAGCGTCGGGCCTGCTGGCCGCGCCGAACGAGTGGAGCGGTACCACCAAGGCGACGATGTCCTACGGCTACGGCCTGTCGGCCACGCCGCTGCAGGTCGCCGTCGCCTACGCGGCGCTCGCCAACGGTGGTCGCCTGATTGCACCCACCTTCGTCAAGGGGCAGCGCAACGAAGCGCGCCAGGTGCTCGATCCGCCGATCGCCCGGCAGGTGATGCGGATGATGCAGACCGTGACCGAGCCGGGCGGCACCGCCACCGCCGGCGCGATCCTGGGCTATCACGTCGCCGGCAAGACCGGCACCGCGCGCAAGTACAGCAACACCGGCGGCTACTCGGACAAGCACATTTCGCTGTTCGCCGGCGTGGTGCCGGTGGACAACCCGCGGTTCTCGATGGTCGTGGTGATCAGCGAGCCCGACGCCCGCCGCCGCGGCTACTACGGCGGCGTGGTCTCCGCGCCGGTGTTCCGCAACGTCATGGACGGCGCGCTGCGCCTGATGGACGTGCCGCCGGACGACATCGACACCTGGCTGGCGGTGCAGGCCGACGCGCAGGCGAAGCGGATCAAGGCCAACGGCGGGGAACTGCCGCCACGCGGACCGGTGCTGCCGGATCCCATGCTGACGCCAGCGGTAAGCCTGCTGCCCGCCGCCGTGCAGGGAGCTGCACCATGAGCCGGACCATGGCGCTGACGGAACTGCTGCCGGACGTCCCCGGGATTCCGCCGGACCTTCGCATAGGCGGGCTGGTCCAGGACAGTCGCGAGTTGCGCCGCGGCGACGCTTTCGTCGCCATCGGCGGCTTCGGCTCGCACGGGCTCGCGTTCGCCGCGCAGGCGCGCACCGTCGGGGCGGCGGCGATCCTGTTCGAACCGCCCGCGCCCGCCGCATCGCCGGCCCCCGGCGACGCGATCGCGGTGCCGCAACTGCGCGCCCGGCTCGGCGAGCTCGGCCATCGCTTCCACGGCCGGGTCAGCGAAGCGATGACGGTCGTCGGCGTCACCGGGACCAACGGCAAGACCTCCATCGTGCAACTGCTGGCGCAGGCCTGGGAGCTGCGCGGCACGCGCAGCGGCACCATCGGCACGCTCGGCGCGGGGCTTTACCGGCAGACGGTCGCGACGGGTTTCACCACGCCGCTGGTGCTGCGCCTGCATGCGCTGCTCGCGCAACTGCATGCCGACGGCGCGCAGGCGATGGCGATGGAGGTCAGCTCGCACGCGCTCGATCAGGGCCGCGTCGACGGCGTGCATTTCGATGTCGCGGTCTTCACCAATCTCACGCGCGACCACCTCGACTACCACGGCGACATGGCGGCCTATGGCGCGGCGAAGATGCGCCTGTTCCGGTGGCCGGGGCTGCAGGCTGCGGTGGTCAATCTGGACGATGAATTCGGCGCCGGCATCCGCGCATCGCTCCTGGCGGGCCCCGATGGCTCCGACCAGACGGCGGGAGCAACAGCCCCCCTCACCCCAACCCTCTCCCCAGACGGTGGAGCCGTCGGGGGAGAGGGAGCCGATCCTCCTCCTCATCCGCACGATCCGCCCCGGCCCGATACGCGCAGCGCTTCTGCTCCCTCTCCTCCGCTTGCGGGGGAGAGGGCTGGGGTGAGGGGGGCAAGCGCCGAAAGCGCGAACGCTCTTGCTTCCGGCTCTCATTCTCCCCAGGTCATCGGCCTCAGCTCCCGCGGCAACCCCGCCGCGACGATCCGCGCCGACCGGATCAGCCTCGACGACGCCGGCATCGGCTTTGACCTCGTCATGGAGAGCGTGCGGCATCGTGTCCAGTCGCCGTTGCTGGGCCGCTTCAACGTCGACAACCTGCTAGCGGTCGCCGGGGCGCTGCATGCGCTGGGAGCGGAGCCGGCGGAAATCGCCAGGACCTTGTCGCAGCTGCAGCCGGTGCACGGGCGCATGAACCGGCTCGGCGGCGATGGTCGGCCGCTGGTGGTGATCGACTACGCGCACACGCCCGACGCGCTGGAGCAGGCGCTGGCTTCGCTGCGCGCGCACGCGTCGGCGCAACTGGTGTGTGTGTTCGGCTGCGGCGGCGAGCGGGACAGCGGCAAGCGGCCGCAGATGGCCGCCGTGGCCGAGGCCGGCGCCGACCGGATCATCGTCACCGACGACAACCCGCGCCAGGAAAGCGGCGATGCGATCGTGGCGGACATCCTCGCCGGATTCCAGCGCTCCGAACGGGTGCTGGTGCAGCGCGACCGCGCCGCGGCGATCGCATGCGCGATTTGCGAGGCAGGGCCGGGCGATGTGGTCCTGGTCGCCGGCAAGGGCCACGAGCCTTACCAGGAAGTCGCCGGGGCACGACTCCCCTTCGACGACACCGCCGTCGCCCGGCAATGCCTGGAAGCCCGGCCATGACCCCGCTGCGCCTCTCGCAGATCGCCGCCATGACCGGCGGCATCCTTCGCGGCGCCGACACCGTGGTCGACGCGCTGGTGACCGATACGCGAAAACTGGCCGCGGGCGGGGCCGCGGGCTCGTCGGTCTTTGTCGCACTCAAGGGCGAAAATTTCGACGGTCACGATCATCTGGCCGCTGCCGCGGCTGCGGGAGTCGCCGCAGCGCTGGTCGCGCGCCCGGTCGATGTCGACCTTCCCCAGCTGCTGGTCGCCGACACCGAGCGGGCGCTGGGCGATCTCGCCGCGGCGATCCAGCGGCAGCGCAGCACCCGCGTGGTGGCGATCACCGGCAGCAACGGCAAGACCAGCGTCAAGGCTCTGGCGCTGTCGATCCTGCAGCACGCGACCTCGCCCGGGGAGGTCTATGCGAATCCGGGGAACCGCAACAACGAGATCGGCCTCCCGCTGGCCGTGATCGATGCGCCCGGCGCCGCCCACTTCGCCATCTACGAGATGGGCGCCGGCAAGCCCGGCGACATCGCCTACCTGACCGACATCGCCCCGCCGCATGTCGCCCTGGTCAATAACATCGCGCCGGCGCACCTGGAACGCATGGGCAGCCTGCTCGCGGTGGCGCAGACCAAGGGCGCGATCTACGAGGCGCTGCGTCCGGATGGCGTGGCGGTCATCAATGCCGACGATGCATTCGGATCGTGGTTCCAGCAGCGCCTGGCGACGCGCGGCGACCAGGCGCCGCGCGTGATCCGCTTCGGGCTGGAGGCTGGTGCCGACGTCAGCGCCCGCGATGTCCGGTCCACGCCGGCAGGCACGCGTTTCGTGCTGGTCGCGCCCTCGGGCGAGATCGAGGTGAGCATCGCCATGCCGGGCCGGCACAACGTTCTCAACGCGCTGGCGGCGGCCTCGCTCGCGCTGGCGCTGGCGCTTCCGCTGCCGGCGATCGCCACGGGCCTGGCTGCCGCCCATGCGGTGGCCGGCCGGCTCGTGTCGCATGCGCTTGCCGGCGGCGCCGTGCTGATCGACGACAGCTACAACGCCAATCCGGGCTCGCTCGATGCGGCGATCGAGACGCTCGCCTCCGGACGCGGCGAAGGCGAGGCCTGGCTCGTGCTGGGC
>JALYOG010000096.1 GCA_030856985.1 Pseudomonadota bacterium | reverse complement strand
CCGCACAAGAGCTGCAAGCCGTAGAAGACCAGCTAAACGACCGCCCACGTAAACGACTCGGCTACTTGACCCCGGGCGAGGTATTCTTCAACCACGATCACGTTGCACTTCAAAGTTGAATCCGCCCGGTGCAAAGATACAAAGCACTATTTGCTGCGGTAAATGGAGCGCTCTAGTCTCGCTCCGTTGCCGGCATGTGCAGGCCAAGAGCTCTGCTGGCTGCTCATTCAGTAACTAGCGAATCTCAGCTAATTGCGGCTGGGTGTGCCCGTCGGTATCCAGATCATCGCTTCAGGTCTACTGTCGTCGCCCGTGGCGAATCGATTCCGGGGTCAATGCTCTCGAACCCTAACCAGCCTCATCCGTACACATCGTCTTGGCCTCGCGCACGAACCACTCCCCCTCCTGCGGCACGAACATCGAGCAGTCTTCCATCGGCGCCTTGTAGATGTGCAGGGTGACGGCGATCTGGTCGCGGCTGGGGTTGCAGATGGTGTGGTATTCGTGGGGCGGGATCAGGCTGCCGGCGCTGCCGGGGCCGGCCTGCATGCCGCCTGCGGCGCGGAAGCGGTAGCGGTTGCCGTCCTTTTCGAGCAGTTCGTACTGGGTGATTTCCAGTTCGCCGTCCCAGACGCCTTCGACGCACCATAGGCCGCAGTGGTCGTGGACCGGTGTGCCTTGGCCGGGGCTCCAGGTCATCGCGACGACGCTGTAGCCCAATTGCGGGCTGCGGTAGATCTCGCGGCGGGCGTAGTGGTCGGCGATCGGTTCGTACACGCAGTCGGGCAGGTGCACTTCGCGGTCGCGGATCATCGCGCACAGCACCTGACGCAGGCCGGCGGTGACCAGGTGATCGTCGCTGCGGCTGACGGCGGCGTCGACGGCGGCGACCAGCTTTTCCTGGCCCGGGAAGGCGACGTTGGGGCTGCCGGGGCAGGGCGGTGCGTCATGGAAGGTCATGGCGGCCATTTTACGCATGCGCAGGCTCATGCCCCCGCGAGGAAGTCCGATACCGCAGGCCCGAAGCGCCCGATGTCGACCAGGAACGCGTCGTGCCCCTGCGGCGAAGGCAGGGGCAGGAAGCTCGATTCGGCGCCGCCCTCGTGCAGGCCGGCGGCGATTTCCTGCTGCTGCTGCGGGGGAAACAGGATGTCGGTTTCCACGCCGATCGCCAGCGCGCGCGCGACGCGGATGCTGGCAAGCCCGGCGCGGGTGTCGGCCTCGCTGTCGCCGGCCTTCGCGTCGAGCGCGCGGGTCGTGCAGTAGTCGGCCATGTCGAACCAGTCCATCGAGCGGCTGAGGTAGAGGTAGCAGTTGGGATCGAACTGGCGCACGAAGCGGCGCGCGTGGCCTTCCAGGTAGCTTTCGACCTGGAATTCCAGGCCGAACGGCTCGTCGTCGGCGCGGTCCGAATCTAGTCGCACGCGGCCAAAGCGGCCGTCCCATTCCATCGCCGAGCGGTAGGTGATCACGCCAAGCTTGCGCGCCATGCGCATGCCGGACTCGGGGTAGTGCGCGTCGTCGTAGCGGCCGAGGTTCCACTGCGGATCCAGGCGGATCGCCTCGCGCTGCAGCGAGCGGATCGCGATGGAAAATGGCAGCGCGCGCGCGGCGCCCGAAATGTTGATGTGGGAGCGGGCGATGCCGGGGTGCCGCACCAGCAGCGCGAGCGCGGTCATGCCGCCCATCGAGCTGCCGATCGCGCAGGCGAGCTGCTCCACGCCGAGCGCGCGCACCACGTGCGCGGCCGCATCGGCACCATCCTCGATCGACAGTTGCGGGAAATCCAGCCGGTAGGGCTGGCCGCTGGCCGGGTTGATCGAGGCCGGGCCGGTCGATCCCTTGCAACTGCCGAGCGAATTCACGCAGATCACGAACCAGCGTTCGCTGTCGATCGCCTTGCCGGGACCGAGCATGCCTTCCCACCACCCCGCCGCGGGATTGGCGGCGCTGGATGCGGCGTGCGCGTCGGGCGAGAGGCCGGTGAGGATCAGGACGGCGTTGTCGCGCGCGGCGTTCAACGAGCCCCAGGTCTCGTAGGCGACGTGCGCGCCCAACAGCGCGTCGCCGCGCTTCATCGGGAACGACGAGGGCAGGTCGAGGAAGCGGGTTCCGGTCGGGATGAATTCAGTCATGCGGCGTGCGTCGATCCTTGTCGTCGGTGGAGAGGGCTGGCGATCGTCCACAACCCGCGGTGGCTGCCGCGATCTGCGGTGTGGTGGCAGCCGGAGCGCCCGGCTATTGGACCACGCGATCGATCAGCAGCGCTGCCGCGCCGGCGCTGCGGTCGACCACGACCGGCGCGGCTTCGAAGTCCCCGGGCTGCGGGCGGGCATCGCCGCTGGCGGAAATGCGCGCGATCAGCTCGATGCGATCCAGCTGCGACAGTTTCAGCGTCGGCATCGGGCCGTCGGCATCGGTGAGGGTCACGACGAGCGGAAACTGCACCACGGGAACCTTCTGCACCGCCACCGGCATCGGCGGTCCGCCAGGCTGGCGCGCGATCACGAACAGCGTCGCGTCGTCGGGCAGGCGCATCGCCAGTGCGGGGTCCAGCGAGATGCTGACATTGATGCCGGCGTCGGCCTGAGGTTCCGCAGCCGGCGCCGGCAGCGGCGGCAGGCCGGCTTCGCTACGGGCCGCGTTGATCTGCTCGCGAATACCCGCGCCGGTCGGACTGTCGACCATTGTGAGCAATGGCTCCCAGGTCGCGGCCGCTTCGGCCGCTTTGCCGCGCTGGCGCTGGGCGATGCCGAGGAACCAGCGCGCGTGCTGATGCATCGGCTGCTGGGCGAGTGCGCGGCGCAGCATCGTGATGGCCTCGTCGTCGAAGCGGCGCCCTTCGGCGGCGATCGCGCGCGCTTCGGCGGCCTGCGCGAGCAGGTCGGGGTCGTCCGGAGCCAACGCGACCGCACGCGCCAGCGCATCGCGCGCGTCGGCGGTACGGTCCTGCGAGGCATACGCGGCGGCCAGCATGCGAAGGCCCTCGACCTGGTTGGGATCGCGTTCGAGTTCGGCTTCGAGCAGTGCGATCGCCTCGTCCATGGTCCTGGGCAAACTGCGCTGCGCGGGATCGAGCGCGGACGGCGTGCCGACCAGCGTGTAGGTCAGGCCGGTGGCGAGGGTCAGCACGGCGATGGCCGCGAGTCCGATGGCCCGGCGGGTCCGCCACAACGGGCGCAGCACCCAGGCCAGCACCAGCAGCACCAGCGCGGCGCTGGCGATCACGAAAATCGTCATCACCACTCCTGGTCGGTCGTGTCGCTATCGATGCGCCCGGCGCGCGGACTGCGCCTGCGCACGATCACGGCGATGGCCAGCCCGCCGGCGATCAGCAGCAGCGGCGGCCCGAACCACAGCAGCCAGGTGCGGGTCTGCACCTGCGGGCGATACAGCACGAACTCGCCGTAGCGCGCGACCAGGAATTGCTTGACCTCCAGGTCGGACTTGCTTTCGCGCATCAGCGCCAGCACCTCGCGGCGCAGGTCCTGGGCGATCTGCGCGTCCGAATCGGCGAGCGACTGGTTCTGGCACATCACGCAGCGCAGCTCGGCGACCAGCGCGCGGAAGCGTTCGGCCTCGGCCCGGTCCTGGAACTGCAGCGGAGCGGCGTTGCTCGCGACCTGGGCGAACGCCCCGACCGGGACCAGCGACAGCGCCAGCAACAGCGCGAAGGCCCACTGCCGCAGGACGCGCATCGTCGCGCCCGCGAGAATCACAGCGTCCGCCCCGGCTCGGCCTTCCGCGCCGCGGCCAGTGCCGGCAGCAGCTGCTCGCGCACGACCTCGTCGGTGATCGGCCCGACATGCTTCCAGCGCACGATGCCGCCGGCGTCCACCAGGAAGGTCTCCGGTGCGCCGTAGATGCCCCAGTCGATCGCGACCTCGCCCTCGTAATCGGCCAGCACCAGCCAGTACGGATTGCCGAACTGCGCCAGCCAGCGCAGCGCGTCGGCGGGTTCGTCCTTCAGGTTGAAGCCGATCACGCGAAGCTGCTTGGTTTCGGCAAAGCGCGTCAGCACCGGGTGCTCGACCCGGCACTCCGGGCACCAGCTGCCCCAGACGTTGAGCAGGTAGGGCTCGCCGAGGAGATCGTGCGAAGACACCGCGCGGCCAGACTCGTGCAACACCGGCAGCGAGAACTCCGGCGCCGGCTTGCCGATCAGCGGCGAGGGCAGCGCTTCGCGGCCGGGATCGCGGCTGAGCATGACCCCGGCCAGCAACAGCAGCCCGATCATCGCCACCACCATCAGCGGCAACCAGCGCGAAAGGGAGTGCATCGGGCGGTCGGTCATTGGGCAGGCTCGGTCGAAGGTCGCGGCGCGGGCACGCGGAAGCGCTTGTCGGCGGCGGTGACGAACCCGCCGAGCATCATCAGCAGCGCACCGGCCCAGATCCAGCGCACGAACGGCTTGATGTGCACGCGCAGGGCCCAGGCGCCGTCGCTCGATGCGGCGGTGCCGGCGGCCGTCGTGGCTCCCCGCGGTTCGCCGAGCGCGACGTAGAGGTCGCGGGTAAAGCCGCGGCTGAGCGCGGCCTCGGTCATGACCTGGCCGCCGGCGACGTAGGTACGTTTTTCAGGGTGCAGTACGGTTAGCTGCGCGCCACCGGAGAATACGGTGACGGTGCCGGTGTCGGCGATGAAGTTGGGGCCTTCGCGATGCTCGACGCCATCGAAACGGAAGCTGTAGTTGCCCATCTCGACTGTTTCGCCGGGCTTGACCGCCACCTCGCGCTGCTGGTTGAGGCCTTCGACCAGCAGCGCGCCGATCAGGAACACCGCCACGCCGCCGTGGGCGAGCGTCATCCCCAGCATCTCCGCGGTGAAACGCTGCCCCTGCGAGCGGCTGCGCAGGCGCGACCAGACGAAACGCGCGGTCCCGCCGGCGATCCATACCGCGCCGAACATGCCGGCCGCGACCTTCCACTGGCCCTGCGCGGCGAGCATGTAGGCAATGACCGCACAGACCGCCGCCAGTGCAGCCCAGGGCAGCAGCATCGCCACCGGCCCGGACACCTGCTGGCGCTGCCAGCGCGTGACCGGCCCGAACGGCAGCAGCAGCACCAGCGGCGCCATCAGCAGCGTGAACATCAGCGCGAAATAGGGCGGGCCGACCGAGATCTTGCCGAGCTCCAGCGCATCAGCCAGCAGCGGATACAAGGTGCCCAGCAGCACCATCGCGCAGGCGGTGGTCAGCAGCAGGTTGTTGGCCAGCAGCAGGGTCTCGCGCGACGCGGCGGCGAACGGCTGGCCGTCGTTGTCGCCTTCCGGCGCGCGCAACGCGAACAGCAGCAGCGAGCCGCCGATGATGATGCCCAGGAAAATCAGGATGAACAGCCCGCGGGCCGGATCGGCGGCGAACGCGTGGACGCTGGTCAGCACGCCGGAGCGCACCAGGAAGGTGCCAAGCAGCGACAGGGAGAAGGTGGCGATCGCCAGCAGCAGGGTCCAGCCGCGGAAGCTGCCGCGTTTTTCGGTGACCGCCTGCGAGTGGATCAGCGCCGCGCCGGCCAGCCACGGCATGAAGCTGGCGTTCTCGACAGGATCCCAGAACCACCAGCCGCCCCAGCCGAGTTCGTAATACGCCCACCAGCTGCCCAGCGCGATGCCGATCGTGAGGAACGCCCAGGCGACGTTGGTCCATGGCCGCGTCCATCGAAGCCAGCGGGTGTCGAGCCGGCCGTCGAGCAGCGCCGCGATCGCGAACGCGAACGGCACCGAAAACCCGACGTAGCCCAGATACAGCATTGGCGGGTGGATGATCATCCCGAAGTCCTGCAGCAGCGGGTTCAGATCGCGGCCTTCGGCGACCGCCGGCAGCAGGCGCTCGAACGGGTTGCTGGTGAAGATCAGGAACGCCAGGAAACCGATGCTCACCAGCCCCATGACCCCGAGCACGCGCGCGACGACATCGTTGGGTAGCCGCCTCGAAAACAGCGCGACCGCCGCCGTCCACAAGGCCAGCACCAGCGCCCACAGCAGCAGCGAACCCTCGTGCGCGCCCCACACGGCGGTGTAGCGATAGACCATCGGCAGCAGCGAATTGCTGTTCTGGGCGACGTAGCGCAGCGAGAAATCCTGGCTCACGAAGCCCCAGGTGAGGATCGCGAACGCGAGGCCCACCAGCAGCAGCTGGGCGAAAGCAGCGGGCCGTGCCACCGCCATCCACGGCGCGATCCGGCGCTGGGCACCGGCCAGCGGGAGGGCGGCCTGCAGCATGGCGATCAGCAGCGCGAGGATCAGCGCGACCTGGCCGATTTCGGGGAGCATCAGCGGGTTGCTCCGGGACGAATCCCGCCAGCGGTGACATCAACCAGATCGATCAATTGGCAGCTTCCGTCGGACCAGGCTCGGCGACGTCGTGCTTTCTATGCGCCGCGCCCATCTTGTCGGCCACTTCCTTGGGCATGTAGGTCTCGTCGTGCTTGGCGAGGATCTGCTCGGCGACGAAGCGGTCGCCCTGCATTCGGCCGGTGGCGACCACGGCCTGTTTCTCGCGGAACAGGTCGGGAAGGATGCCGGTGTAGATCACCGTCATTTCGGCGTCGCCGTCGGTGACGCGGAACTGCGACTCCAGCGAACCGTCGGCGCGCGCGAAGGAGTCCTCCGCGACCATCCCGCCGAGGCGGAACCGCGCCTGCTCCCCGGCCTCGCCGCGCAGCACCTCGCTGGGGGTATAGAGATAGGCGATGTTGCGCTGCAGGGCCATCGCGACCAGCGCGGTGGCCAGTCCGGCGGCGGCGACCAGCGCCAGTATCCAGATCAGTCGGCGGCGGCGGGTGGGGTTCATCGGGTCAACTCGTTCGGGGTGTGGGTCGAAGTGGCGGCCGCAGCCTGGCGCGCAGCGCGGCGGCGTACGGCGGTGAGTTCGCGGCGTAGCTGCAGGCGCGCGGCGACGAAATCCCAGCCGAGCACGATCACGAACGCCGCATAGGCGGCAATGACATAGCCCTGGTAGTTCACGGCGCCCGCCCCCCGGCCGCGGAGCCAGGTATCGCGAGCGCCGCCACCCAGGCCCTGCCCGATTCGCGTCGCAGGTTGTCGGCGCGCGCGCGCATCAGCAGCGAGCCGATGAACCACAGCTTGGTGCCGACGATCATCCACATCAGCGGCTGCACCATGCTCGCGTCCATCGTCGACTCGCCGAACAGGCGGATCGTCTGGCCCTGGTGCAGCGAGTTCCACCACACCACCGAATAGCGGATCACCGGCAACAGCACCACCCCGACGATCGCCAGCAGCCCGGCGGCGCGCGCGGCGGCGCGCCGGTCGTCGATCGCGCCATAGAGGCCGATCACGCCCAGATACAGGAACAGCAGGATCAACTGGCTGGTGAGCCGCGGGTCCCAGTCCCACCAGGTGCCCCACATCGGCTTGCCCCAGATCGCGCCGGTGACCAGCGTGATCAGGGTGAAGGCGGCGCCGATCGGCGCGCAGGCCATCGCGAGGATCTCGCACAGCTTGATGTGCCATACCAGCGCGATCGCGGCGTACAGCGCCATGAGGCCGAACACCGCCATGCTCATCCAGGCGCTCGGCACGTGGATGTAGAGGATGCGGAAGCTGTCGCCCTGCTGGTAATCGGCCGGCACCACGAACAGGGCGCCGTACAGGCCCCAGGCCATGACCAGCAGCCCCAGCCCGTACGCCCACGGCGCCCATCGCGCGGCGAAGCGGTCGAAGTAGGGGGGCGAGCCCAGTTTGTGGAACCAGCGAATGATCGGATTCATCGTTTCTCAGGCCCGTGCTCCGGCCGCGACTGGCTGGAGATGGCGGCAGGATTATCGCGTCCGCAACCCGTATGCGGTCTGATCTGGGTCAACCCCGCTGCGGCCGGTTCAGCGCCATAACGGGCACGGCATCAATTCAGCGCGATCCGGATCGCCGCCGCCGCCGCCAGCGGCGCCAGCAGCAGTGCCGCGGCCAGGCCGGCGCCCAGCAGCAG
>JALYOG010000084.1 GCA_030856985.1 Pseudomonadota bacterium | reverse complement strand
ACAACAACTCGAACTGTTCGAGGCCCTCGCCGTCAAAGCACCCGGATGACGCCCGTGTTGTGTCATTTTTGACTATCGTGAGATAGGTAAATCAAAGGCTTACGCGATTAGCTGCGGAACTTGGGGGAGCTGGTGACCAATGCCAGCAAGGCCGCCGTTTGGCGGGCCAGCAACTTCGCCTTCGACCGGACAGTGACGCTGGACAGCGTCGGTGGTCTCAACCTCGGCTTCCCGGGGCAGTACTACGATGCCGAGAGCGGGCTGTGGCAGAACGGGTTCCGGGATTACGATGCGAGTCTGGGACGATACGTCCAATCAGATCCGATCGGGCTGGCGGGCGGATGGAATACGTACGGCTACGTGGGCGGCAATCCACTGCGTTTTATAGATCCTTTTGGACTGGAGTGGGTGACTATCGGCCATGATTACCATGGTTCAAAAAATTGGACCATGGCGATATTGCATCGTGTGGGGACCATCGGCACTGACGAGGTTATGTCGTTCAAGAACTGTGTTGGTTGCACGCGGAACGTCGAGCAAGAATGGAGAGCGACTGAAAACGAGTGCAAGATAAGCGACCCTGCGCCGGGCGATACGCGAAAGATAAAGCAGACGTTTGGTCAATTCGCGGATCCCTGGGCGGTCGGAGGAAAGTCCTGGCATTGGACTCGGCCAGTGGCTGATCGAACCCCGAGGGGGCCATGATGCCCACTCGCGACCTGATTCGGCTTTATGGGCTGCTTGATCTGGGAGTAATTGTATGGATCATTTTTTCGGCACTCGGTGCTGGGAACTATCCGTTTCTAACGGATCTGACGGAGGCACTGGAAGTCGCCCGGGCTTTTGGAATGCCGGGGTCAGCCATGCTGGCGGTTATTCCCGTGATCGGCAGCATTTCCTTGATCGCATCAGGAGTTCTGTTGTTTCTACGGAAAAGGCCGGGAGCCTACTTGGCCCTGTTCCAGGCACCTCTCAGGGTGCTTTTGATTATCCAGCCTTCTCTCTTTTTCCTTGCGTTGGTGAAGGGCGATGGTATTATTTACGCGGTGCAGATCGCCGTCATTCTGGCTTTCGAGATCTTCAAGACCGTATCGATCGTTGTCTGGATCAGGAAGACGAGACGGCCGACGAGTTGATCAGTTCATTTTTGCACCCGGGTGCCCGCGCGCTGCTATCCTCAAACATGAGACGTCAGCGCAGTCAAAAGGGGAAATCGTGAATCCTTCAAATGGCGCTCTGGCATTGCTAGTCGCAGGCTTGTCTTGCTTGCCGCTTCACTCAAGACCGATGATCGATCCGGACCGTCCGGTGCTGGTGAGCATGCAGGCGGCGCTCGATGTGGACCGCGATGGTCGAGTCACTGCGGTCACCTTTGTCGATGACGCCAAATTGCCCGATGCCATTCGGGAGCGTGGGGAAGAGGTCGCAAAGAGTTGGACGTTCGTTCCCCCCCATAAAAGCAGGTGAGGCGGTGAGCGGCAGGACGTTCGCGGCGATGACGGCCTGTGTGGTGCCCAGTGACGACGGACTGGAATTCACCGTTGCGTATGCCGGGAACGGACCGGGGAGTTCATACCTCCCGCCGCGAAGGCGGAAGGCCGTCATGCCGGTCGGCAAGTTGGTAAGCCAGGGCGTCAATGGCTTGCGCGGCACGATCGTGTACGTCGTGTCCGCCGACGGCAAAGCGCAACTGGAGAGCGCGACGCTCGATGAACCGGAGTTGCAGCGGCGTTATGGCGATCTTTGGAAGCGTGACCAGCGCGAGGTACAGAAGAACACTCGCTATCTCCCTGAGCTGATCGATGGTGTGCCTATCGCCACCCGCGTGGAGACCGCATCCGTGCAGGAATGGGTCAGAACGGGAGACGGCGAGGGTCTCGCCAGGATCCAGGCGCGCGTCGAATCGTCCGACGCCTGCAAGGCACTACGCGGCGATAATGGTCGTCAGATCGCCAGCGACAGTCCGTTCAAGCTCATTGGCGGTTGACGAGGTGCGAACGGCCCCTTTCTCGCCGCGGATGCCAGACCGACACCATGCATTGGCTGCGGCGCAGTGGCGTGAAGGCCGCCCGTGCCTGGCGACTGAGAAAGGCGTTGCGAACAATCTACCGGCATGCACCTATCCGCTCACTGCCGTCCCGATGGAACCCTCCGCCCCGAGGTTTGAACGTCGTGAATCGGAGGGAACCACTTGCTTGCTTGGTAATCTGGAATGCCCAGGTTCGGGTCGCGAAGAGGCGCGCTTGTGGGGCCGGCAGTGCACTCTGGAGTCCTGGTGCGGCAGATGTTCTCGGGCATTTCCGCCCATAGGTTCAACGAAGGAGAAATCATGAGCGGTTTACACGTCGCATTGGCTCTCGCGATCGTCGGCATTTTCGTGCCGTGTCAGTCGAGCGCAGCGGGCAAGCCCCTGCTGGTCTATATGCAGGCAGCGCTGGACATAGACCGGGACGGCCGTGTCGCCGCCGTCACATATGTTGACGACCACAAGGTGCCGGACGTCATCCGGCAGCGCGGGGAGCAGGTCGCAAAGGCATGGGTGTTCTTGCCGCCCGAGAAGGATGGTCAGTCCTTGACTGGGCGAACCTTTGTCGGGATGCATGTGTGCCTCTCCCCCCGGGACGACGGCGTTGACTTTGCCATTACGTCCTCGGATAACGGCCCGGCGACGATCCTGAGTGCGCGCAGTAAACCGCTGCGGACGCGCGGGGGAAGTTCGGCCGCGCTTCCGCTCGGCAAATTGCTGGATCAGGACGTCAGTCGCTGGCGGGGCAAGGTCATCTATACCGTGTCGGCCGAGGGGAAAGCAAAACTGGAAAGTGCGACACTCGATGACCCGCAATTGCAGGAGCGGTATGGCCATCTCTGGCTCAACGCCCAACGCGAAACTTTCAAGAACTTTCGTTATCGCCCGGAACTTGTCGACGGCGTTGCCACCTCTACGCGCATGGAAAGCACCGTCGAGGTATGGGCTGACCGTACGGATCTCGCCGCCCGGACGCAGGAACGCGACGAGCAGTCCGATGCCTGCCAGGCGCTGAAGAGCGACAATGGCCGCCAGATCGCCAGCGACAGTCCATTCAAGCGGATAGAAGGCTGAGTAGGTGCGGGGGCGATGCCTGAAGGCGGCGGTGTCAAGCCGCTGTGTACGGGTGTGATGCCGGTTGCTGGCGCGAAGCGCCCGTACGGCTTATGGCTGGGGCTGCCGAATCTCCGGCAATGGCCCATCCCTGAGGGAGCTTTTCGTCCAGGTGCAGGCATCGAGCTATCGCGGAGTGGTTTGATCGCCGGAACCCCCGGTTTCCTCCACCGCCGCTTCCTCCGGCGAGTTGAAAGCCATGCGCCACCACACCGGGATCAGCCCGAGACCGACCACCGTCAGCAGCACCAGCCACGGCGTGCGCCACGGGAACCACGGCGGCGGCAGGCTCTGCGCGAGCAGCGAGCCGACCGCGGTGAGCAGGCAGAAGATCGAGAACGCGGCGGTGGCGACGGCGCCCAGTCCGGTCAGCAGCCGGCGCCAGTCCGCGGCAGGATCGCGGCCGACAGCCACTGCGATCGGCCCCCACAGGCCTGGCGGACGCGCGCGCCGGTAGAAGTCCTGCAGGCGTTCCATTTTCTCCGGCCCAGTCAGCAGCGACACGACGATGCCGGCGGCGGTCGATCCGACGAACATGATCAGCAGGCGCATCGCCTCGGTGTCCGCGGTACCGGCATTCATGTAGATCAGCAGCGGCGGCGCCATCAGCAGCGAGGCGATGATCGACGACAGTTCGCCCCACGCGCTCAGCCGCCACCACACCCAGCGCAGGATCAGCACGCCGCCCATGCCGGCGCCGAGCAGCAGGCTGGTCTTCCATGCGGTGGCGATCGAATCCAGCCGGGTCATGATGATCAGCGCGATCGCGAGGATGAGCAGGTTGGCGCCGCGTGCGACCCACACCAGCGAGCGGTCGCTCGGTTCGGTCTTGCGCCAGGCCTGGCACACGAAACGCTTGTAGATGTCGTTGGTCCAGTACGAGGAACCCCAGTTGAGGTGGGTGTCCACGGTCGAGGCCAGGGCTGCGAGCATCGCGGTCAGCATCAGGCCCATCAGGCCCGCGGGCAGCTGCGCCATGCCGAGCACATAGCTGAATTCGCGGTCGGAAACGGCTGCTTCGCCGCTCAACGTCAGGTCCGGCGGGAACAGCAGCAACAGGCCCAAGCCAAGCGGAATCCACAGCAGGCTGCGCAGGAACACCTGCATCACCGTGAACCACACGGCCGCCTGCTTGGCGTCGCGGTCGCTGCGGCAAGCCATCGAGCGCTGCGCGAGATACCCGGTGCCGTCGGAATTCATCTGCGCCAGCCACTGGATGCCCATGACCGCGAGCACCGCGAACGATGCGTCTCGCGCGGCCGATGGCGTGAACGCGAGGATCTCCTCGGCGCGGATGCCACCTGGTCCGCCATCGGCGAAGCGGAGGCGGATCTGCTCGGGTATCGAGGTCAGCCCGCCGGCCTGGTCGACCACGAACCACGCGAACAGGAAGGTGCCGACGATCATGATCGCGAATTGCACGATGTCGGTGTTGACCACGCTGCGCAGCCCGCCGGTGGTCGAGTAGAACGTCGTGACCAGCAGGATCGACAGGATCGAGATCAGGTTGTTGGCCGAGCGCGTCCAGACGTCCGCAGGCCAGGTCGACGCCTCGCCGCTGACGATCGTCATCGGCGTGCCGATCCATTGCGCGAGCGAGACGAACGCCTGGTGCACCGCTTGCGGGAACCATTCCCACTGGTCCCAGACCAGAAAGGGCTCGGCGATGCGGGTCGCGGCCAGCAGCACGAACGACAGCACCGTGCAGTTGAACACCGTACCGAAGTAGATCGCCTTGAACCCGCGCAGCACCGCCGCGGCCGAACCGCCGTAGCGCACCTCGGTCAACTCGGCATCGGTCAGCACGCGCACGCGGCGCCAGCTGGCGGCGAGCACGAAGCCCATCAGCAGGAACGCGATCGCGTAGATCCAGATCCGCCACAGCGAAAAGATGCCCGCCGTGGCGATCAGCCCGGTCACCAGCAGCGGGGTGTCGGCCGCGAATTGCGTGGCGGCCATGCTGATGCCGGCTTTCCAGCCCGGCAGCGTTCGCCCGGCGAGGAAATACTCCTCGAGATTCCTGCCGGCGACGCCCTGGGAGCGCAGTCCCAACACGATCGCGTAAATCACGAACGCAAGAATGATAAGTACGTCGATAAGGGCCACAGGAATCCTTTCGCCCGCGCACGACCGGCTGGCTGCGCCCGACTGTAGTGACTCGGCGGGGTGGGGCGCAAGTTGGGTGGGATGTGGTCACGTCCGCGAGTGACGCGAAAAAACGCAAAGGACAAGAAAAAGGGGGGTATTTCTACAAGCTTCCGCTTTTTTTCGCCGTCTTTTGCGGCTTTCGCGGACAACGCTCCCGCTTGATCGGCCCCTGGCCCCACTCTCCGGTAAAATCACGTTTTCGATCCATCGAGCCCCGCATGTCCTGCCGCACCCGTTTTGCCCCCAGTCCGACCGGCTACCTGCATATCGGCGGTGCGCGCACCGCGTTGTACTGCTGGCTGGAGGCGCGCCGCCGCGGCGGGCAGTTCGTGCTGCGGGTCGAGGACACCGATCGCGTGCGCAGCACCGATGCGGCGGTGCAGGCGATCCTCGACGGCATGGCGTGGCTGGGGCTGGACCACGACGAAGGCCCGATCTTCCAGACCCAGCGTTTCGATCGCTACCGCCAGGTCGCCAGCGAACTGGTGCAGGCCGGCAAGGCCTATTACGCCTACGAGAGCCGCGAGGAAATCGAGGCGATGCGCGAAGCCGCGCAGGCCGCCGGCACCAAGCCGCGTTACGACGGCCGTTCGCGCGAGCTCGGGCTTCCCGAGCGCGACGACCCCAACAAGGTCATCCGCTTCAAGAACCCGCTCGATGGCGAGGTGGTGTTCGACGACAAGGTCAAGGGCCGCATCGCCTGGAGCAACACCGAGCTGGACGATCTGGTGCTGATCCGCTCCGACGGCTTCCCGACCTACAACTTCGCCGTCGTGGTCGACGACATCGACATGCGCATCACCGACGTGATCCGCGGCGACGACCACGTCAACAACACGCCAAGGCAGGTGAACCTTTACGAGGCGCTCGGAGTGCCGGTGCCGGCGTTCTCGCACCTGCCGATGATTCTCGGGCCCGACGGCGCCAAGCTCTCCAAGCGCCACGGCGCAGTCGGGGTGATGCAGTACCGCGACGACGGCTACCTGCCGCATGCCTTGCTGAACTACCTCGTCCGGCTGGGCTGGTCGCACGGCGACCAGGAGATATTCTCGATCGACGAAATGAAGCAGCTGTTCCGCATCGAGGACGTCAACCAGTCGGCATCGCGCTTCGACAGCGCCAAGCTCGGCTGGCTCAACCAGCAGTACCTCAAGAACGACGATCCGGCCGACGTTGCGCGGCACCTCGAATGGCATCTGCATAACGAGGGTTTCGACCTCGCCAGAGGGCCGGCACCGGCCGATGTCGTGGTTGCGTTGCGCGACCGCGTGCAGACGCTCAAGGAGATGGCCGCGCGCGCGGCCGTCTGGTATCGACCGCTGGAGCAGTACGACGACGCGGCCGTGAGCAAGCACCTCACCGCGGCCGCGCAGGCGCCGTTGAGCGGTGCCCGCGAGCGCCTGGCCACCGTCGGCGAGTGGACCGCCGACGCCGTCTCCAGCGCGCTGCATGAAACCGCCCAAGCGCTCGGGCTCGGCATGGGCAAGGTGGCGCAGCCATTGCGCGTGGCGATCACCGGCACCCAGGTCAGTCCGGACATCTCGCATACCGTGTACCTGGCCGGGCAGGGCGAGGCGCTCAAGCGCATCGACGCCGCGCTGGCCAAGCTGCCTGCCTGAGACCAACGTCATGACACACGCCTGCACCGACCCGAGTCACCATGTCCACGACGCCGATGCGTTCGTGCTCGAGGTGGAGCGCGTGTGCAGGCAGCGTGGCCTGCGCCTGACGCCGATCCGCGCCAATGCGCTGCGCCTGATCGCCGACGCCGCGCGTCCGGTCAAGGCCTACGAACTGCTCGACCGGATGAAGGAAACGCACGATGCCGCAGCCCCGCCGACGGTGTACCGCGCGCTGGAGTTCCTGCTCGAGCACGGTTTCATCCACAAGCTCTCTTCGATCAACGCCTTCGTCGGTTGCCATCATCCCGGTGGCGAGCAGCACGCGGTGCCGTTCCTGATCTGCGACGGCTGCCATCTGGCGATGGAACTGGAGGACGAGCAGATCGTCGCGTCGCTCGACACGCGCGCCAGAGCGATGGGCTTCGTGCCGCAGGCGCAGACGCTCGAAGTGCACGGCCTGTGCGCTGCATGCGCGGCGGCGGAGTAGATCGACTCCCTCCATCGGAGACTGCCATGCGCGCGACCTTGCTGACGATCCTGCTCCTGTCGCTGAGCAACGTGTTCATGACGTTCGCCTGGTACGCCCACCTCAAGGAGTTGAACCACAAGCCCTGGATCGTCGCGGCGCTGCTCAGCTGGGGCATCGCCTTCTTCGAATACATGCTGCAGGTGCCGGCCAACCGGATCGGCTACACGGTGTTCACGATCGCGCAGCTGAAGATCCTGCAGGAAGTGATCACCCTCGCGGTCTTCGTGCCGTTCGCGTTCTTCTATCTGCGCGAGCCGCTGAAGCTCGATTACCTGTGGGCGGCGCTGTGCATCGTGGGCGCGGTGTATTTTATTTTTCGTGGCAGGTGGGCGGGGGTCTGAGCGCCGGCGCCGGAGAATTCGCTTGGCTCGGTCCTCCGCTCGCGGGGGTGGGGCACGCGAAACGACAGGTTTCGCGAATGTTCCGGCGAGGCGCGATCTCGGAGGCGGTTACGACAAGCCGATGAAGTTTGGTGATGTTTCGGGATGCACCGCTTCGCCGGCCCCTCACCCCAACCCCTCTCCCGGTGGGAGAGGGCTTTGTCGGCTCAGAAGAACATGCGCACGCCGAAGGCGACGCCGCGGCCGGGCAGCGGGGCGAGGTCCTTCAGGAACGAGGTGTGCACGCGGGCTTCCTCGTCGAGCAGGTTGGTGCCGTCGAGAAACACTTCCCAGGCGATGCCTCCCGGTGCGTCGTGGTGCCAGGCCAGGTGCGCGTCGACCAGGGTGTAGCCGGGCGTGGCGCGTTCGAACTCGGCGACGTCGTCCTGCTCGCCATAGCGCACCGCGCCGGCGGACGCGCGCCACGCGCCCAGTTCCCAGCGCAGTTCGCCGCCGACCCGCGACGGCGCGATGCGTGGCAGGTTGCCGCCGAGCTCGAGATCGACCACGAAATCCTCGCTGCTGCCGTCCTCGTGCGGCACGGTGAACGCGAGCTCGCGGGTGCCGCTTCCCGATACCCTGGCGCGTACCATGTCGGCAAAGATGCGCAGGTCCCAGCGGCCGCTGTCGTTGTCGGCGAAGTTCCAGTCCAGTTCGGCTTCGGCGCCATTGAAGCGGGCGTCGTCCTGGGTCCAGACGCGAATCGGCTGTTCGTCCTCGCTCCGGCCGGTTTCGGCGAGATAGACGAAGTCCTCGAAGCGCACGTGGTACACCGACGCATTCAGCTGCAACGGACCGCTGTGCCAGTGCAGGCCCAGTTCGGCGCGATTGGCGGTCTCCTCACCAAGATCGGGGTTGCCGAGCTCGACGCTCGCGGTCGCCACGTGCACGCCGTTGGAGTACAACTCCTCGGCGGTCGGCGGACGCTGCGCGCGATCCAGGCCGAACGACACGTGCAGCGCCTCGTTGATGTCCCACTTGGCCGCCGCGGACGCACTGAAGGTGTCGAACGAGCGGCTGGGGCCGATCGCCTCCGTCCGGTCGACATCGACCGCGCTGCTGTCGTGGCGGGCGCCCAGTTCGAGCTTGAGCGGTCCGAACTCGCGCTCGCCGATCCAGAACACGCCGGTGTCGCGGGACTCCGACGGTGGCACGAACGCCTCCTCGCCGACGGCGACGAAGTCGCGCTGCGACCACTGCACCCCGAACGCGCCGTCCCAGCCGTTCCAGGTCTGGTGCACCAGCTCCACGCGCGCCTCGGTGGTGTCGTTGTCGAATACCGTGCCGACCTCCGCGCCCTCGAACTCGGTATGGGTGTATCCGGTCCGCGCGACCTTGGCTCGCAGTGTCTGCAAAATGCCCAGTTCGTCGAGGCCGCCGCGCAGCTCGGTGCGGCGCTGGTCCATCACGATGCGCACCGCGGCTTCCGCGTCGTGCCCCTCGTTCTCCTCGCCGTGATCGTCCTCTTCTTCGTGTTCCTCGCCTTCTTCCTCGTGCTCCGCGTGGCCCGGCACGCCATAGCGGCTGTTGAACATGCTCTGGCTGATGCCGACGAAGCCCCGGTCGCCTACCCATGACAAACCCAGGGCGGCGCTGTCGGTGCGGATCGCGCTGTTGGGGAGCGCGCCGGCGCTGTCGGGATCGGGCGTTTCGCCCTCCTCGGCCAGCAGCTCGGCACTCTCGGCGAAACCGGGAATGTCGTAGTTGCCGGTTTCGCGGTGCAGTGCATCGGCATGGAACACCAGGTTGCCCGACGCCGAGGTGCCGTCGATGCGGACCATGCCGGTGCGCTCGTCGTTGACGGTGCCACCGCGCAGTTCGGCGCGGCCCTGCAGCGGCTGCGAAGTCGCAGCCTCCGGGATGCGCCCGTCCACGACGTTGACCGCGCCGCCGATCGCACCGCTACCGTAGAGCAGCGTCGCCGGGCCCTTGAGCACTTCGATCTGGTTGGCGAGGAACGGTTCGATCGATACCGCGTGGTCGACGCTCACCGTCGACACGTCGCCCGAGCTCAGCCCGTCGTTGAGCACCTGCACGCGGGCGCCGTCGAAGCCGCGGATGATCGGGCGGCCGACCCCGGGCCCGAAAAACGAGGACTGCACGCCGGGCAGCTTGTTCACCGTCTCGCCCAGCGAGTTCGCCTTCGCCTCGTCCAGCCTCGCACCGGTCAGCACTTCCACCGGCCGGGCGAGATCTTCGGCCGTGCCGGGCAAGGGGCTGGCGCGAACTTCGATCCGGGTCAGGTCGACCGGCTCGTGATCGTGCTGCTCACCGGTGACGCTCGGCAGCTCCTGCGCCTGCGCGGCGGACAGGGCGACCATCAGGGCAAGCGCGAGGGGGCAAAGGGAAAGACTTCGCATCGACGGGGGGTCTCGGGTAGAGTGACGGACGGCAGGTTTGTAATGTTATATTATAACCATCGCCGCCCCGCCAATCCCGTCGCCCATGACCTACGCCATGCCGGTTCCGCTCCGCCGCCGCCTGCTCGACCGCTTCGGTGCTTACGGCTCGCTGCTGTGTGCGATCCATTGCGCGCTGCTGCCCGTGCTGCTCGCGCTGCTGCCGTCGCTGGGGCTGGCGAGCGTGCTCGGCGACGCCTTCGAGCGCGGTTTCGTGGTGTTTGCGACGTTCCTGGGTATGTTCAGCGTGGTCTGGGGCTATCGCCGCCATCGTGCCGTGCGCGCGCTGGGGCTGCTGCTCCCGGGGCTCGTGTTGCTCTGGGCCGGCGTCCTGTACCCGCCGCTGCACGAGTCGCTGCTGTGGCACGCCGTGACGATGACCGCCGGAGGCACCCTGGTCGCCTTCGCCCATCTTGCGAACCTGCGGCTCAACCACCGACACGTCCACAGCGCCAGCTGCGGGCACTGAGACGGTCGCAGCCCGTCTGTGCTACGCTTCGCCGCTTCACGCGCAGCCGCGTGGCCATCATTCAAGACACAGCGTCAGGAGCAAGATCATGGGTAAAGGCGACCGCAAGACCGCCAAGGGCAAGCGTTCCATCTCCAGCTACGGCAACGCGCGCAGCTCGGTGACGAAGGCCACCGGCACCGCCACCGCTCCGGTGGCGAAGAAGACCAGCACCAGGACCGTGGCCAAGGCGCCGGCCAAGAAGGCGGTGGCGAAGAAAGCCGCGGGCTGAAGCCGCAGCGCCCGCAAGGGATCGAAAAAGCCCCGCTCACGCGGGGTTTTTTGTGGCGGATGCGCGGAGATGCCGCCTGGGCCGTGCATGCCCGTGGGCGGCTCCCCGCCCGTTGGCTCAACAGCAACGGCCTTCAACCCGCCACACGTCGCCCGCCAGCGAACACGTCAAGCGCCAATCCTCCGCCGAGCCAGTAGCAGAGCTCCGACGGATGACCCACTTGCCAGCGCACGAAGTCCGCCCGCGCGCCGACCTCCAGCACGCCGCGATCCTGCAGCCCCAGCGCCCTGGCGGCATGCACGGTGGCGCCGCGCAGCGCTTCGGGCGGAGTGAGACGGAAGTGGGTGCACGCCAGCTGCATCGCCTGGCGCAGCGACAGCAACGGCGAGGTGCCGGGGTTGCAGTCGGTCGCCACCGCCATCGCCACGCCGTGTTCGCGCAGCGCCTGCAGTGGCGGCAGGCGGGTTTCGCGCAGCACGTGAAACGCGCCCGGCAGCAGCACCGCGACCGCGCCGCTGTCGGCCATCGCGCGCACGCCTTCGATACTGCTGTGCTCGATGTGGTCGGCCGACAAGCCGCTGAATTCCGCCACCAGCCCGGCACCGCCCAGGTCGCTGAGCTGGTCGGCATGCAGCTTCACCGCAAGCCCGAACGTGCGCGCGGTCTCGAACACGCGGCGGGTCTGCTGCGGCGAAAAGCCGATGCCCTCGCAGAACGCATCGACCGCATCGACCAGCCCTTCGGCATGCAGCCGCGGCAGCCACCGGATCACTGCGTCGATGTAGGCGTCGGGGCGACCGGAAAATTCCGGCGGCAGGGCGTGCGCGGCCAGATACGTGGTGCGCACCTGGATGCCGAGCGTCTCCCCGACCGCGCGCGCGACGCGCAGCATCTTGCGTTCGTTGTCGAAATCCAGGCCGTAACCGGACTTGATCTCCAGCGTGGTCGCGCCGTCGGCGAGCAGCGCGCGCGCACGCGGTAGCGACTGGCGCAGCAGCTCCGGTTCGTCGGCCTCGCGCACCGCGCGCACCGTGGAGAGGATGCCGCCGCCCGCGCGGGCGATGGCTTCGTAACTTTCGCCCTGCAGGCGTTGCTCGAACTCGCGCGCGCGGTTGCCGGCAAACACCAGGTGCGTGTGACAGTCGATCAGGCCGGGCGTGATCCATCCACCCGCTTCTATGACCTCGCATGCCAGCGACGCTGGCGGCGCCGGAAGCTGGTCGCGCCGGCCGACGAAGCACAAGCGCCCGTCGCGCCATCCCAGCGCGCCCTCGGCAATCTCGCCATAGCCATCCTCCCCGGCCAGTGTGGCCAGCGATGCGCCGACGATCAGCCCGTCCCAGTCCGGCCGGTCGGCCCGGATGCCCGCGTCTTCGCTCATCGGAGCATTGTACGTGCGCACCGCACTCGCCACTGCGACGCATAGCGGCCACAATCGCGCCCATGCAGACGACGCACGACGCACGGATCTGGCGCCCGCAGGGTTGGTGCAGGGGCGCCTTGCCCGGTGTCCACGCGGGTGAAGCGCCGCCGCGCGCGATTCCCGGCATCGCCAACCTGCACTCGCATGCGTTCCAGCGCGCCATGGCGGGCATGGCGGAGCGCCGCACGCAGCTGCCCGGGGGCGCCGCGGGCGCGCACGATTCGTTCTGGACCTGGCGCGAGACGATGTACCGTTTCGCCGCGCGCTTCACGCCCGAGACGCTGCATGCGGTCGCGGCGCAGCTGTATGCCGAAATGCTCGAATCCGGCTACACCACCGTGTGCGAGTTCCACTACCTGCATCACGCCGCGGATGGCAGCGTCCATGCCGATCCTGCGGCGATGTCGCGGGCGCTGATCGCCGCGGCGCAGGAAACCGGGGTCCGCCTGACGCTGCTGCCGGTGCTGTACATGAGCGGCGGATTCGACGGCCGTGCGCTCGACCCGCGCCAGCGCCGTTTCGCGCATGGCGTGGAGGACTATCTGCGCCTGCTCGATACGCTGCGTGCAGCGCAGCACGACACGCTGCGCATCGGATGCGCGCTGCACAGCCTGCGCGCGGTGCCACCCGAGGCGATGCGCGAGGTGCTCGGCGCATTGCCGGGCGACAGTCGCGTGCACATCCACATCGCCGAACAGACCGGCGAGGTCGACGAATGCATTGCGCTGCGCGGCGCGCGACCGGTGCAGTGGCTGCTCGACAATGCGCCGGTGGACGAACGCTGGACCCTGGTGCACGCGACCCATGTCGACAGCGACGAGTTGCACGGCGTCGCGCGATCGGGCGCCACCGTGGCGATCTGCCCGACCACCGAGGCCAATCTCGGCGACGGCCTGTTTCCGCTGCGCGCGTATCTCGATGCGGCTGGTCGCTGGGGCATCGGCTCGGATTCCAACAGCTCGGTGTCGCCGGTGGAGGAGTTGCGCTGGCTCGAGTACGGCCAGCGGCTGGCGACGCATCGCCGCAACGTCGCGATCGTCGCGCCGACGAACAGCGTGGGCGAGAGCCTATTGCACGGTGTCGTGCGCAGCGCGGCCGTCTCCACGGCGCAGCCAGTCGATCCCGATGCGAGCGCCGACTTCCTCGTGCTCGACACCGATGCCGCGCAGTTCGCCGGTGCCTGCGACGGCGACGCGGTCGATCGCTGGCTGTTCAGCGGCAACCGGCCGCTCGTGCGCGAGACCTGGGTCGATGGACGACGCGTCGTCGATCACGGACGCCATGTGGATCAGCACGCCATTGCAGCGCGCTACCGCGAGGCGATGCGGGTGTTGCTGAAGGACTGAGCGATTTCGTCGCGGCGGCGGTCGCCGCTCAGCCTGTGGCCAGCAAACCGGGCGCCAACGTGCCTTCCAGATCCAGAAGGAAACGCTTGGTCGGCAAGCCGCCGCCGAAGCCGGTAAGACTGCCATCGGCACCGATCACGCGATGGCAGGGCAGCACGATCGGCAGCGGATTGCGCCCGTTGGCCGCACCGACCGCGCGCATCGCCTTGGGGCGGGTCACGCGCAAGGCCAGTTGCGCGTAGCTCACCGTCTCGCCGTAGGGAATCGACGCGAGCGTGCGCCAGACCTCGCACTGGAACGCGGTGCCTCGCGGCGCGAGCGGCAGATCGAAATGTTTGCGCTCGCCGCGAAAATATTCGTCCAGCTGCTGCCGCGCCATGTGCAGGATCGGGTGATCGCCTTCGCGCCATTGCGGATCGCGCTTGATGCGGTGGCGCGACTCGTGGAACTCGATCAGGCGCAGGCCTTCGTCATCGGCTGCGAGCAGCAGCGGCCCGATCGGACTGTGGTGCGTGGTGTGGATGGTGCATGCAGTCATGGGCCGGTTTCCGCTCTGGCTGGGGCGTGACGGCTGGAGGCGGTCGATTCCGCCGCCTCGCGCCAAAGGTGGATCACCGCGTAGGCGCGCCAGGGTCGCCACGCCTGGGCGCAGGCGGCCAACGCCTTGCTGCCGAGCGTGCTGCCGTCTCCGCTTGCGGCTCGGCGCAGCACGAGGTCGTCGGTCGGGAATGCGTCCGGATGGCCGAGCCCGCGCATCGCGATGTAGTGCGCGGTCCATGGGCCGATCCCCGGCAGGGCGACCCACCGTGCGACGAAGTCGTCGAGCGTGCGCTCGCAGCGGAAATCGACGCGCCCGTCGAGGATCGCCGCGGCCAGCGTGCGTACCGTCGCGGCGCGAACGCGGGTCAGGCCGATGCAGGCGAGGTCGGCTTCGGCCAGCACCTCGGGGGTGGGAAAACGATGGCGCAGCCCCGGGACCGCGTGGCCGCCGGGCAACAGCTGTCCGAACTGCTGCGCCAGGCGCGCGGTCAGCGTGCGCGCCGCGGCGACGCTCACCTGCTGGCCGATCACCGCACGCACCGCGATCTCGAAGCCGTCCCAGCCGCTGGGCAGGCGTTGCCCGGGATTGGCGCGCAGCAGGGGCCGCAGCCGCGACGATGCCGACAGGGCATCGGCGATCGCCTGCGGGTCGGCGTCCAGGTCGAACATGCGCCGCAGGCGGGTGACGGTATCGAGCAGCCGCGCGGAGGTCGCACCGTGAAGCTCGAGCTTGAGCGCGTGCTCGCCGCCAGGCCACGCGCTGACGCGCAGCCATGACGGGGCGCTTCCCGGCTCCGCGCCGGGGGCGGCGATCACGCGCGAATAGCTGTCGTGATCGACGACCTCCACACCAGGCAGTGCGCGCCCGCGCAGGAAGCCGAGCATTGCGGTGAAATCGTACGGCGGCCGATAGCCCAGGCGAAGCGTGAGCGTGCCCGCGGGACTCGTGTGCGGATCCCGGCGCAGCTCGCGAGGGCTCATGCGGTACGCGTCGAGGAAGGCCGCGTTGAAGCGGCGCAGGCTGCCGAAACCCGCCGCCAGTGCGATCTCGGTCACCGGCAGCGCGGTCTCGGTCAGCAACTGCTTGGCGAACAGCAGGCGCCGCGTCGAATGCACGCCCAGTGGCGCGACACCGAGGCGTTCCACGAACAGGCGCCGCAGTTGCCGCTCGCCGAGGCCGACGCGTCCGGCGAGTGTCGCCAGCGGCTGCTCGGCCAGCGCGCCTTCATCGATCAGCTTCAGAGCCCGGGCGACCGTGGCGTCGCCGCGTCGCCAGGCGCCGTCGCCCGGCGACAGCTCCGGCCGGCAGCGCAGGCACGGCCGGAAACCGGCCGCCTCGGCAGCGGCCGCGTTCGCGTAGTAGGCGACGTTCTCGCGCCGGGGCGCGGGCGCCGGGCACACCGGCCGGCAATAGATGCCGGTCGTGACCACGGCGGTGAAGAACAGGCCGTCGAAGCGTGCATCGCGACTCAGCCGCGCCTGCTCGCACGCACGCAGGTCCAGCGTGGGCGCCGGGGTGATCGTCTGCGGGGCATCGACGCTGGACATGCGCGCAGGCTAGCACCGCAGCGTGACGCGGACTCGCCGGAATCGGACAACAATGCTTTGCTCGAAGGCCAGCACCGCCAGCGGCGGCTGCGGGCACGCGGTGGCGGGACTCACGTTGAAGGAATTGCCGGATGCGAACAGTCGCATACGATCCATTTTAGGGCGCCGGAGACGAGCCGTTGCGCATTGCGCAGCCGCGAATATCCCGCAATCGTTGTTTCAGCACATCCCGCAGGCTGCCCGCGTACGCGTCGCGTACGTCTCTCTCGGGGGCGGATGGCTCATGTGGGAGATTCGCAGCAGTTTGTCGCCCGAAACGCGGGATGCACATGGAAGTGCATGTGCCTCACTTCCTGCCCGCCTGCCTCGCCGATGGGACGATGTCGCAAGAAACGCATTCGAGCCCCGCCTCGGCTCCTACCGTTCTTCGCGATCGACATCCACCAAGCTCTGCGAGGCGCCGTTTCCCGTGCCGACCGGCCCAAGCGAGGACAGGTCGACGCCCTCGATGCACGCGACGTTGAAACCGTATTCGTTCGGCGCGCTGCGGCGCTGGTGATGGGTGTAGATGCCGCAGGTGCTGCAGAAGAAATGCTTCGCCTGCTTCGTGTTCCACTGGTACAGCGACAGCTTGTCGGCGCCGCGCACCACCCGCAGGCGATCGAGCGCGACGCCCGCCATCACCGCACCCTTGCGGCTGCACAGCGAACAGTTGCAGCGGCGCAGGTTCTCGAACCCGGCCGGCAGATCGACCTCGAATTGCACGGCCTTGCAATGGCAGGTGCCGGTTCTGGTTTCCATGGGTTTGCCTCGTACTCGCCTCGACCTACCGGGCCGCAGCATCCGGCTGCCCGCGCAGCGCAGGGGCCAGCGACTGGATATCGCCGTCGTTCGCGGCGGGCTCGATCCCGAGCAGACGCGCCAGCAGAGGATATATGTCCACGTTGTCGAACGCCGGCAACACCGTCGACGGCACGAACGCCGGGCCATGCGCGATGAACAGCGAGCGCATCGATTCCAGCGTCGGGTCGTAGCCGTGCGAGCCTCCGCTGCCCTGGCGGGTGCGCCTGGCCAGCGCCTCGCGCGATCGCGCATCCCAGCCCTCGTGCATCTGGCACACGATCGCAGGAACGCGAGGGTGGCGGCCGTAGTGCCAGCGCGCCGGGAGTTCGCCCTTGCGCCAGCAGTCGTAATGCTCGTGCGCGCCGAGCAGCGCCCGTTCCGCCGCGGCGGTGCGTCCAGGCAGCGGCTGGAAGCCGACCGACTCGCCGTCGGTGATCGCCTTCGCGTCGGTCGGCGGCACCATGTCTTCCAGTGCGAGGCTTTGTCCTGGCTCGGTGCGGGCCATGCCGTGGTCGGACAGCACGATCAGGTTCACCCGATCGCCTCCGGCAAGGCCGGTCACGAGTCGCCCAATGGCGCGATCGAGCTCGGCCAGGGACGCGCGCGTCTGGGGGGAATCGGGGCCGTGATCCTGCGACCTCTTGTCGAGATGCTCGAAATACAGTGTCGCCAGGCGAGGGCGCGTGGCCGCCGGTTCGGCCATCCAGCCCAGCACGGTGTCCACCCGCGCGTCGATCGACAGCTTGCCGTCGAAGGGCATCCAGCGGGTGGGTCGCACGCCGCCGATCTCAGCCTCGCTCCCGGGCCAGAACATCGTTGCTGTCGGCAGCCCGGCCTTTTCGGCGGCTACCCAGATCGGCTCGCCGCCCCACCAGCGGCCGTCCTCGTTGGCGTCGCGGCTGCGGTGGCTGAAATCCCTGCCCAGCGCCGGGTCGTGGATCGTGTTGTGGACGATGCCGTGGCGGTCGGGGCGCAGCCCGGTCGCGATCGTGTAGTGGTTCGGGAAGCTCAGCGTCGGATAGGACGAAGCCATCCACTCGGCGCGGACCCCGCCCTCGGCCAGGCGAGCCAGATTGGGCGTCACGCCCCATTCCAGGTAATCGGGGTGGAAGCCGTCCAGCGACACCAGCAGCACCGAAGGCCGGGCAGCCTGCACTCCCGCCGCGGCGGGCGAGTGGGTCCGGGCGGAGGGAAATACGCCGCACGCGCAGAGCGTGAGAGCGAGGAATGCGGCCGTTGCGGCGAGGCGGAGTTTGGGCATCGCGGCATCATAACCACTGGACATGGCGCGCGGGCGGCAGCTGCGGCGGGGGCCGGAGTCCTTACCACCGTTAAACGCGGGCGACAGACGGCGCCCGCGACCGCCCGAGCCGGCGTAAGGTGTGGGGACGTCCCACCACCGAGGTGAACCATGAACCGGAATTCACACCGCCCACTGCTGGGCAGCCTGATCGGCGCCGGCCTGCTGAGCCTCGCGTTCGGCGCCTCGGCCCATGATCCGGCGCTGCACGCGAACCTGGACACCTCCGCGCAGTCCACCGCCACCGCCACCGCGAGGGCCGAGGCATCTGCCGACGCCGAATCGCTGGCCCAGCTCGACGCGCACCGCAGCTGCCTGCGGCACACCGGCACCCGCATCTCGACCCGTAGCCGGCGCAACGACAAGGACTGCGTCGGCGCCAACGGCCGCGTCTACAGCCGCGAAGACATCAACAGCACCGGCTCGGTCGAACTGGCCGACGCACTGCGCAGGCTGGATCCCTCGATCCGCTGATTCCGGGCGTTCCCGTTGGTCCCGACGCCCGGCCGATGCCGGGCGTCATCGTTTGGGCCGTCCTCCTGTTTCGCGCGGAGCCCAGGCTCTTCCTGGGAAGGCTGGCAAAACGCCGCGTGCGACCACCCGACGAACCGGGCCCCGATCCCCCAATGCGATAATCCTCCATCGATCCAACGAGGAGCCGCCGATGTCCACGCGCGTCGACACATCCCGCGTCATCCGCGCCCCGCGCGGCAGCCAGCTGACCTGCAGATCCTGGCTCAGCGAAGCGGCGTACCGGATGATCCAGAACAACCTCGACGCCGAAGTCGCCGAGGACCCGAGCGCGCTGGTCGTCTATGGCGGCATCGGCCGCGCCGCGCGCGACTGGGAAAGCTTTGACGCGATCCTCGAATCGCTGAAGACGCTCGAAGACAACGAGACCCTGCTCGTGCAATCGGGCAAGCCGGTCGGCATCTTCCGCACCCATGCCGACGCCCCGCGCGTGCTGATCGCAAATTCCAACCTGGTGCCGCACTGGGCCACCTGGGAGCATTTCCACGAGCTCGATCGCAAGGGCCTGATGATGTACGGCCAGATGACCGCCGGCAGCTGGATCTACATCGGCAGCCAGGGCATCGTGCAGGGCACCTACGAGACCTTCGTCGAGATGGGCCGCCAGCACTACGGCGGCGACCTGTCCGGGAAGTGGATCCTGACCGCCGGCCTCGGCGGCATGGGCGGTGCGCAGCCGCTGGCCGCGAGCCTGGCCGGCGCCTGCAGTCTCAACATCGAATGCCAGCAGAGCCGTATCGACATGCGCGTGCGCACGCGCTACGTCGATGAGCAGGCGGTCGACCTCGACGACGCCCTCGCACGCATCGAGCAGTACACCGAAGCCGGCGAGGTCAAGTCGATCGCGCTGCTCGGCAACGCCGCCGAGATCCTGCCCGAACTCGTCCGCCGCGGTGTGCGCCCGGACGCGGTCACCGACCAGACCAGCGCGCACGATCCGGTGCATGGCTACCTGCCGATCGGCTGGAGCGTCGAGCAATGGCTGAGCGAGCAGAAGAGCAACCCCGAACGCGTGCGCGATCTCGCCAAGCAGTCCATGCGCGTGCACGTGGAGGCGATGCTCGCGTTCCAGGAACAAGGCATCCCGACCTTCGATTACGGCAACAACATCCGTCAGATGGCCTTCGACGAAGGCTGCAGCAACGCCTTCGACTTCCCCGGCTTCGTGCCCGCGTACGTGCGGCCGTTGTTCTGCCGCGGCGTGGGGCCGTTCCGCTGGGTCGCGCTCAGCGGCGACCCCGAGGACATCTACAAGACCGATGCCAAGGTCAGGGAAATGATCCCCGACGATCCCCACCTGCACCGCTGGCTCGACATGGCCCGCGAACGCATCGCGTTCCAGGGCCTGCCCGCGCGCATCTGCTGGGTGGGCCTGGGCCTGCGCGACAAGCTCGGGCTGGCGTTCAACGAGATGGTGCGCAACGGCGAGCTCAAGGCGCCGGTGGTGGTCGGTCGCGATCACCTGGATTCGGGCAGCGTCGCATCGCCCAACCGCGAGACCGAGGCGATGCTGGATGGCAGCGACGCGGTGTCCGACTGGCCGCTGCTCAATGCGATGCTCAACGTCGCCAGCGGCGCGACCTGGGTCAGCCTGCATCACGGCGGCGGCGTCGGGATGGGTTATTCGCAGCACTCCGGCGTGGTGATCGTGTGCGACGGAAGCGCGGAAGCCGATCAGCGCATCGCACGCGTGCTGTGGAACGATCCTGGCACCGGCGTGATGCGTCATGCGGATGCGGGATATGAGATCGCACAAGCGTGTGCGAAAGAGCAGGGCTTGAAGCTGCCGATGGCGCAGACATGAGCGCGGGCGCCGCGATGCCCATGCGCATCGACTTCATCTCCGACGTGGTCTGCCCGTGGTGCGCGATCGGCCTGGCCGCACTTGAGCAGGCGCTGGAGCGCATCGGCGAGGATGTGCAGGCGGAGATCCATTTCCAGCCGTTCGAGCTCAACCCGCAACTGGGCCCGGCAGGCGAGCCGACGCGCGAACACCTCAAGAACAAGTACGGGTTGACCGACGCCCAGGTGGTCGAGAACCAGGAGCGCATCCGCGAGCGCGGCGCGGAACTCGGCTTCACCTTCGCCGAAGGCGGCCGCAGCCGCATCGTCAATACCTTCGATGCCCACAGGCTGCTGCACTGGGCCGGAATCCAGGGCCGACAGTCCGAGCTCAAACACGAACTGCTGCGCGCCTGCTTCACCGAGGATCGCGACGTCTCCGATCACGAGACGCTGGCCTCCGTCGCCGGCAGCGCCGGCCTTCCGGAAGAGCGCGCGCGGGAGGTCCTCGCATCGGATGCCTACGCGGCCGAGGTGCGCGAAACCGAACAGCGATTCCTGCGCGCTGGCATCAACGCCGTGCCGGCAGTGATCATCAACCAGCAGCATCTGATCTCCGGCGGGCAGCCAGTGGAGGTTTTCGAGCACGCGCTGAGAGAGATCGCGGCCGGGCGTGCCTGAGCGACGTTGACAAGGGTTTCCGATGCCGCCGCGGCGACGCGCAGCGCCGTCGCGCCGGGCGGATGTTCCCCGCCGGTAGCGCGGGCGCCCCTTCAGACTGCTAGGATCACGCAGCGCCGGCTGGGGAGCCGCCGCATCATCACTACCGAAGGGGATCGCCATGTATTGGTATATGAAAGTGCTCAGGAACTATGTGGGCTTCTCCGGTCGCGCGCGGCGCAAGGAATACTGGATGTTCGTGCTGGTAAGCGTGCTGATTTCGATCGGGCTGATGATCGTTGACAGCGTAACGGGCACGTTCAACATCGGGACTGGCTGGGGGCTGCTCAGTGGTCTCTACTCGCTCGCGGTGTTGATCCCGAGCCTGGCGGTGTCGGTGCGACGCCTGCACGACCGCGGCCTGAGCGGCTGGTGGCTGCTGCTCGTCCTGGTTCCGCTGATCGGCGCGATCGCGCTCCTGGTGATCTTCGTGATGGACGGGGAGTCCGGCGACAATCGCTTCGGTCCCGATCCGAAGATGGAAGACGAGGGCATGCCGGCGCTGGCGTAAGCCGCACCACGAAACGGCGCCTTCGGGCGCCGTTTTTTTTTGGACAGACAAGCACAGGCGTGGCCCCGGTCTCGGGCGGGGACGATCCGGGCGCCTGACGCCCGGGGTGCCGTAGCATCGAGTCACAGGCTGCAGGGGGACTGATGGACAAGTGGATCGCAATGGCCGGTGCGCTGGCGTTGTCGCTGGCAGCGTCGCCGGTGGTGCTTGCCGCCGCCGCCGCCGAGACCGAGCAGGCGGAAGCCGCAGAGCCGTTCCTCGGCGGGTTCCTGCGCGAGACCCGCATCGTCTATCCGCTCGCGGTCGGCGCGAGGCGCGCCATGGGCGAAAACCGGTTCGACTCCCCACGCGACGGCGTATCGGTGCGTTACGCCGAGAGCGAGGATGCGGAGTGGATCGATGTCTACATCTATCCCGTGGGCGTGCTCTCACCAGAGGACGTGCGAGCGGCGGTGGAAAGCGAACGCCAGGCGCTGGAACAGCATTGGCTGCAGGGGCCCGGCGCTAAACCGGGCGACATCTCAGAGTTGCGCGCGCTCAGGTTGTCCTCGAAGGACGGTGGCGGGAAGGAGACGACTCCAGCGTGGTCGCTAGACTTCACGCTCGAAGTGGGAGGCATCCGACGGAACTCCGCGATGGTCGTGGCTTTCGACAACCTCTACCTGGTCAAGGCGCGTTACAGCACGGTGGATCCGCGCGTCTCGCGCCGCCAGATACGCCGCGGCGCCGAGGCTTTCGTCAAAGCCCTGTTGCCGCAGCTGACGATATCCAGCACAGGCAGGTGCTGGCAGCCGCTGCCGATCGAGACGCTCGCCGATGGCCCCGCCGTTCCCGACGGATCGATGCTGTCGCTGAGTGCACAGGGCGAGACAACCGTGTATGTCTTCCCCGACCGCGTGCTGGCGACCGAGCGCGCTGGCGCCGGCACGATGGCTGCGATGCTCGCGGGCATGGCGATGCTCGGGCGCCTGCACTCCGGATGCGATGGCGCGGAGTCGTTGAATCCCGAGGTGCCGGAGGGGATGCGCGAGATCAGGATCGATTACCGTGGCCCGGCGGGTAATGCGCCGCCGGTGAGATCGCCCAGCGTGCGGCCTGTGGAGGTCGGGTAGCCGCGGGGCAGGGCAAGCGGGGCCCTGACGCCTGTTTTGCTCCCATCGCACCGGGTGGGCCAGGTTTGCAGCGGCCGACCGGGCGGTAGTAGCTGCAGGTTGACGCTACCGCGACACCACAAGGCTCATTCTCCGCGCAGCGCCGAATCGATCAGCGGCAGATCGTCGGCAGGCCTCGTCAATACCGCCAGCACCGACCGGTGGGATGTAGGTCAGCGCGCAATACAGTGTCGTGACCGTCGCCTCGCGCGTGTCGTCCATTCCGGCTCGCGCGCGAGATAGTCGCCGGCCGGAGACGGAGACATCAGTCGTCGGAAGACATCGTTGGTTACCGACTTCTGGCCGCCCTTGGCCGGAAGCGTTTTCAGCGTCCCGCCGCCCCGATGGTCGCCGACATCGGGACCATCCGCTTCTTTCCGGCGGCATACCGGCTGTGCCTTCGTCGGCTCGTCCGCATCGATCCACCCCCGCAATAACCTGAGGACTACCAAGATGAAAATGCTGATTGCGTCCCTGCTCTCGATCGCGGTCCTGGCCGGCTGCGCCAGGGAGGACAGCACCGCCGACACGGCCGCTGCGCCGGCTGAAACCGCAGGCCCCATGGCCACCGAGCCTGGTGCAGCACCGATGGCGGGCCCGGACGGCCGACCCATGGGCATGTCGGAGGCTGACCATCAGGCGATGGGCATGGACATGGGCGGCGCTGCCGGAACCGTGGCCACTGCGACGGGCACGGTCGAATCGGTCGACCCGTCCACAAACAAGATCGTCATCGCCCATGGCCCGGTCGAGGCCTTGAAGTGGCCTGCCATGACGATGGGTTTCACTGCCAGCCCGGAGCAGATCCAGGCCGTGGAGGCGGGGCAGAAGATCACCTTCGAGTTCCGCTCCGCGGATGCAGACAACACCATCGTGAGCATCACGCCGGCCGAGTAGGCCATGCCGGCACCGCGAGGTCCGACAGGCTTCGCGGTGCCGTATCGATTCCGCCGGCCGCTTCCAGGACGACTGTCCTCCGCAGATGGCGTCCCCGGTGCGGTTTTCTTTTCCCCCCGGCCAATGAACGCCCCGCTTCCCGCCCACGCGGACTGTACCCTGCGGTTCGCAGCCTGCGGTCGGCGCCGACTAGACCGCCCGCTCCCGCAGGCCCTGGTTGATCGATTCCACCAGCGCCTCGGCGTTCCACGGCTTCGCCAGGAAATGATGCAGGCCCCCCTCTCGTCGAGCGCGATCCACGGCCGCCGACTCGGCCTGGCCCGACAGCATGATCTTCACCACGGATGGAAAGCGTTCGTGCGCCTGGATCAGGAATTCGTCGCCCTTCATGCCCGGCATCAGCCAGTCCGAAACGATCACCAGCAACGTGTGGCCATCGAGTGCCAGCTCGTCCAGCAACTCCAGCGCCTCCTCGGCGCTTTCGGCCACGTCGATGTGGAACTCACTGCCGAACGCGCGACGCAACTGGTCCTTCAAGGCAGTCAGGACGATGATCTCGTCGTCCACGCATATCAACACGCCCTTTTCCATCACTCGACTCCCGCAATTGGCAAACTGACCGTGAAGGTGCTGCCGCGGCCGACCTGGCTGGTGACGAAAATCTCGCCGCCGTGTTTTTCGATGATCTTGCGCACGATGTCCAAGCCCAGTCCCGTGCCTTCACCGGCTGGCTTGGTGGTGAAGAAGGCATCGAAGATCCGCTCGCGCACCTCCGGCGACATGCCGCAGCCGGTGTCCGTAACCGACACCAGGGCGCTGTCGCCGTCGCGACGCAGGCCCAAAGTCAAAGTGCCTTTGTTGTCCATTGCCTGCAGCGCGTTGTGCACCAGGTTGATCCACACCTGGCTGATCTCGTCGGGCAGGCATCGGATCGGTGGCACTTCTTCGAACTCTCGCACGAGTTCTATGTCGTGCTTGATCTGGTTCTGGTAGATCGTCAGCACCGTCTCGAGCCCGTCGCGCAGGTCCGACTCGCCCCATACCTGCACCCCGCCGAAGCGCGAGAAGGATTTCAACGCGAAGATGATCTTGGCGACGCGATCGACGGCGGTGTTGATGTTGTCGGCATTGGTGGTGATCGTGGCGATGCCGTGTGCGGTATTCAGTATCCGGTCCGCAGCCGGGTGGCGCAGCAGGGGCAGCACCTCGTCCAGGTCGGTGTGCGACTGCAACTGCACCAGCAGCCCGGCGCTGTGCCGCGGCTGCGCCACGCCAAGCGCCTCGAGCCGTGCGGTCACCTCGCGTACGATGCTGCGCTCCTCGCGCGTGCTCATTACCGCCCTGGGCCGGCTGGCACGCGTGAGCAGTTCGCTGAAATGAGCGCGGTGGGCCGCATCGAGTTCGTCGAGCAACCCGGGCAAGTCCAGCAAGGCGCTGTCGAGCGCTTCGGTGATGTTCTGCCCGCTTGACTTGATCGCGCCGATCGGGGTGTTTATCTCGTGTGCGACGCCGGCAACCAGCTGCCCGAGCGCCGCCATTTTTTCCGAATGCACCAGGTGGGCTTCGGCTTTCCGCAGGTCATCCAATGCCTGTGCGGCCTGCTGGCGCGCCGCCTCGGCGGTGGTATAGGCATCGGCGTTGGCCAGCGCAATCGCCGCGTACGCCGTCACCGACCGAAACACCTCCAGATCGCGCTCGTTGTACGCATCTGCCCCGTGGCTTTGCACCGTTACCACGCCGATGCGCCGGCCGTTGGCGATCAGGGGACGGAACACCGCTGAAAGAATCGGCGCGGACCCCACTATGTTCGACGCAGTGGGGGCGTTGCCCAGCTGCGTTTCGTTGAACATGGTCAACTCGCGGTCCTCGCGAAAGGTCAGCACGGCCAGCGACGTGGGATGGTCCAGCCGGTACGAGTTGGAGGCATCCACCACGCCATCCTCGATGTAATAGGCGTAGTCCAGCGAGTCCCCGGCGGGCGATAGCAGCGCCACGCCGAATGCATCCATCGGCAGCAGCGCGGCGACATGGCGCTCCATCGACTTGCAGATCGCCAGCGTATCCAGGCTGCCCGTGAGGTCCTTGCTGACGTCGCCCAGCAGACGCAGTGTCTCGGCCGATGCGGCCAGTTCGTCATGGGCCCGCTTCAGCGCGATGTTCGACTGCCACCGCGCGACGATGGCGGCCACGTGGCTGGCGACGTAGTTCAACATGTCGAGGTCGGACTGCGTGTAATTGACGTCCGTGCGGTAGCTCTGCACGATGATCAGGCCGTACACCCGGTCCTGCGCGATCAGCGGCGCGCCCATCCAGCTGTTGAAATCGATCACGCCGCGCGGCGCGCGGATCTCGCCGGCGGCCACCAGCGATTCGAACAGCGAATGGTCCAGCAACCACGGCAGACGACTGCGGATCACCAGCGAGGAAATGCCTTCGCCAAACGGAAAGCACTCCAGTGCCTCGTTGGGGTCCTCGTCCACGAGGTATTGCTGGCGGATCATCCCGTCGTCGGCATCGTAGGAGGCGATGATGAAATTTTTCGCGTACATCAGACGACCGACGATCTCGTGCAGTTCCACGTAGTGCTCGTGCTGGGGACTGTCCGCGGCCGACAGCGAGGCGATTTCGTAGAGCGCACGCTGTAATTCTTCCGCGCGGCGGCGTTCGGCGACCTCGATTTCCAGCTCGCCGATGCGTCGGACCAGCAGCTCGGTTTCATCGGGCATGCTCGAGCTCCACCCGGTTGCGCCCCGCGTCCTTGGCCCGGTACAGCGCGGCGTCGGCACGTGCCAGCAAGGTCGCTGCCGTGTCGTCGGGCCGGTAGGATGCAATCCCGAAGCTGGACGTGATCTGCCCGACGCCGGGGAAATGATGCCCGGCGATCGCCTCGCGTAGTTTGGTCGCCGTGCTCAGGCTGCCTGCGGCGCTGCTGTGCGGGCAGACCACCAGGAACTCCTCGCCGCCGAGCCTGCCGAGCGCATCGGCCTCGCGCGTCTGGTCGCGCAGCAGCCTGGCCATTGCGATCAGGACTTCGTCGCCCACGCCGTGGCCGTAGGTGTCGTTCACCCGCTTGAAATGGTCGATGTCGAGCATGATGATCGACACGTCCAGCTGGTAGCGTTGGGCGCGAACGATCTCCTCGTCGAGCACCTCGTCGAGCTTGCGCCGGTTGTACAGGCCGGTCAGCTTGTCGGTCACCGACAGTACTTCCAGCATGCGGTTCTTCATCACCAATTCTTCGGTGCGGGCGGCCACGATGTCCTCGAGCTCGGCATTCATGCGCCGCAGCTCTTCGTTCTGGCGGATCAGGTCGCGTTCCTGCCAGTACGCCCGCAGAGCCGCCCGCACCGTCAGCACGATGTCGTCGTTGAGAAAGGGTTTTTCCAGGAAGCGGTAGAGGTTGGCTTCGTTGATGGCGCGCTTCACCCCGGACACGTCGCTCTGTCCGGTGAGCAGGATCTTGATCGTGTTGGCGGATGTTTCGTGCAGCTTCACCAGCAGTTCGTCGCCGCGCAGCCCCGGCATCATGAAGTCCGAGATCACCAGCCCCAGCTCGCTCCCCTGCGCGCGCAGTTCGGCTTCGATCTCCAGCGCCTCATCGCCGCTCTCGGCGAATTCCACCTGCAGCTCGGGCCCGAAATGACTCGACAGCATGCTGCGCAGCGCGTTCAGCACAGTGGAATCGTCGTCCACGCACAGGATGATGCTCTTGTTGTTCAAGTGCCACCGGGGTTTGCCTGTTCTTTTTTATACAGGTAGACCCGATCCTCTTGTGCGCCATGCGGCACATTTTTGTCCAGGATGCCTGTCCACCGGTCGGGTGGCGGTCGCAGGCCCTGGTGGGTCCCAAGTCAGAAAACACGGGGAGGTCATCGGCGGAACGTCTCGACCCCGCGGCGCTCGGCTACGGATCGGTCGTGCGCCCCCGTGGGAACAGCTCCAGGGCATCGGCAGTATCGAACCAGGCAATTCGCGAGCCATGCCAGATGTGGAAGGTCGGAGGCACCGTTTCGGGCGTGTCGAGCGAGGCGACGGTGAAATCGGTGGTGTCGGGCTCGGACTCCACCTGCATGTAGAGCTGCGTTCCGCAGTCGCCGCAGAACCAGCGCTCGCCGGACGGTGACGAGCGGTAGTGCTTCGGCGTGCCGCGAACGATCTCCATGTCGGGCTTGGGCACGGTGGCGAACAGCAGCAATGGCGCGCCCGCGGCGCGGCGGCAGATGCGGCAGTGGCAGTATCCGCTGTCGGTGGGTGGCGACAGCAGGCGATAACGCACGGCCCCGCACAGGCAGCCGCCTTGTAGTGGAATGAACGAATCGTCCGGCATGTGGGGCTCCTCGATTGCTGCGCTCGGTATTCGCCGCGTTGGGCTCGTTGCTTACTGCGGCGCAGCGCGGCAAAACCGGTCAGGCCGATTCGAGCGAGCCGGTTTCAACCCAGCGCCCGGTCCACCGCGGTGCGCGCGTGGATGGCAGTGGTATCGAACAACGGCAGGGTGCAGTCGTCCTGCTTCAGCAGCAGGCCGATTTCGGTGCAGCCGAGGATCACGCCCTGCGCGCCTTGCTCCTGCAACCGGTCGATCACGCTCAGGTACGCTTGCCGCGAGGAAGCGGTGATCCGGCCTCGGGTCAGTTCCTCGAAGATGATGCGGTCGACCTCGGCCTGTCCCGCCGCGTCCGGTACCAGTGCCTGTACGCCGCCGTCGGCCAGGCGCTGCACGTAGAAGTCCTCGCTCATCACGAAGCGCGTCCCCAGCAGCGCGACCCGCGACAGCCCCGCATCGCGCACGGCGCCGGCGGCGGCGTCCACGATGTTCAACAGCGGGTTGCCGAGGGCGTCCTGCAGCGGACCGGCCAGCTTGTGCATGGTGTTGGTGCACAGCAGGGCGAAATCCGCTCCTGCGGCCTCCACGCGCCGCCCGGCGTCGACCAGCAGCCGCCTCAGTCCGTCCCAGTCGCCGGCACTCATCATCGCTTCGGCTTCGGCGAAGTCGACGCTGACCATCATGCTGCGCGCGTTGTGGTGACCGCCTAGGCGGCGCTGCACGTCCTCGTTGATCAGGCGGTAGTAGTCGATGGAAGACTGCCAGCTGAGGCCGCCGATCAGGCCGATGGTGTTCATGAGTCAGTCCGCGTTCTGGTGGCGGGGTGCCACAGGGAATCCTATCCGGCGCTGCGGCACATGGGTCGGAGAACACCGCGAGTCGATCCGGGACATCCTCGCTCGCGCTGGCTCAGGTAAACGTCGGCTCCTCCTCTTCCCGGATGCCTTTGATCGTGGTGACGGTTGCTGGCCCCATGGCATGCTGCCGGCATTCCTGTTGCCGGGCTCCAGGTGCAAGGGCCCGGGTCGTGGCGTCTCGACCTTGCGACGCCGACGTCGGCTTAGTCGACGCTCTCGCCCGCGGTGACGATCTCGTCACCGATCCGCTCCACCAGCGCAACCAGCGCGTCGACATCGGCCGCGCCGGTGCGGAAGTTGACGATGCATGCGCGCAGCCAGAAGCAACCGTTGATCACCGCGTTGGAGACGAAGGCCTCGCCGCCGCGCTGCAGGCGGTCGAGCAGTTCGGTGTTGAGCGTGTCGAGCCATTCGCCGCGGCTGTCGTCCTGCGGACCCGCCCGCGGCACATAGCGGAACGTGGCGATGCTGAGTCCTCCGGGGCCGGGTTCAAGCCAGGCACTGGCACTCACCTGCGACTGGAGCCGGCGTGCGAGGCGGATGTCGTCGGCCATCATCTGCCGGTAGCCGGCACGACCGGCCTGGCGCAGTTGCAACCAGACCTTGAGCGCACGGAAACCGCGCGAGTTCTGTGGCCCCAATTCGTAGTAGTTCGGCAGCGGCTCTACGGTGTCGTTGTCGAAGCGGTAGTAGCTGGGCTTGTAGCTGAAAGCGTCGCGCAGGTCTTCGGGGCGGCGCACCAGCACGCAGCCCGCTTCCAGTGGGGCATACAGCCATTTGTGCGGATCCAGCGCGATCGAATCCGCCTCGCGCAGCCCCGCCAGGTCCGATGGCACCAGCGACGATTCCGGCGTGCCGAGCAACGCCGCCGCCACGCCGCCGTACGCACCGTCGACGTGAAACCACATCCGCTGCTCGCGGGCGATGCGCGCCAGCTCGGGCAGGGGATCCACCGCCCCGGTGGCGACGGTGCCGGCCGTGCCGATCAGCAGGAACGGCCGGCCCCCGCGCTCGCGGTCGGCGGCGATGCGCGCGGCCAGCCCGGTAGTGTCCATTCGGCCGTCGCCGCCAATCGGCACCCATCGGATCGCATCGGTACCGATGCCGGAGAGGTCGGCCGCCTTGTGCAGCCAGGTGTGCGTCTCGGTGGATGCATACACCAGCATCGGCGGACCCTTGCCGACGCCGTGCTGGCGCAGGTTCCAGTCGGCATGCGCACGCCGGGCGGCGAAGAAAGCCACGATGTTCGCCATGTTGCCGCCGCTCACCAGCAGCCCGCCGCAGTCGCTGCGGTAGCCCATCAGTTCGGCGATCCAGCGGATGGTCTGCTCCTCGATCGCACTGGCGATCGGGGCCAGCGTCGCTCCGCCGACGTTGGCGTTGATCGCGGCCGCGAGCAGCTCGGCCAGCACGCCGATCGGCGCGGGGCCGGCGGTGATGTAGCCGAAGAAGCGCGGGTGTCCGTTGAAAAGCGAATGGTCGATCAGCAGCCTCGTCGCATCGGCCAGCAATTGCCCGGGCGCAGCGCCGTGCTCCGGGATCGCACCCGACGGCAGCAGTGAGCGCAACTCGGCGGCGCTGTCGCTTCCGGTCACGGCGCGCGTCGGCAGTCCGGCGAGGAAGTCGGCCAGCGCATCGACCAGACCGTGGCCAAGGTCGCGAAACTGGTCCGGCGGCATCGCGAATACTGCCTCGCGCGCAACGGGGATCTGCCCATCGGTCATCGCTGTCGCTCCGTGCGTCGGTTTTCCTATCGTAGCCAGAAACGAGGCTCGCTCCGCTCGGCGGCCGCACAGCCTCGGGCCTGCGTCGGGGCAGTGCCAGGCACGGTGCTGCCAAACGTCGTGGTGCGCCGGCGCGACCGTGCCCACCGCGCTGCCGCCGCGCCCCGCCTACCGGGCGACCACCGCCGGCCGCTTGAGGCTCAGCAGCACCGTCGTGCCGATGATCGCGACCACCACGCCCAGCAGGAAGAACATCGCGCGCAGGCCGCGCACCGCGAACATATTGGAGGTCAGCACAATGAAGGGATCGGTGCTGATGGCGAAGATCGCCGGTATCGAATCCACCGCGAAGATCACGTCGGTGACCGCGATCATCACCAGCAACCGCAGGTTCCGTGTCCTGTGGCTGGCGAGGATTTGGCGGTGCGGGACTCTGATGGCTTGGGTGCGTCGGGTTTGCGCTTTCGCTTGCCCACCCCAGCCCCCCGCAAGGGAGAGGGTGCCACGGCAGGCCCCATGCACGACGAGGAGTTTTTGGCGCGGCAACTCCCGGCGAAAATGGCGTCGACCGCGCCGCTAGACTGTTCCCATTCCGCAACCAGGTGCCCGCGATGAGACCGTCCATTCTCCCGATCCCGTCCCGGCGGTCCACGCTGCTGGTCGCGCTGTTGTGGGTCACGGTGCTCGCGCCCGCCTTCGCCGTCGACTATGTCCCGCCGCCGCAGCAGTGGGAGCGGCGCGCGCCGGTGCAGGCCGGATTCGATGCGGGACGGCTTGCGGACGCGGTCGCGTACGCGAAGGAAAACGCGCAGGTCGAGCCGTCGGACCTGCGGGTGGTTCTGAACCAATCCTTCGGCAAGCGCGAGCCCGGCTACCGCATCCTCGGGCCCGTGGTGCCCCGTGCGCAGGCCAGCGGGATCATCGTCCGCGGCGGCTACATCGTCGCCGAGTGGGGCGACGTGGAGCGCCCGGACATGACCTTCAGTACCGTCAAGAGCTACCTGTCGACGGTGGCTGGGCTCGCTCTGGGCGATGGCGACCTCCCCGCGCTCGACCAGCGCGTCGCTCGCAGCGTGCCAGGTGCGATGTTCGAGGGCCCGCACAACAGCGCGATCACCTGGATGCACCTGCTGCATCAGACGTCGGACTGGAGCGGCACGCTGTGGGAGGTCGCCGACTGGGCCGATCGGCCCGAAGGCGACGACCCCGCGAAGCGGCCGCTGCGCACGCCCGGCACGCATTACAAGTACAACGACGTGCGCATCAACCTGCTGGCGTATTCGCTGCTGCAGGTGGTGCGCGAGCCGCTGCCGCAACTGCTGCGGCGCCGGGTGATGGACCCGATCGGTGCGTCCTCGACGTGGCGCTGGCACGGCTACGAGAATTCGTGGGTGGACCTGGACGGGCTGCGCATGCAATCGGTGTCCGGCGGCGGCCACTTCGGCGGCGGGATGGTGATCAGCACGCTCGATCACGCGCGCTTCGGGCTGCTGGTGGAGCGCGACGGCGTGTGGGGCACGCAACGGCTGATCCCCACGGGCTGGTTCGAGCAGGCGACGCGACCGTCGCCGGTCAAGGCCGACTACGGCTACCTGTGGTGGCTCAACACCGGACGCGAAGCGATCCCGGCCGCGCCGGAATCGGCCTTCTGGGCGGCGGGCTTCGGTGGCAACTACGTGTACGTCGACCGCGAACACGACCTGGTGATCGTGCTGCGCTGGACGCCGGATCTCAAGGGCGTGGTGACGCGCACGCTGGCGGCTCTGGAAGCGGGCTGATCGCGGCTGCTTGCGAGATCCTGACGGCCGCTCTGGAGATCAGCGACACGCCGACCCCCCACCCCCCGGACCCTCGGCCGGAGAGCCGGCGCCTCCGGAGACGCGCCGGTAATGCCCTCGGCCGTAGCTTGGCGTTGCAACAGCGCCAGACAATTCCACTCCGGGAGTCCGCAACATGAATCCGGCAACGACAAAACAGGCGACGATCCACCGCATGGTGATGGAGCAGCACGTCTGCCCCTACGGCACCAAGGCCGTCGACCTGCTCAGGCGCAAGGGCTATGCCGTCCAGGACCACTGGCTCACCACGCGCGAGCAGACCGACGCCTTCAAGGCCGAGCACGGGGTCAGGACCACGCCGCAGGTGTTCATCGGCGGCGTGCGCATCGGCGGATACGATGATCTGCGCCGGCATCTGGGCCTGAAGGTTCGTGATCCCGACGCGACGACGTACCGGCCCGTGGTCGCGCTGTTCGTGATGACGGCACTGATGGCCGCGGCCGCGAGCTACGCGGTCTTTGGCACGGTGCTGACGGTGCGCGCGGTCGAGTGGTTCATCGCGATCAGCATGTGCGTACTGGCGATCCTGAAACTGCAGGACATCGAGTCGTTCTCCAGCATGTTCCTGGGCTACGACTTGCTGGCGCAGCGATGGGTGCCGTACTCGTACATCTATCCGTTTGCCGAAGCGCTTGCCGGCGTGCTGATGCTCGCCGGAGCACTGACCTGGCTGTCGGTGCCGGTCGCGCTGTTCATCGGCGGCATCGGCGCGGTGTCCGTGTTCAAGGCGGTGTACATCGACAAGCGATCGATCAAGTGCGCGTGCGTCGGAGGCAACAGCAGGGTGCCGCTGGGATTCGTGTCGCTGACCGAGAACCTGATGATGGTCGGCATGGCCCTGTGGATGCTGTCGGGCGCCAGCGGCCACGGATAGGCACGCGGCGATGCAGTGTCCGCGCCTCTCGATCGTCATCACCCTGGCGCTGCTGCTGCAGGGCTGCGCTTCGTTGCGGCCGCCGCCGATCGCCAGCGACGACCCCGCCGCAGCCGGGCAGCTGCGTGAGCGGATCGACGCGTACATGCAGCAACGGGTGGCCGACGGCTACTCGGGCGCGGTGATGGTGATGCGAGGCGACGCGGCGATCCTGTCGAAGGGCTACGGCATCGCCGACCGCGGGCGAGGCGTGGCGGCGACCGATCGCACATTGTTCCAGCTGGCATCGGTGACCAAGCCTTTCACTGCCGCGGCGATCCTCAAGCTGCAGATGGAAGGCCGCCTGCGGGTCACCGATCCTGTCACCCGCTTTTTCGACGACGTTCCCGCCGACAAGCGCGCGATCACGATCCACCAGTTGCTGACCCACACCTCGGGGATGCCGCACCGGGTCGGTATCTGCTGGCCGCCGTCGTCGAAGCTGGATCGCGACGGGTACGTGCGCGAGGTGCTCGCGGCCGATCTGGACGCAGCGCCGGGCCGCGCGTTTGCGTACTCGAACGATGGCTACGGACTGCTCGGGGCAATCATTGAGCGGGCCTCGGGCAGATCCTACGAGCAGTACCTGCGCGAGGAGCTGTTCGCCCCGGCGGGGATGACGCGCACCGGTTACACGTTCGACGAGACGACGCTGCAGGATGCGGCCCGCGGCTACGCTGGCCGGGACGAGTACCTGGGCAATCTCAACCCGGCGTTCCGCAACCAGAGCGGCCCGGCCTGGTGCAATCGCGCGTCCGGTGGCTTGCTCTCCACCGCGCAGGACATGCGGCGCTGGAGCGATGCGCTGCAGGACGATCGCGTTCTTTCCGCCGAAGCACGGCGCCTGATGCTCCAGCGGCACGTACGCGATTCGGCCGGCTCGTTTTCCGGATACGGATGGTTTCTGTCCACGCCGCCGCGTCGCACCAGCCTGGCGACGCACGACGGCTCGCTCAGCGGCTACTTCACTGCCGACCTGCACTGGTACGCGGACGAGGGCATAGCTGTATTCGTACCGTCCAACTCCGTCGAGCACCGGGCGCAGGAAATCAGCACCGCGCTCACCCGGATCCTTCCGTTGACAGAATCCACCCCGGTGGTGCTGGTTCGATTGCAGGGGTCAGGCTGCGCCGGCGACGCGCCAGCGGCGCAGAATCGCTGCCACGGGCGGTGCTGGATATAGCCCGTGGCCGGTATTCATGCGCGGACCCACACGTGCGTAAGGTGGCGTGATGAACATGCACACGTTCCTCGCGGCTCACCGGACCGAGCTCATTGCCCGGTGCCGGACCAAGGTCGCCAAGCGGGACGTCGAGGGCTCCGACAAGCGCGAGCTCGAGCATGGGATCACGATCTTCCTGGATCAGCTGATCAAGACGCTGCAGGTCGAACTCACTCCGCACCCGATGCGCAGCCGCAAGGTCTCCGGCCGTTCCGGTGGCGGCAAGCCGATGTTGTCGGAAATGGGCGAAAGTGCCGCCGCGCATGGCCGCGAGCTGTTGGAGCACGGCTTCACCGTGGAGGAACTGGTCCACGACTACGGCGACCTGTGCCAGTCGATCATGGACCTGGCCTGCGAACTCGACGCGACGATCCAGGTCGATGAGTTCCGCACGTTCAACCGCTGCCTGGACAATGCGATCGCCAACGCGGTCACCGAGTTCGCTTACCAGCGCGATTTCAAGATGGCCGATCAGCAGGCGGACTCGCTCAACGAGCGGCTGGGGCATTTCGCGCACGAGCTGCGAAACCACCTCGGCACGGCGACGATGGCGCTCGCGGTGATCAAGTCCGGCAACGTCGGCCACAGCGGCGCAACCGGCGCGGTGCTCGACCGCAGCCTGGTCAGTTTGCGCAACCTGATCGACCGTTCGCTCGCCGAAGTCAGGATGACCGCCGGAATCCCGGCACAGCACGCGCTGTTCTCGCTGGCCGACTTCATCCTGGAGATCAGACTGGCCGGCGAACTGGAGGCCGAGGTCATGGGCTGCACGCTGGCGGTGTCCAAGGTCGATGCGTTGCTGGCGGTGGATGCCGATCGCGATCTGCTGTTCTCGGCGGTAGGCAATCTGCTGCAGAACGCCTTCAAGTTCACTCGCTCGGGCACCGAAGTGACGCTCAATGCCTATGCCGTCGCCGACCGGATCCTGATCGATGTCGAGGACAGCTGCGGCGGCCTGCCTGCCGGCGAAACCGAGCGGCTGTTCCACCCATTCGTCCAGTCCGACCACACCAAAAGCGGAGTGGGCCTGGGCCTGTCCATCGCCCGACGCAGCGTGGAGGCGAACGACGGCAAGCTGACGGTGCGCGACGTTCCAGGCAACGGCTGCGTCTTCACGATCGACATGCCGCGCTGGTCGGTTTTACCCCCCGGCGGACACGGCTTTGCCTGTGGAAGCGCTGGCGGTCTGACGCGCTTTTTCATCCTGACCTGCAGAGCCGGCACCACAGGGTGTCGCCGGCGGTCGCAACGCGCGAGCCGACCGCGCGCCGATTGGCCGATCAGCACAGGTGAGCAGGACGACCGCCGAAATAGAACGTCGGCGGTGCTGTAGCATTCAGCGCGCACAGTTTGTACAGGCGTGGCTGTAACGGCAATCGACGCGCATGTTCCCGTGCAGGGTCACGTCGCACGTCCATGCCGAAGTACTGAGCTTCGCGGGAGCGGCCTTTCGGCACATGTACCACCATTTCCTGCTCGCCGCGCCATCACTTGTGTGACGGGCGGCACGGAATCGATGCGCAGTGGCCGATGTGCCTTGATGCTGATAGGATGGGCCAGCGCCGGCTGGGGAGTCTGCGCACCACACCAAGAAAAGGAATTTGCATGTATTGGTATATGAAAGTGCTCCGGAACTACGTGGGTTTCTCCGGCCGGGCGCGCCGCAAGGAATACTGGATGTTTACGCTGATCAATATACTGGTCGTGGTCGGCCTGATGCTGATCGACATGGCCATAGGCACATTCGATAAGGGAATGGGCATGGGCCTGCTCATGGGAATCTATTTGCTGGCGGGGCTGATCCCGAGCATCGCGGTGGGGGTGCGCAGGATGCACGACCACGACAAGAGCGGATGGGCGATGCTGACGAAGGGGCATCTGCTCGCGATGGAGGGCACGCAGGGCGAGAACCGCTTCGGTCCTGACCCGAAGACGGAACCGCACGGGATTCCCGCGACGGCCTGATCGCCGGTCAAAAAGAACGGCGCCTTCGGGCGCCGTACTGGTTCAAGGGCAGCCCACTTGCCTGCCAGACTGGATTTCGCCCGCCATTGCGGCCTGGGCGCTGCATCGCGCCAGGGTCCGCCGGGCGGATGCGACGCAACTGTCCGGTCACCGGAGCGTTGCGTCGACAGGCCGATCAGCTGCCGGTGTGCAGGACCACGGCCGCGAAATACACGTCGGCCGTGCTGTAGCAGACCGCACGCGTGGGGTTGTACCAGGCGTAGGTGTATCGGCAGTTGATGCGCATGTTCTCGCGCAGATTCACGTCGCAGGTCCATGCCGAGGTGGTGCCGGCATAGCACATGTCATGACGCGCGCATGGCCCACGGAAGTTGGCGTTGGGGCCGGCGGGGTTGGGAAATTCATCAGGCGAGGCGGTGCAGTAGTCGTGCAGCGATCCCCGCCAGGGGGCGTAGACGTAGTTCCACGGCACGCTCACGAAGGAGACGGCCGACGGGCTGATCTCGCCGGAGTCCGCCGGCGCATCCACGAAGGCCGCGTCGGGATCGACGTCGATGCCCGCGTACATCAGCACCGCGGTTATCGGGCCGGATGCCGCGTCGGAAGTGTCGACGGACTGCACGAGGGTGTCGCCGTCGATGCGGAAATAGGTGAAGAGCGATTTTCCGCCCGCATCCTGCGCCCACGCCGAGTCGACCACGCCGAGCGTGTTGCCGTCGCGGTCCACCACCAGAATTTCCGACGCCAGTTCGTTCTGGCCGCTCTCGGCTGGCAGCGCCTGCAGCGACGCGCCCGCTGGCAGATCCAGCCGGAAGCGATGTTCCGCCACGCCCTGGCCCTTGCCGAGCGTTGCGCTGCGCTTGTACGTGTTCTTCGCCGAGAGCGTCGTCGGCGTGGCCGCGCGCGAACCCGGGTCGGCGTTTGAAGATGCCGCGTGCGCTGCCGGTGCGGCGAAGGCCGAAGCCAGCGCCAGGGCCGAGATGATCGTGCCGGTGAGAATCAGTTGCTTGTTCACTGGTGGTGCTCCGTGTGAGTTTCGGAAAAGATGCGGTCCTGCGATTCCACCAGCAGCGCAGGACTGTTCATCCGGCAAATGGCGGCCGGCCGAGCATAGCCCTATTTCGGGGGCCCGAGCGAAAGGCCCAGGCGAAAGCCGTCGGCCAACCTCATGAGGAACGAAAAAAAACCCAACCGAGCGGCGAGCCGTTCAGATCAGGTGTTGAAACCCGTCTGACGGGTCGATCGCCGCGACAGCCCTCGTCTCCTGCTTCTGGATGTCTTCGAGGACATTCAGGTCATCGTGTCCCGAAACACCCGGCGCGCGCAGTTCGGGGGGCACCCCGAGGGGGTGGCCAAGTCGGCCAACTCCGACTGCATCAAGGGGGTTGCGCGTATCGGCGGCATTGGTATCCGCGGTTGCGTTGCAGCGCGTGCGCCGCGGCGTTTCTGCTCAGAGCAACAGAGGGTGGTGCAAGAGTTGACGGGACTCGGCGCCTATCCGGCTCCACATAGCGTGTCCTGCTCCAGCATGGAAAGCCCGAGCCACAACTCCGGAGCGGAGCCAGCGCGCTTCCCCGCGATGAGGCGGGGCTCGCTGACTCGCTGAAAAGCCCTATCGTCTCGAGGACAGCCTCATGCTGCCGCGGCCGAGCCGACTTACTCGGCAGGGAACCCGTACGTCTCTAGCACGGTTGGGTCGACCAGTTCGATGTACCGCCGATGCTTCTTCGCGTCGCTCTTGCGCGCATCAAGGCGGTGGAGCACGAGAAAGTACGGCATCAGGCACCGGCGAAGCCGACACACCCAACGTCGGCGCCCCGCTGACCCGCTCATGCCGTATTCCTTGGCGATCGCTTCCTGCTGGCTGGCGCTCAGGTGCGGAGCGGGCTGCACGGCTACATCGACGAGGGAATTCCACTCAGCGTCGTGCTGGACGGCTGCCTCAGTGCGCGGCGGCAGCCCGGTAGAGCGCACAACGAGGCGCGCCAGCACGAAGTCGCCAAATCGGCGCGTTCCGTCGCTCTTGGCTTGGAACGCGCGTGCGTGCCAGCGCGTCCCGGAGAACACCAAGTCGTGCGGCCATATCTCCGTGATGGCCGGTTCGGGCCGATCCATCGACTGGTAGCTCACTTCCAGCCCCGTACCGGCAGCGACTGCACGGGTGACGGCTTGCAACGTCTTGGAGTCCACCCCGCCGCTGTGTAGCGGCACGGTCGCGGCCGAACTCGGCCCCGGTAGCTCCGGCATCGTCGGATCGCGCGCGTCGCAATGCGTGCGCAGCAACCCCAGGTACTCCTCGGGCGCACCCGTCGAGTAGTGCGGCTTGAATCCCGCCCGCGGCAGGTAGCGCTTGCGTTTGTTGTCGTAGTCGAGATTGTTCGGGTGCGTGGCCCGATAGAAATCGATGTCCTTTGATAGGTGGTTCTCGGTCACGCCGAACGCACTGGCGACCCGCTGCCGATATACCTCGCCCTCCCACATCAAAACCGCTTCCATGAAACGCAGACGCGAGCGTAGCGCCGTGCTGATACCAGCGGGGGAGCGGCGTCGACGGTTAGCGGATGGCTTGGCAACGGATGACATGTAAAAAGCATACCATCCATCAAAAGCATTTCATCCATGTATTGCGTACATGGCCAGAAAGAAGTACCCTGCGGCCATGGCCCGTGACCGCACGCCCACGCTGCTCGATTCTCTAGGGTATCGAGACTTTCCGGAGGCGCTCCGCCTTGCTGGTGAGCGCGTGCCTGCACGACATCCGTACGCGTCCGAGCTGCAGGCCGTGCTGGATGCAGATCGCGGCGTTCTGGGGGTGTATGAAGTCGATGGCGTACCGGCGGTTTGCCTGGTTCGCGGTGACGGCGCGCTTGATCGCACACAGATCGACCAGTTGCGCGGGCAGCTGTGGAACCAGGGCCTGATCTCGCTGGTACTCGTCGTCGGCGAGCGCGAGTTGCAGGCGTGGCCCGTTGGCCCGAAGGGGAAGTCGACCGCGCCCTTGCAGTCCGAAGGTCTTGACCGCGCCTCGGCGTACTCGGCGTACGGTGTGCGCTCGGGAGCCCTTCGCGCCCTGCATCCGGACTGGTTCGATCCGCGCCGGCGCGTCGATCGCGTCTTGCTGCGCAACCTCGGCTTGGCAGTCAATGCCCTGGCAAACGGACAAGACGGTGATCGCCGCCTTGATGCACAACATCTGATGGCGCAGCTGCTGTTCGTATCCTATCTCGAGGATCGCGAACTGATCACCGCCAGCTTCCGTCGCCAGCACCAGCTCTCGACATTTGACCAGTTGCTCGCCGATCGTGATCGCCGCGGGTTGGCGAACCTGTTCAACGAGCTCAAAGAACGCTTCAACGGCGACTTCCTCGCGCCGACTAGACACAAGCTGTCGTGGAGCACGCTGCGGGATTGTGATTTCGCCACGCTAAAGCGCTTTCGTGATCGAGAAGACTTGGTCGGCGGCCAGCGCTCGTTGTGGCGCTACGACTTTCGCTACCTCCCCGTCGAGCTGCTGTCGAGCATCTACGAGTCCTTCTTGGCCGACAAGCAGAAGCAGGACGGGGCGTACTACACGCCGCGACACCTCGCCAACTTGGCGGTCGACGAGGCGTTCCGCGGTATCGAACGTCCCGACCAGGAAGTCGTCTGGGACGCGGCCTGCGGTTCGGGCATCCTGCTCACCACAGCCTTCCGCCGCATGCTCAGCGTCGCGAAGGAGGTGGCCGGAGGCCCGCTGAGCCTCGCCGAGCGAAGCCGGCTGCTTGAAGGCCACATTTTCGGCGGCGACATTAACGAGCCCGCCTGCAAAATTGCCGCCTTCAGCCTGTACCTGTGCCTGCTCGAGGACTTGCCCGAGCCTCCGCGCTCGAAGTTGCCCAAGTTGCTCGGCGTTAACCTGTTCGACGGCCCCGCGCAGGGTGACATCTTCTCCCGCAAGCATGCCATCGTCGCTGGCAAGGCGCCGGCGCCGACGATCATGTTGTCGAACCCACCATGGCGCGAGCCGGCCGGCGACGAACTCAAGCCCGCCTTCGAAGCCTGGACTCAGGACCCGGCCGACCCAGTCGACGTCCCGCTGCGCCAGATCGCCACTGCCTACGCCATTCGCGCCGCGCAGCTGATCGCGCCGGGGGGACGGCTGTGCCTGATCATGCCTGCGGGCGCGTTCGCCCGTCCCCAGCATCGCGGGTTCCTCGCGCAGTGGCTACGGCGGGTGCACGTGCGCCGGCTGATCAACTTCTCAGATCTGCGCCTGCTGTTGTTCCCCGGCGCCAAGCACCCGTGCATGGTGGTGGTTGCCGACCGACCCGGCTCTAAGGACGAGTTGGCTCCGCGCGTGTTCGACTACCTCACTCCGAAAGCCGACCTGGGACTGCTCTACAACCGCCTCACGCTGCACGCGAGCGATCGACGTCGCCTTCCGCAATCGCAGTTGGCCTTCAACCCCCGCATGGTCCAAGCGCTGTACTGGGGTTCGGAACGCGAGCTCGCAGAGATCGAGCGACTGCGTTTGCAAGGCACGTTCGAGTCAGTGATCGCCGCCCTGGGTGGCGATAGCGGCAGCGGCTTCCATGTCACCGACGGCAAAAAGGCGGTCAATCCGGGCATCCTCAAGACCATGCCGCACATTGCGGCGCGTGGCCTACCGAAGCAGGGACCGGCGCTTCCCGCCAAGGTCGTGCGCAAATGGCCAGCCGCCATTACCCAAGTGGCGAGCGAAGGTCGCACGGAGCTTTACCAGGGAGCGCGCATCGTTGTCCCCAATGGAATGACGCCGGACCACCGCATCCGTGCGTTCGCGATCGACACGCCGGCCTCGTGCTCGAATTCGTGCTCGGTACTGCAGTTGGGCGGCGAGAGCCTGCCGCTGGCGCGATTCGCGGCTGCCTACCTTTGCTCGCGGCTCGGTGCATATTTCGCCCTGCTGCTGGCACCGGCGGCGGTAATGGAACGGACGCAGATCAAGCACGGCGAGTTGCTGCTGCTGCCATTCCGCCGGCCGGATCAGCACAGCGCTCCGGTTAAGGCAGCAATGATCATCGAGACCGTCGCCAGCTGGGTTGCCGAGCAGGAGCAGGCGATCCTGACTTCGCCTAGCGCCGATGTGCCCTCTGAGATCGAAGCGCTGGTGCACGATTACTTCGAACTGAGCCCGACGCTGCGCCAGATCGTCGGCGAGGTTGCCACGTCCGTACTGCCGAACGTGCAGCCCACCACGGTTGAGAACATCGCCTCGGTCCTGCAAGCCGCGCCGTGCCAGGAGGAACTGGCGGCCTACGCGCGAACGCTGATCGCCGAGCTTGAGCGCAGCCGCGGCCAACTTGGCGGTGAAGGCGCCTTCCAGGCGCAGGTGCGCTTCTATCGGCCCGGCAGTCTTGAGGGATTGGGCTGGGTCACATTGCGCGCGACCCCGGCGGCGGCGGTCGAGCAGCCCGGTGCCAATCCCATAATGATCGACAAGCTGATCGGAGAACTTGACCGCCATGGGCTGCTCGCCGGCGTCGTCGACGGCGGCTTCGGTTTGCGCGGCGACGTGCTCATCCAGCGCGGCGACGAAATTCACTTCGGCAAGCCACTGTTGAGGCGCTTGTGGCTGACCTCGGCGGCCCTGGATGACGCCCTCAAGATCGTGCGCCATGTGCACGCCACATCGACTCCGGGCCCCACGGGTATGGCTGCGTGAGCGTCAACAATCCGTGGGCCATGGCGTTGCCTGTGGCCGACACGGAGAAGGTGGTGCGCACCTTTGTCGACGAGTTCCACGCGCTGGCGTTGGCTGAAGCGGGCGAGTTCGCGTTCGCCCAGCTCGAAAAGGACATCACACGGCGCTTGACCGTGCACCTGCATGCAGTGCTGGCCGACACGTTGAAGAGCGGTTTCTGGGATTTCGAGATCAGTACGGCCTGCAGCGACATGACCGACTTCCGTCGGCTGGACATCACCTATTCGACGGTGCGCGACGACAAGAATGCGCGGTTGATCTTCGAGTGCAAGAAACTGTACGCGGGCAACGAGAAGAAGGCCAAGGCGGCCCGGCGCTACTACGTCGATCACGGCGTTCACCGCTTTGTGCGCGGAAGCTACGCGCCGATGGATTCGGCCGCCTTCCTGGTCGGCTTCGTCGCCACAGTCGGCCAGGGAGAGCTAAAGAACTTGCGCGCTTCCTTGGCGTCGACAGGCACTCGGGCCGCGATGCGGCTACGCGATTACGGCAGCAAGCGGTACTGGAGGTCACCGCCGGCGCTTTTCGCCCAACATGCGGACTTCGAAACCTGCCATCTACGCGACAAGCCGTACCCAGAGATCACGCTCTACCACCTCGAGTTGCCCTTCTCGTAGTAGCCAGCCTTCTGCTGTCGGCCTGCGCCCGTAGTCTACGATTACGGGGGGATTCCGGCCGTTTCCGTGATGAATAGCCCGCACCGTTCTCGACTCACTAAGATACCTGGCGGCCGGATCGGTTTTCCCCAAGGCCCGTCGCCTACGGCTACAGCGACGACGCCTAATTCTTTCTAAAGGTTTGAGCGGCCTTTCGGGGGCTTGGGTGAAGAACCAAAAAAACGCCGCTCTAGATCCCGGGAGGCCCACCAGAGCGGCTTCAACACCTTATGGGACGGCTCGGCTTGGGCGGCGGATTTTCTTCCGGCGAGAAAGGCCTGCACTCAGGCGCCCAGCAGCACCCGGTTCATCCTCTGCACGAACGCTGCGGGGTCCGGCAACTGCGCGCCTGCGGATATCTCGGCCTGCTCCAGCAGCAGGGTCGCGAGGTCCTTCGCGCGGGCCTCGTCGCTTTCTGCCTCGACACGCTTGAGCAGCTCGTGCCGCGGATTGATCTCCAGCGTGGGCTTGCTCTCCGGCATGCCTTGGCCGACTTCGCGCATCAGCCTGGCGATGTGCGGGGCCATGTCGTAATCGGCAAGTGCGAGGCACGAAGGCGAATCGGTGAGGCGCGAGGAGACCCGCACGTCGGAGACGCGGTCTCCGAGCAGAGCCTTGAGCTTCGCCAGCAACGGCTCCGCCGCCTTGGTCGCCTCATCGCGCTTCTGCTTGTCGTCCTCGTCCAGCGGCAGTTCGCCCTTGGCGACGTTCTGCAGCTTCTTGCCGGAATACTCCCGCAGGGAACCGAGCATCCACTCGTCGATGCGATCGAACATCAGCAGGACTTCGATCTCCTTCGCCTTGAGCGCTTCCAGCTGCGGGCTGCCGAACGCGGCCGCGTAACTGTCGGCGGTGATGTACCAGATCGTGTCCTGGCCCACCGGCATGCGGCCGATGTAGTCGTCGAGAGACACCGTCTGGCTGGCGCCTTCGCCCTTGGTGGAGGCAAAACGCAGCAGCTTGGCGATGCGCTCCCGGTTGGCCGAATCCTCGCCGATGCCTTCTTTCAGCGTGTTGCCGAAGGCTTTGTAGAAAGTCGCGAACTTTTCGGGTTCGTCGCGCGCGAGCTTCTCGATGAGGTCCAGCACGCGCTTGACGCAGGTCGACTTGATGCGGTCCAGCTGCCGGTTCTGCTGCAGCAGTTCACGGCTGACGTTGAGCGGCAGGTCGTCGGCGTCGATGACGCCGCGAACGAAGCGCAGGTAGTTGGGCAGCAGTTCCTCGGCGGCATCCATCACGAACACGCGCTTGATGTAGAGCTTCAGGCCCTTGCGCTCGTCGCGGCCGCCCATCATCAGGTCGAACGGCGGCTGCGACGGCAGGTACAGCAGGGTGATGAAGCTCTGGTTGCCCTCGACGCGGTTGTGGGTCCAGGCGAGCGCATCGTTGAAGTCGTGCCCGAGGGTCTTGTAGAAGCTCTGGTAATCCTCGTCGGAGATCTCGCTCTTCGGCCTGGTCCACAGCGCGGAGGCGGCATTGACCGTTTCCCATTCCGGGGCGGCGACCTCGGCGTCGTCCTTGGCCTCGTCGTCATCCTTGCCGGCTTTTTCGCTCGGCAGGCGGATCGGGAAGGCGACGTGGTCGGAGTAGCGATGGATCAGCGATCGCAGCTGCCAGCCGGTGAGGAACTCGTCCTCGTCGGCCTTGAGGTGCAGGACGACGGTGGTGCCACGCTGGTCGAGCTCGACCAGCGCGATGCTGTACTCGCCGCGGCCGTCGCTTTCCCACTTCACGCCTTCCGACGCGGGCTCGCCGGCGCGACGGGTCAGCACGGTGACGCGGTCGGCGACCACGAACGCCGAGTAGAAACCGACGCCGAACTGGCCGATCAGGCGCGCATCGGCCTTGCCCTCGGTGCTCATCGCTTCCAGGAAGCGGCGCGTGCCGGAGCTGGCGATGGTGCCGATGTTGGCGACGACCTCGTCGCGGCTCATGCCGATGCCGTTGTCGCGCACGGTGATGGTCCGCGCGTCCTTGTCCCAGCTGACATCGATATGCAGCTCGGAATCGCCGGCCATGAGCTCGGGGCTGGCGATGGCCTCGAAACGCAGCTTGTCGCAGGCGTCGGAGGCGTTTGAAATCAGTTCGCGCAGGAAGATTTCCTTGTGCGAATACAGCGAGTGCGTGACCAGGTGCAGGACCTGGGCGACCTCGGCTTCGAACTGGCGGGTTTCGGCGGGTGCATTCATACGGGTGGTCTGGTGCCCCGAAGGCATTGGGAAGGAGCCCTCGACAATGGGTACGCCGCAGCAGGAACTCAAGTCGCAGCGCCCGGCAGGCCCCGGTCGGGCGGCGCGCAGTCCATGCAAAAGCCCCTGGCCGCTGCCGCGCAGGGCCGCGGCGGCTGGCGCCCACGGCTGGCCGTCCCGCCCGAGGCCCGTCGGGCCGGACGCATCTCCGTAGCAAGAACCCATAAACTCCGACGATCGAGGGCCGCCGGCCGGCGGCGCCAGCACTTTCGCCGCGGCCGCGGCATCTTGGGGAAGGGAAGGACCATGGTGAAGATGATCAAGCGCGTGCATGCCGGATTGGTCGGGCTGGCGGTGTTCGCCAGTTCGGCCGCCAGCGCCGATGTTTTTGTCAACGAATTCCACTACGACAACAACGGCACCGATTCCAACGAAAAGGTCGAGGTGATCGCGCCTGCGGGCACCAGCATGACCGGCTGGAAGGTGGCGCTCTACAACGGCAGCAACGGTGCGCGCTACGCGACCCTCAGCCTGTCGGGCACGACCTCCGATCAGTGCGGCGGGCATGGCACCTCGGTGGTATCGGCGGGCGGAATACAGAACGGCGCGCCCGACGGGCTGGCACTGGTGGACCCGAGCGGCAAGGTGATCCAGTTCCTGAGCTACGAGGGCAGCTTCACTGCCAGCGACGGACCGGCCGCGGGCAAGACCAGCACCAAGGTCCCGCAGGAGGAGACCAGCACCACGCCCTTGGGCTACTCGCTGCAACTGTCGGGAACCGGTTCGCAGGCCGCCGACTTCACCTGGCAATCGCCGCGCACGCATTCGTTCGGCGCGTGCAACGCCGGCCAGAGCTTCACCGCGCCGGTCACCGGTTACTACAGCGGCGTCAATGCTTCCAGCCCTTCCAACCTGCGCGCCAGCCTGCACGCGGTGATCGACGACCACAAGCGTTTCCCCTACACCGCGTCGACCACCGACACCTGGGACGTGCTGGAATTCGCCGACGAAGACCCGCTCAACGCCGGACGCATCCTCGACATCTACAAGAACGCCTCTTACCTCAAGGCCGGCGGCGGCAACACGCAGTACAACCGCGAGCACACCTGGCCCAAGTCCTACGGCTTTCCCAACGACGGCACCGGCGTCTATCCGTACACCGACATGCACATGCTGATGCTGTCGGACATCGGCTACAACAGCGATCGCGGCAACCTGCCGTACGGCAACTGTTCCTCCAGCTGTACTGAGTTCCCGACCCTCGCCTATGCCGGCGCGGGTGGCGGTACTGGCGTGTTTCCGGGCAATTCGAACTGGTCCAACGGCACCATCTGGCAGACCTGGAGCAAGCTGAAAGGCAACGTCGCGCGCGCATTGCTGTACATGGACGTGCGCTACGAGGGTGGTGTCCACACCTTCACGGGCGCAACCGAACCGGACCTGCGACTGACCGACAGCGCCAGCCTGATCACCATGACCAGCGGCAACACCAGCATCGCCTACATGGGTTTCCTGTCGGTGCTGCTGCAGTGGCACTCGCAGGATCCGGTGAGCGAAGCCGAGCGCCTGCGCAACGAGGCGATCTTCAGCTACCAGGGCAACCGCAATCCGTTCGTGGATCATCCTGAGTGGGTCGGGTGCATCTATCAGGGCGTCTGCTGACCCGGGCGGCAGGTTCGACCTGAACCGTCAAGGGACGGACCCTCGAAAGCGGACGCGGTGGGATAGCATCGGCGCTGCCCATGCCGGGCGATCGGAGCGCAGGCGTTCCGGTCGCACCAGCCCGAACCGGGCAGGGCCACCGGCAAGGAACACCGGCAAGGAGCGCCTGCACATTCGTGCAGTCACTCAAACGGAAAGGGGATGGACATGAAGTCACGATTCGCATATCGGATGCTGGGCGGCCTGATCGGCGCGGTCGTCTGCACGGGCACAGCCCTGGCCGGCGATGTGGGCGGCAATATCTATTCGAGCCCCGGCACGATCGCGCTGCGACTGGAGTACGGCTCCAGCTTCGAGAAATACAAGGAGATCAGCGTCACCGGCGACGGCGCCTACAAGTTCGGCGTGAACATCCGCAACAACACCAAGTACCGGGTGATCGGCAAGTCGGCGCCGGTGGGTTGGGGCTGCAAGGGCAAGCAGGTGAACCAGTTCCTGGATTCGGCGGCGGCGAGCAGGACCCACGTGTATTGCGGCACCGCTGATTCCGACGGCGTCCGCGTGGCCTCGTGGAACCTGGAGTGGTACGACAGTGCCGATCCGGTGGCCAAGAAGAACGCGATCGCGGCGTTGATCAACCAGTACAACTTCGACGTGCTGATCGCCAACGAGGTGCTCGACGAGGCGTCGTGGCGCGATTTCGTGCAGAACCACCTGGGCAATGCGGCCGACTGGGACTTCCGCGTGTCGCAGGCCGGCTGCTCGTTACGACAGGTGACCATGTGGCGCAAGAGCGCGGTCACGCTGGAATCGGGCTATGACCTCAACAGCGCCACTTCGGGCGGCATCATCGACGAGAACACCGAAACCTGGAGCGACTGCGGCGGCCGTCGCCCGTACGTGGCGAACTTCGCGGTCAACGACTCGACGCTCAGGTTCACGACCGCCTCGATCCACCTCAAGGCGCTGACCACCACCGCCGATTGCCAGAAGCGCAAGGACCAGGCCGATACCTTCGTGCAGTGGGTTTCCGCCTCGGGCGTGGGTGCCGGGAATTTCATCGCGCTGGGCGACTTCAACGACCAGCTCCCGAGCAACGGCAACTGCAGCACGATCGATACGCTGGCGGCGATGGAAAACCACCCGGGTTTCATCTTCGCCACGGCCCAGCCCGATTACGCGTACTCCTTCATGATGGGAAACGGACTGGTGACCTTCGACACCAAGAGTTTCCAGAACACTATCGATCACCTGTGGGTCACCGATGGCATACTGCAGCGCCTGCAGGCCACCGACACCTACTTCAACGGCGCCAACTCGGTCCAGGCGAACATGTACTTCTCGCCCTGGGGCGAGCCGGATCACAATCCGGTGTACATTTCGATCGCCAGGTGATCGTGTTTTGACCTGACACCGTCCCGGCCCCGGGTCCATGCGATCCGGGGCGTGGTTCGAGAACAAACGGACGTTCGAACCGATGAAAAAGACCCTTGACGAGATGTTTGCGACGAGGCTGGAAGAGGTCGCCCACATGGCCGCCGATGCCATCGTGGAAGCCACTGGCGACGAGTCCGCGCCGCACGTGCAGACATTCCGCCAGTTCGACCCGACCAGGTCGCAGCTGCCGGCGAGCGATCTTCACCATCTGCTCAGGACGGCAGAACACGTCTACGGACGCGAGCATCCGAAGCTGTCGGTGAAACTGCTCAGGTACAGCCGCGTGGCGCAGCGCACGCGCTGAGCGCCCGCTGTGGGCCGACCAGCGCGCGGCGGCGGCCACATGCCACTGCATGCGCATTGTTACGCCACGATCACGGAGTTTCGGCGTCGGCGCGCCCCTGACGCGAACCGCGTGCGCTGCCGCTGCGGCCGGCCAGCCACATCGCTGCCAGCACGCCGGCCGCGCCGAGCACGATCGGCATCGCTGGCGACTTGCGCACGTCCTGCAGCACGCCCTCGACCACGTTCACGCGGTCGGCCATGAGCAGCATGGTCCAGTGGCGGATGTCGTTTTCGCAGCGCTGGAACGCCCTGCGCCGGATCCAGCCGCTGACGCCGCTGGGCGGGACGCTGGTACCGAACACGGGCGGAATCCCGGGCCGCTCGATCGACTGCAGCAGCTCGACGGTCTGTCGCTGTCGTTCCGGCTCGTCCCAATGCACGCCTTCCAGCTGCGGCGACGTGCGCTCCATCGTGACCCGGACGATGGCATCCTTGGGGTGCTCGACGACGGGCTCGGGTACATGTTAGGCGCGGACCTTTTAAGGTCGGTGGAAGGTCGTGGCGAGCCTCGCTTTTCTCCTGGTCGGACACCCTCGGCGCAGGGTATCGGGGCAAAAGTACTGGCCGTGGGAAGGGCGGGTGCATGAACCGGCAGCGGCAGGCGTTGCTGCGGAAAGCCCGGAAATCGCGAGCGCCGCGGGAGCGCCGCGCGGCGCGATCCTCGTCCCCTGTTCGGAACAGTTGCGCGGGCGACTGATGGAGATCGCCGACCGCTGCCCGGTGTACCGGACCTTGCGCGGCAGCGTGCGGATCGTCGCTGGCGCAGGCTGACGCGCGAACAAGGATCCGCGCGTGCTGTCGGAGCGGCAAAAAAAACCGCCGGCAACAGCCGGCGGCCATGGGGGAAGCGGGGCCGTGGCCCCGCTCGCTGCGGTCGGCTAGCCGCCCTGCTGTCCGCCGCCCTGCTGATTCATCTGGCGCTGGATCAGTTTGTTGAACGCCTGGGACGTATTCTTGGCGTCGCAGGACCCGCCCTGGCCACGGCCTTGGGCCGCCAACACATTGGCATTGACATCGCACACGTTCGCCGCGATGCCGATCGGTGCCTGCACGGTCACGGGAATCTGGCTCACGTTGACGTCGAGGTCGTTGGCGATGTTGTTGAGCAGCTCCACGTCGGTGACGTTGACGTTCACCAGTCCTTCCTGCTGCTGTGCCATGGCGGCGCCGGCGAACATGCCGCAGGCGAGTACCGATGCCAGGGTCGCGTGATGAAGTCGCTTGTTCATGGGTTACTCCGTTGATGTCCAAAGGGTATGACGTGCCGACCCGAGTGGGCTCCGGTGCGGACCTTTCGCTCCGCCCGGCATGGGCACGACTTGGAAGGACGCAACCGCCATGCCATGCGCGCCCGCAAGCTGAACCGCAGCGCGCGCGTGCGGGGCAACAGCAGTCCAGGCGCCCTACTCGGTCGCCGACGCTCCTGGACACCAGGCGACCGGTGGCCGCGTCGGTGGAGCGATCGCCTGAAATCCGCCGGTGCCCAGCGCCGCTTTTTGACAGGCCGCGAAAGATCTGCACGATTGCGCCGCTTGCGGCGTAGAGCCCTCCGCCGGCCGGCCGCAACCCCGTGTCGGAGGCGCCTGCGCGTGATCAATGCTGGCACCCATGGCCAACTGGATCGGTTCAGGTCGCCAGCCGCTTCTCGCCGAACAAAGGGGTGACTAATGGCCGTCGCCGAACACCCCTCCGCCGGGCAGTCTATGCCGGGGATACATCCAAATCGGGAACTTACATGCGCAAGCGCCACCTCGCTTTGCTCTGGACCAGCGCGTTGCTGATCTCGTCGCCGCTCCTGGCGGCCGACGGCGCCAAGGCTGACCGCTGGAATCTGCCGGTCGCGGTCACCAAGCTCGACAACGGCCTCACCGTGATCGTCTCGGAGGATCGCAGTTCGCCGACGGTGGGCGTGAGCGTCGTCTACCGCGTCGGCATGCGCCTGGAACCGCGCAACCGGACCGGCTTCGCGCACCTGTTCGAGCACCTGATGTTCGAGGGCACGCCGCGGGCGGGCGAGGGCGTCTTCGACCGCGTGATCACCGGAGGTGGTGGTCGCAACAACGGTTCCACGCGCGCGGACTTCACCAACTACATCGAGGTCGCACCGGTATCGGCGCTGGAACCGATCCTCTGGCTCGAAGCCGACCGCATGAAGACGCTGGACTTCAATGCGAAGACGCTCGCCAATCAGCAGGACGTGGTGAAGGAGGAAATCCGGGTCAACGTGAAGAACCAGCCGTATGGCGGCTTCATGTGGATCGACATCGGCCAGCAGGCCTTCCAGAAGTGGGAGAACAATCACGATGGCTACGGCAGCTTCGAGGACCTGCAGAACGCCAGCCTGGAGGACGTGGCAGATTTCCACCGCGACTACTACGGTCCGAACAATGCGGTCATCGCCATCGCAGGCGACATTGGCCCGAAGGAGGGCTTCGCGCTCGTCGAGAAATATTTTGGCGACATCCAGGCCCGGCGGACGCCGCCCGCACCCGACTACGCCGAAGGACTGAACACCGCCGAGAAGCGGATCACCCAGAGCGACGCACTCGCGCAGGTGCCAGCCATCGCTGCTGCCTGGAAGATGCCCGAGCGCGGCTCGCCCGACCAGGCCCCCATGGCGGTTCTGGGCGAACTGCTCGCCGGCGGCGACGCATCGGTCCTCTACCAGGGCGTGGTCAAGGGTCGCGAACTCGCGCTCAACATCGAGTCGCTGTACGGGCTGACCGACGCGTGGACCTACGACGGCCCGACGCTGTTCACCGTGTTCGCGCTGTACAAGCCCACCAGCAATGCTGACCAGGTGCTCGCGGCATTCGACGAGGAGATTGCGACCGTAGTGCGCGACGGCGTCGACGACGCGACCCTCGCCAGGGTTAAGACCCGCATGCTCGCCGATTGGTACAACGGCAACGAGAGCTTCATCGACCGCGCCGACACGCTCGCCAAGCTACAGACCCTCTGGGGCGACGCGAACGTGGTCAATCGCGTGCCGGGCTGGATCGACGCGGTGACGTCGGCCGACATCCAGCGCGTCGCGCGCACCTATCTGACGGTGCCCAACCGCACCGTCATCGATCGCAAGCCGGCCGCGATGCTGGCTCCGGCCGCGACCGGCAAGTGAGGACCATCACCATGACGACCACCGACCAGCGCGCCGCCAACGACTTCCCGCAGTCCTCGCCGGCCCGTTTCGCCACCCCGCGTCGCCGCGTTGCCGCGGCGGCACTACGCGTCGGCATCGCCCTGGCGCTGCTGAGCGGCGCCACGCTCGCCGGTCCTGGGGCGCCCCTGCCTCCGGAACTGCCGCCGTACGGGGCCGACAAGCCGCTGCCGATCGCGGACATCGCCCGCAGGACGCTCGCCAACGGCCTGACGGTATGGGTCGTGCCGCGCGATGGCATCCCACGCGTCGACTACGTGCTCGCCCTGAGCCACGCCGGCCACGCCGCCGATGCGCCCGCCGTCCCCGGATTTGCCGCGCTGCTGGCGGGACTGCTCAGCGAAGGCACATCGCAACGCGACTCGCGCGCGATCGCCGAGGCCGCGCAGGGCTTTGGCGGCAGCGTCGGCGCCTCGGCGAGCGGGGATGGCATCAGCCTGTCGGGCAATGCGCTGGTATCCCACGCGCCCGGAATGCTGGCGCTGATGGCGGACATCGCGCGCAATGCATCGTTTCCCGACAACGAGGTCGCACTGGCCAAGGCGAATGCGGTGCAGGCGCTGAAGGCCGCCGAGGCGCAGCCCGGATTCAGGGCCGACCGCGCCATGCTGGCGGCGACCTACGGCGATCATCCGTATGCGCGCGTCCAGCCCACCGAAGCGGCGATCCTGGCGGTCACCCCGGCGATGCTTCGCGGCGAACACGTGCGTCGGTTCCGCCCCGAGCGCGCGCTTCTGGTGGTGACCGGCCGAATGGATGCAGCGACCGCCTTCAAGCTTGCCGAGGCGGCTTTCGGTGACTGGAAGGCGTCTGGCGACGGCGTCGCCGAGGTCAAGGCCGCGCGCCAGGAAGCCGCGCCCGCGCGTGTGCTGATCCAGCGCGATGGCAGCGTGCAGTCGACCCTGCGCCTGGGACGTCCGGCGATCCCGGCGACCCATCCCGATTACGTGCCGATGCAGTTGGCCGGCACGGTGCTCGGCGGAAGCTTCAGCAGCCGCGTGATGCAGAACCTCCGCGAGGACAAGGGCTACACCTACGGTGCCCGTGCCGGGCTCGTTGCGTTGCGCGAAGGCGGCCGCGTGCAGGCCGGTGCCGATGTTCGCAACGAAGTGACTGGCGCGGCATTGAAGGAGTTCTTCCACGAGTTCGAACGTCTCGGCACCGAGCCGGTGCCCGCACAGGAGCTGGAGGACACCAAGCGCTACGTCGCGGGCGGGTACCTGATCGGCAACCAGATGCAGGCGGCGGTCGCAGCGACGCTCGCGCACAACTGGCTGGTCGGCCTGCCGCCGGAGTTCCTCGGCCAATACGTGCCGAAAATCCGCGAGGTCGATGCCGCGCAGGTCCAGGCAATGGCCGGCAAGTATTACGCGCCGGCGGACCAGTCGATCATCGTGGTCGGCGACGCAGCTGCGGTGAAGGATCAACTGGAGCCTTACGGCGAGTTCCGGCTGCCGTCGTCGGACAACTGATCCTGCGGCATTGCGTAGAGGGTGAATCTTCACCTGAAAAAGGCCCCGTCCCGGCTATGAATGGGCGCGTGCCCGGCCAGCCGCTTCGTGCGGCGAGCCAGGCGGCGCCCATGAACCCGGAGAAGGAAGGATGAATCGATCGATCGACGGGGCCGGCAACGACGCGGCCCACGAAGTGGCTGGATGGGTACCACCGATCGCTCGCGTTGGTTACGCCGCCAAAGGCGTGGTGTTCGCGCTGATCGGCTGGATCGCGATCAAGGCCGCGATGGCCGCCGGGGACACCGGTGGCGCGACCGACGCGCTGGCATCGCTCGCTGGCGCGAGTGGCGGCAAGCTGATGTTGATGGCCATCGCCGCGGGCCTGCTGGCGCATGTGGTCTGGCGCCTGGTGCAGGCGTTGCTGGATCCCGAACATGACGATACCGACGCCAAGCGCGTCGCGGTGCGGCTGTTCTATGCATTGAGCGCGGTGATTTACGGATCGCTGGCGTGGACCGCATGGCAGCTCAGCCGCGGAGAACGGGGCGGTGCCGAGAACGGGCAGGAAATCTGGGTCGCGCGCCTGCTGGAGCAGCCGTTCGGCCAATGGCTGGTGATGCTGGCCGGGCTGGGCGTGATCGCCTACGGCGTGCACCAGCTGGTGAAGGCCGCAAAAGGCGACGTCAGCCGCAGGATGCGCTCGGGCAATACCGTCGACCCGCATTGGGTGATCCTGATCGGCCGGATCGGCGTTGCCGCGCGTGGCTTCGTATTCCTGCCGGTCGGCTGGTTCGTGTTTCGTGCCGGCCAGGAATACCGCGCCGAGGAGGCGGCCGACCTCGACGAAGTGCTGCAGATGCTCGGCCATGGCTGGCTGCTCGCGGCCGTCGGCGTGGGATTCATCGCCTACGGTCTGCACCAGGTCGCCAAGGCCGCCTATCGGCGCATCGAGCGGCCCAGCTGAGACGGCTGGTCGCCTGCGGCGGCGCGGTCGCATCGCAGTCGACGAAAACGGGGCGGGATCCGGACGGGCCGGGGGAGCCGGGACCGGGCGTGCGTATGCGATCGCGCGTTAAGCGATGATGATCTGCGGTCCTCGCCTTGCGCGCCGTTTATCTCGCGTTGCCTGGACGAGCCCCAGCTCCCCTAGACTGGGGTGGCGGCGTCGGAGCCGCGTCGGATCTGCCGGGTAAAGAGACCAGTGACACGATTGTTGAACAAGGGGCTTCTGGCGGCGATGTTCATCGCGCTGGCCGCGTGCAACATGCAGACTTCCCAGGCGCCGTCGGAGCTGACCGAGCCTGCGACCAGCGGCGACCGCAACGCCAATTTCGGTGCGGTCTCCGTGGACGAACCTACCGCCACCCAGCTTGAGACCGACGTTTTCGCGACCACCGACTGGCCTGCGATCCGGGTGACGTCCGGAACGGCATCGATCAGTTGCGAGCTGGATTACGCCAGTGCTGGCGATGGCGTTCCGCTGGTGAATCTGGAGTTCTTCAGCGTTCTCGATGCGATGTCCGCCTGCAAGGAGGCCGGAGTGGTGCGGCTGCGATACGCCGGCAAGATAGCCTCCGACTTCACCGGTCTGGTCGAGCGCGTCTCGGCGATGGCCGACCGCATGGAAATCGGGAAACGGGTGCTGGACATCGACTCCAGCGGCGGGCAGGTCGAGTATGCGATGCGCGCCGGCGACCTCATCGGCGGCGAAGGATGGACGATCTGGGTCCGGGAGGACGCGATCTGCCACAGCTCCTGCGTGCTGGTGCTGGGTGCAGGAGACAACCGGCTGATTTCCGGCAAGGTCGGCATTCACCGGATCATCCGGCTGCAGTCGGAGGCGACCTCCCGCGCCGAACTCAACCGCGAGCTTCGCGACGTGCACGGCAAGATCGAGGAATACCTTTCGCGCAACGGCGTGGCGATCGCAGTGGCCGACCTCATGATGACGGTGCCCAACCGCAGCCTGCGCCTCCTGACCGACGCGGAGCTCGAGCAGTTCGGGCTCGGCGGGGTGAATGCGGTGCAGGACGATCTCGACCGGATTCGCCTGGCGCGCAAGTGCGGCGAGGATTTCGTGCGCCGCCGCGACGACTTCTTCCGTAGCTTCGACCGCACCTGCATGCTGCGCGACCAGGATGTCGAAACCATGGGCACCTGCGGCCTGGAGCTCCGCGAGCGCTTCGGCTTTCCCGACGACAAGTGCCGCGCCGACAGCCCATTGTCCGAATACGACGAGCGCGCCGCCGCCGAACCGGCGAAGTCGCCAGCTACGGGCTGAAAGCCGCGCTCCATTCGCCACCGCGCGGGAACTTCACGCGCTCGATCCCCGCCGATCCGTGAACCATCCGCCAGAGGCGTGATGCGGGTCACCGACCTGCGGCCACGGCGGGAGTCCAATGGCTCGTGACGGCGAAAGAAGCATTGGATTTGCGAATGAACACCGAACGCACTGGCCGGGGTGACCGGCTCGAAATGGCATCGCGGGGATTGCTGGGGCTGGCCTTGTTGAGCGGCGTCGCCTGGGCGCTGATCGACGGCGGGCTTCGCCTCGGCTTCTGAGGCGTCGCAGCCGGGCTGGACGCCGGCCAGGTCCGAGTCCTCTTCCTGGCTGCTGCAATGGACCCGCGCGCAGCCAAGCGGCACGTTTCGGCGTGTCCTGGAACTCAGCTCGATGGCATCGGTCGCTACTGGGTTTCCCGCGGCAACTCGCCCGGACGCCTGGGTTCGCCGGCGCGCTCGCGCTCGCGGCACTCGGTCTCCGCTTGCCCGCTCATCTGATGACACGGCGACATCGCCGGCGGCGGCAGTGGATCGGTGGTTGCCCCTGCGTCTGCCGCGGCGGGGTCCAGGATTACGGTGTCCGTGGTCTCCGAAACCTCGCGGGGCTGGTCGTCGCGGCGGTCGCAGCTCGACAAGGTCCCGGCGAGCAGCAACAGGCAGGGCAGCAGCGAGGAGGTCATCAACTTGTTCATTCGGGGCTCCCGTGACAGGCGAATTCAGGTTCGCACGGGCCGCGGTGAAGGCGCAAGCACGTTGTTCCAGTGAGACCGTCGCGCGCTGCGGGGAACTGCCGCGGCAGTGCCGTCGCCGTGCGAAACCGCGCCCGCGGAAAATCTTGCACGCCCCCTGAAAAAAACGCCCCTCTCCTTGGAACCGAACCCCCCGCCCGCGCCAGCCCGACGGTGGCATGCGACTTGCGCCAATCCTCCTGTGCGCCATCTGGCGTGCAATTGAAGGAGGACATTCAGTGCGTGAAACACACGTCGGAACTGAGTTGAAGGCAGTGGCGAAGGACGTCCTGTACTTGGGTGTGCGTTACGTGCAAGCGGGGCGCGCGTGGTTATCCGATAGGAGAGAAGATATGGCAAATCACAACGAAGAATCCGGCCGCGGGCAGTCGACCTACGGCACGTCTGGCAACTTCCAGGAGCGGCAGCAGTCCAGTGGACCGCAGCAGCCGTGGCGCGAGTCGTCCGGCCATGACTACCAGAACCAGGGCCGCGGCCAGTTCCAGCATTCGCAGCAGCATGGTGCCGAGCATTTCGGCTCCCAGGGCATGGGCCATCGCGGGCTGAGCGGCCAGGGCATGAGCGGCCAGGGCATGAGCGGCCAGGGATTCGGCTCCGGTGACCGCTCGCAGGGCTGGGAGAATGAGCACACCAGCGGGCAGAGCTATGGCCAAGGCGGACAGTACGGAAACCAGTACGGCCAGAGCAGCCAGTATGGGCATGACAGTCAGAGCCTCGGCAGCCAGGGTTATGGACAAGGCTTGAGCGGGTTCCAAGGACAGGGTGGCCAGCAGGGGCTGCACGGGCAGGGATCGCAGTACGGACAGGGCTATGGTCAGAGCCGCGGGCTGCAGGAACATCAGGACTTCGGACGCGGCGGCGGGTTCTCGAGCGTCGGCGGCTTCGGCAGCACGCAGGGCAGCCAGATGGGTTATGGAAGCAGCCTGCAGGGGCAGGACATTTCAGGCCGGCGGAACTTCCGCGGCATGGGTCCGAAGAACTACACACGCTCCGACGAGCGCATCCGCGATGACGTCTGCGAACGCCTGACCCACGATGACGATCTGGATGCCAGCGAAATCGAGATCCGGACCGAGCAGGGCAAGGTGATCATGGAAGGTTCGGTCGAGGAACGCTGGATGAAGCATCGCGCCGAGGACATCGCCGAGAGTTGTAGCGGCGTGCGCGAGGTGGAGAACAAGATCCGCGTCCAGTCCAGCCAGACCCGCGGCAGCAGCGAAACGCCTGGCAAGAGCGGCGATGAGAAAGGGAACACCCAAGGCCGCATGGGCACTGCAGGCAAGCACTGACGCTCCCATGAGGTATCGGTAAACCTCGAAGGCCTGCGCCATGTGGCGCAGGCCTTTTTGTTTTGGCGCTCAGCTCCCTCTCCCTTCGGGAGAGGGTCGGGGTGAGGGTTCGGAGCATGGGGCTAATGAAAACTCGTTCCGCCTGGAACGCGCGCAATGCTGCTTTCGATCGTGGAGATGAGCGCGAAACCGAACCCTCCCCCAGCCCCTCTCCCGGGGGAAAGGGGAGCAAGAGCGACCTGCAGCCAGCCGGGCGGCAGAATTCACCCACCGGATTCGGCGAAGCGCCTTTTGTTTGTGTCTCGGCGAGCCCGGGTGCGACTTGACCGGCACGAGCAAAGCGAAGCAACTGCGCGCGCACAGCCACGGACAGCGCAGAACCTGAAAGCGACTGCGAAGGTGAATCGGCGGGGTTGCGTGCCCGCCTCGGGATGTCAGCCGACGGACGTCAGTCGCGCCCGCTCGGCCGGTTTGGGGGCGGCGACGCAGGTGCGCAGGAACGCCTCTTCTTCCATGTCCGGCTGCTGGAGGCGCTGGCGACTGAGATGGTTGTGTATCGTGCGCACGCTCACGCCGAGCGCCTGCGCCGCGCGCGTCTTGTCGTTACCGTAGCGTTCGAGCGTCTTCATCAGCATTTCGTGCTCGACCTCCGCGTACGACATCCCGACGTTGAACACGACCGTGCCTGCGCCCTGGTGCATCGCCGTCAGCCGGCGGTTGGGCGGCTGCACGCGGACGACATCGCCCTTGCCCAGGATGTAGGCGCGCTGGATCACGCTGCGCAGCTCGCGCACGTTGCCCGGCCACTGGTGCTGCAGCAGCACCCGCTCGGCATCCGGCGCCAGGCGCTTGGTGGTGCCGTGTTCGCGATTGAGCCGCTCGATGAAGCAATGCGCCAGCAGGAGCACGTCGCGGTCGCGCACCCGCAGCGGAGGCAGGTCGACGACGAAGTCGGCGAGCCGGTAGAACAGGTCCTCGCGCAGCAGGCCGCGGTCGATCGCCTCCAGCGGGTCGCGGTTGGTCGCCGCGACCATGCGCGCGTCGCAGGCGATTTCGTCGAGCCCGCCCACCCGGGTGATCCGGCCAGTCTCCAGGGCCCTGAGCAGGTACACCTGCAGCGACGCGCTCATCTCGGTGATCTCGTCCAGGAACAGCGTGCCGTGGTTGGCCTGCTCGAAGAACCCGGTGTGCCGGCTCGCCGCGCCGGTGAAGCTGCCCCGCTCGTGCCCGAACAAATGACTGGCGAGCAGTTCCGGTGCGATCGCGCCGCAGTTGACCGCCACGAACGGCCCCTTGCGGCCGCTCTGGTCGTGCAGGGCACGCGCCACCAGTTCCTTGCCGGTGCCGCTCTCGCCGGCGATCAGCACCGACGCAGTCGTCGGCGCGATCCGGCCCAGATCGGCGAGCACGCTGCGCATCGCCTCCGAATCGCCGATCAGCGCGTGCTGGTCGCAGGGCGCCGCCAGGGCGCGCGCGCGGATCGACGCATCCGCCAGCAAAGCCTCCAGGCGCTCCGGACACAAGGGCTTGACCAGGTAGTCGCTGACCGGGAGCGACACCGCCCGCGTCGCCGAGTCGACGCTCGGGTGGTCGGTCACCACGGCGATGCGCGTGTGGCGGTTGAGGTCCAGCTCGTCGAGCAGATCCAGCCCGCACCCGTCGGGCAGCGTCGGGTTGAGCAGCATGAGCTCGGAGCGGCAGGCGGGGGCCATGCGACCTGCCTGCGCCAGCGAGTGCGCCAGTACCGGACGAAAGCCATGCGACCGCGCGAACTCGGCCGTCGCATCGGCGAACGCGGTGTCCGGATCGACGATCAGAATGGTCGGTGCGGGAATCGTTGAAGCGGCGGCTACGATCGTAGCGTCTGCGGTCATGCGAAGGTGCCTTGGGCGGCTGCGGGTTTGGCTGCGACGCTAGGCGGGCTTCGGTTAACGGTCCGTCACCGTGACGTTGTTCCACAGGAAGCGTTCACGTGTCCGCAGCCGGGAGTTCCCGGGCGACCCGGATCTCGTCAGCCTGGGAGCACGACGATGCGCACGTCCCGCAACGTCACCACCTGGCCTGCGCGAATCTTGCAGGTCTTGCGCAACTCGACGACGCCATCCACGGCTACCACGCCGGCGGCCACCAAGGCCTTGCCCGCGCCGCCGCTGTCGCACAGCCCCACCAGTTTCAGCAACTGGTTCAACTCCACGTGCTCGCGGTCCAGCGGAAAGTCGGTCGTCTGCACGTGCGTCGGCGCCTCGGGCGGGGGCGCATCAGGTTCGCAGTGCAATCCCAGCCGCGCAAGGCCGTCCGCGCCGGCCGAGACGCAAAGGGCGCGCTTGGCGGCGCTGGGGAGCTGCTTGATCGCGTACTCGGCGCGACTGGCGCTGGCCCGATCCGGATAGTCGAAGCTCGCCAGTACCCGCGTCGGAGGATGCGCGCGGGTGTAGCGGGCGCCCTTGCCCGACAGGTGTTGCGCATAGCGGCGCTGGAGGTCTGTGGTGATGCCGGTGTAGACGCTCCCGTCCGTGCATTCGATCAGGTACAGCTGCCACGCCGCCATCGGCCGGCCGGCTCAGCGCAGGAGCAACGGGATGCCGCGGCCGCCGGGCGCCATCGCCGCCTCCAGCCCCGGCCACGCGTCGCGCTCGGCGCGGCAGAAATCGCTGCCCATTGCGAATTTGCGGCAGATGCCCGGGCGCAGTTCGTAGATCGAGCAGCGCATGGTGTCCAGGTCCAGCGCCGAGCACCAGCCGTCCTCGCCGTGCGCCATCACCGCCATCCCGCGGGAATCCTCGGTCACGAAACGTTCGGGCACGGCCTCGTCGCCCGGCAGCAGGACCACGGTCAGGCGGCAGCAGCCGGCCTCGCACTCGTCGCAGCTGACGGACGGGTCGATTCCCGAAGCATTGGCGGGGGCGGTGACTGGCATCGGCTGGACAGTGATGGATATCGCGGTATGTGGAGTGTGCGAAGTCTACGCTGGCCGCCCGAGCCGTATTTCGCGGCTCTGTTCATGCACCGCGATCGACGCTGAGTGGCTGAACGAGCCTGGTGTCCGGTGCAGTGAGCCATTGCCGCTGCGGGGCCCCGCCCCCGACAATGCGGACTCGTCCTGGAGAAC
>JALYOG010000081.1 GCA_030856985.1 Pseudomonadota bacterium | reverse complement strand
CCGCCCGACAGCCCCAGCACCACCTCGTCGTCGCCGACCTTCTCGCGCACGCGCGCGATCTGGTCCTCGATGATGTTGGCCGCCGTCCAAAGGGTCTGGCAGCCGCAGATTCCGGTCACGAAGCGCTGCAATATCGCCTGGCCCGACTTGGTGTGGGTCACTTCCGGGTGGAACTGCACGCCGTACCAGCGCCGGGCGTCATCGGCCATGGCCGCGACGGGAATCCGGTCCGTACGCGCGGTGACGACGAAACCCGGCGGGGCCTTGGATACGTGGTCGCCGTGGCTCATCCAGACGTCGAGCCTGGGCGGCGAACCGGCGTGGTCCTTGAGGCCGTCCAGCAGTGCGTCCTGGGCGACCACCTCGACCTGCGCATGGCCGAACTCGCGCGCATCGGCCGCTTCGGTCGCACCGCCCAGCTGCGCGGCCAAGGTCTGCATGCCGTAGCAGATGCCGAGGATCGGCAGTCCCGAGTCGAACACTTCCTGCGGCGCACGCGGGCAGTCCAGCAGCGTCGTCGACTCCGGTCCGCCCGACAGAATGATGCCGCGGGCCCCATACCCGGCGATTTCAGCCGGATCGTGATCCCAGGCCAGACCTCACAGTAGACGCCGATCTCGCGGATCCGGCGGGCGATCAACTGCGTGTACTGCGCGCCGAAGTCGAGGATCAGGATCTTGTCGCTATGGATGTCGGTCATTGGAAAGCCGGGAATAGGGAAAAGGGAATCGGGAACTGGGGCTTGCGGGGAGCGGCTGGTATGCGTGGATCGCGGCTCCCGTCCCTGCCTCTGGACGAGTCCCGCGCTCGGTGGAAAAGATCCGCGAGTCCGCGGCGGGAGGCGGCATGCTGGAAACCGCAGTTCCCCCTTCCCCACTCCCGCTTTCGACTCCCGCTCTTGAACCCTTCACCCCATCCGGTAATTCGGTGGTTCCTTGGTGATCTGCACGTCGTGCACGTGGCTTTCGCGGCTGCCAGCGTTGGTGATGCGCACGAAGCCTGGCTTCTTGCGCATCTCCTCGATCGTGGCGGTGCCGACGTAGCCCATCGTCGCGCGCAGGCCGCCGGCGAGCTGGTGCACCACGCCGCTGAGCGGGCCGCGGTACGGCACCCGGCCCTCGATGCCTTCCGGGACCAGCTTGTCGGTGTCGGAAGAATCCTGGAAGTAGCGATCCTTGGAACCCTGCTCCATCGCGGCGATGCTGCCCATGCCGCGATAGCTCTTGTAGCTGCGGCCCTGGAACAGCTCGACCTCGCCGGGCGCTTCCTCGGTGCCGGCGAACAGGCCGCCGACCATCACCGACGAGGCGCCGGCGACGATCGCCTTGCCGATGTCGCCCGAATAGCGAATGCCGCCGTCGGCGATCAGCGGAATGCGGTCCTGCAGCGCCTCGGCGACCATCGCCACGGCGGTGATCTGCGGCACGCCGACGCCGGCGACGATGCGCGTGGTGCAGATCGAACCCGGGCCGACGCCGACCTTGACCGCATCGGCGCCACTGTCCATCAGCGCCAGGGCCGCATCGCCGGTGACGATGTTGCCGCCGATTACCTGCAATTGCGGGAAGCGCTGCTTGGCCCATCTGACCCGGTCGAGCACGCCCTGGGAATGGCCGTGCGCGGTATCGACCACGATCACGTCCACGCCGGCTGCCGCGAGCGCCTCGATGCGCGCCTCGGTATCGCCACCGACACCGACGGCGGCACCGACCAGCAGCCGCTCGGAGCTGTCGTAGGCCGCATTGGGGTTGTCGGATTTCTTCTGGATGTCTTTGACCGTGATCAGCCCGCGCAGCTCGAAGCTGTCGTTGACCACCAGCACCTTCTCGATGCGGTGCTTGTGCAGCAGCTGCACCACTTCGTCGTCGGATGCGCCTTCGCGGACCGTGATCAGCCGGTCCTTCTTGGTCATGATGTGGCGGACCGGGTCGTCGAGCTTCTTCTCGAAGCGCAGGTCGCGCGCGGTGACGATGCCGACCAGCAGGCCCGAATCCACCACCGGCACACCGGAGATGTTGCGCGCTCGCGTCAGCTTGAGTACCTCGGCGATCGTGGTCTCCGGGCCGACGGTAAACGGCTCCTTGATGACCCCGGCCTCGAACTTCTTGACCTGCGCCACGTGCGAGGCCTGCTGCTCGAGCGTCATGTTCTTGTGGACGATGCTGATGCCGCCCAACTGGGCCATCGCGATCGCCAGCCGCGCCTCGCTGACGGTGTCCATCGCGGCCGAAACGATCGGCAGCCGGATCGTAAGCTCGCAGGTCAGGCGGGTGGAGAGCTGCACGTCCTTGGGCAGTACGCGCGAATGCGCGGGGACGAGCAACACGTCGTCGAACGTCAGTGCTTCAGCCTGGATGCGCAGCATGGGCGGGCCTGGAATGCGAAGCGAGCCATTGTAACCGGTGGCGGGGCCTGGTGGCTCGCGCCGTCGAGCGGCCGTCGTTCAGCCGTCGGCTGCCTCGGCTGCCTCGAGGGTGTTCTGCATCAGCGTGGCGACCGTCATCGGCCCTACCCCGCCGGGAACCGGCGTGATCCAGCTCGCCCGTTGCGACGCCGCCTGGAAACCGACATCCCCGACCAGCCGCCCGTCGTCGAGCCGGTTGATGCCTACGTCGATCACCACCGCGCCCGGCTTCACCCACTCGCCCGGGATCAGCTGCGGCCGGCCGACCGCGACGACCAGGATGTCGGCGCCGCGCACCGCCGCTTCGAGCACTTCGGGCGGGGTGAACTTGTGGCAGCAGGTCGTGGTGCAGCCGGCGATCAGCAGCTCCAGCATCATCGGACGGCCGACGTGGTTGGAGACCCCGACGATCGTCGCGCTGGCACCGCGCACCGGACGGTCGGTGTAGGCGAGCAGCGTGGTGATGCCGCGTGGCGTGCAGGGGCGCAGTCCGAACTGGCGCAGCGCAAGGCGGCCCACGTTCTCCGGATGGAAGCCGTCGACGTCCTTGGCCGCATCGATCCGGTTGATCAGTTCGGTGGCGTTGCGCCGGTCCGGCAGCGGCAACTGCACCAGGATGCCATGCACGCCGGAATCGGCATTGAGCGTATCGACCAGGGCGAGCAGTTCGGCGTCGCTGGTGTCGTCGGGCAGGTCGTAGTCGATCGCACGTATGCCGACCTTCTCGGCCGCGCGGCGCTTGTTGCGAACGTAGACCGCCGACGCCGGATCGCGACCTACCAGCACCACCGCGAGCCCGGGACGCGACAGCCCGGCGGCGACCCGCGCGTCGACGCGGGCCTTGAGGGCATCGAGCAGGTCTTCGGCTATGCGCTTGCCGTCCAGGAGTCGTGCGGTGCTTGTGTTTGGCATCATGCTGGGGCCGCGAGCGAAACAGGCGCTATTATCGCCGATCACCCGATCGCGCATCCCGTGCGGGCTCCCCACCGCTCCGCAGCCGGCCGCTTCGAGCCCACCATCGGCACCGGGACGCCGATGCACACCACCAGGCCTGCGGCCGTTTTCGCCGCGGCGGCCCGTGACCGATGACCATGCTCAAGACGATCGCCGGCCTGCTCCTGTTGTTCGCGCTGCTGTATCTGGCGCTGTCGGGCTGGATGTTCTTCAAGCAGCGCGACCTGATCTATTTTCCCCAGTTCACCCGCGTCGGAATTCCCCCCGCCGATCTGGAGCTGCCGGTGAATGGCGCCGTGCTGCGTGGCTGGGTGGCCAATCCCGGCCGGCGCGATGCGATCGTCTATTTCGGCGGAAATGCCGAGACGATCCACCCCTTGCGCGAGGAAATGGCGCAGTGGTTTCCCGACCGCAGCGTTTACCTGCTGCCTTACCGCGGCTATGAGCGCAGCGGTGGCGAGCCATCGGAGCAGGCGCTGCTCGCCGATGCGCTGGTGCTGTATGACCATGTGCGATCCAGGCATCCCGGCGCTTCCATCGCCGTGATCGGCCGCAGCCTCGGCAGTGGCGTGGCCAGCTATCTGGCCGCGCACCGCCCGGTGTCCGCGCTGGTGCTGGTGACGCCCTTCGACAGCATGGCGCGGCTGGCACAGTCGCACTACCGGTTTCTCCCGGTGCGCTGGCTGATCCGCGAGCGCTTCGAGTCGGCCGAGCATCTGCGGCAGTTTCGCGGTCCGGTACTGATCGTGCGCGCGAGCGACGACACGATCGTTCCCGCGGCGCGGACCCAGGCGCTGGTCGACGCGCTGGCGGCACAGCCGGAGGTGGTGGAGATCGCCGGGTCCGACCACAACAACCTGTCGGCGGTGCCCGAATACCGGTGGGCGATCGTGGCGTTCATTGCCTCGGCCACGGACCGCGGCCGCGCCGGTCCCGCCGCCAGTCAGGATCCTGCGCAGAAGCGTTCGTAGTCGACGTAGCCCGGGAACGGTCGGCCGGGTGCGCAGACGCTGCAGTCCGGATCGGCAGGGAGCCGGGTCTCCCGGAACTTCAGCGACAGCGCGTCGAAATGCAGCAGGCGACCCGTCAGCGGCTCGCCGATGCCCAGGATCAGCTTGATCGCCTCGGTGGCCTGCAGCACGCCGATCACCCCGGGCAGCACGCCCAGCACACCCGATTGGCTGCAGTTGGGTGCAGCCTCCGGCGACGGTGGGCTCGGAAACAGGCAGCGATAGCACGGTGCGCCGCCGCGCCGTCGGCCAGCATCGAACACGCTGACCTGACCCTCGAAACGGTGCACGGCCCCATACACCAGCGGCTTGCCGAGCTTCACGCAGGCATCGTTGAGCAAGTAGCGCGCGGGGAAATTGTCGGACCCGTCGATCACCACGTCGGCATCGGCGAGCAGGGCCTCGACGTTCGCGGCAGTGATCCGCTCCTCCATCGCCTCCACGCCGGCCCGCGGATTCAGCGCCAGCAATGCTGTGCGCGCCGAGGCGACCTTGCTGGTGCCGACGCGCGCGTCGGTGTGCAGGATCTGCCTTTGCAGGTTGCTGCGATCGACCACGTCGTCGTCGGCCAGCAACAGCGTGCCCACGCCTGCGGCCGCGAGGTAGAACGCCGCCGGCGAGCCGAGCCCGCCGGCCCCGACGATCGCGACGCGGGCAGCCTGGAGCCTACGCTGGCCGGCCTCGCCGACTTCCGGCAGGCGCAGGTGGCGCGAGTAGCGCTCGTGGAAATCCGCGTCGGGGCCGATCTCGCAAGGATCGGGGCGGGACGTCGGCAGCCCCTCGGCGCTCCACCTGGCAAAACCTCCGTCGACCGAAGCGACACGCGTATAGCCCTGCGCGAGCAGGGCTTCGGCGGCCTGCAGCGAACGTCCACCGGCCTGGCAGATCAGGACCAGTGGCGCGTCCTGCTGCGGCAACGCGTCGCGGGGCGCGTCATGGAGTGCGGCCCCGGCCAGGCGCAAGGCCGATGCCGGATAACCGGAGGCATGCTCGTACGGCTCGCGCACGTCGACCAGCACGGCGCCAGCGGCTTGGCGGCGCAGGGCTTCTGCGGGTGAGATTCGTTCGATCGACATCGGTGCATTATGGCCCGTCGCCGGAGGTGCGACCCACCACGCCAGGACCCGCTTGCCGGCACACCTTCCATGCATTCCGGGCGCCGGGGCGGCGACATCGCCGGCTGCTGCCCGTGGATCGTGGAAGGGCCAGCGCCCGCGCCGGACTACTTGCCGCGCTTGACGTGCCGGATCAGCCGGCGCTTCTTCGCCACCTGTTTGTCGGTCAGCACGTTCTTCTTGCCCTCGTAAGGGTTGGCGCCTTCCTTGAAGAAGAACCGGATCGGCGTTCCGACCAGCTTGAAACGCTTGCGGAAGAAGTTCTCCAGGTAGCGCTTGTAGCTCTCGCTGAGCGTCCGCAGGCGATTGCCGTGGACGACGAAGGTCGGCGGATTGGTTCCGCTCGGGTGGGCGAAGCGCAGCTTGGCCACGTGGCCGCGAACGACCGGCGGCGGGTTGGTTTCGTAGGCGATCTCGATGGCCTTGGTGACCTCGCTGGTCCCGATCTCGATCGTCGCCGACGCATGCGCGCGGTGGATCGCCTTGAACAGTTCGCCCAGCCCCGAGCCGTGCAGCGCGCTGATGCGGATCCGCTCGGCCCAGGGCACGAAACTGAGCTTGCGCTCGAGCAGCGACTCGGCCTGCTGGCGCTGGTAGTCGCTCTGCCCGTCCCACTTGTTGACCGCGACCACCAGCGCGCGCCCGGCATCGAGCGCGTAGCCCAGCACGCTCGCGTCCTGGTCGGTGACGCCCTCGCCCGCATCGAGCATCACCACCACCACCTGGCAGTGCTCGATCGTCTGCAGCGTCTTGATGATCGAGAATTTCTCCACCGCCTCCTCGACCTTCGCCTTGCGGCGCACGCCGGCGGTGTCGATCAGGCGGTACAGGCGTCCGTCGCGCTCCATGTCGATGGCGACCGAATCGCGCGTCGTGCCCGGGACTTCCGAGGCGATCATCCGCTCCTCCCCGAGCAGACGATTCACCAGGGTCGACTTGCCGACGTTCGGCCGGCCGATGAAGGCCACGCGGATGCGGGAGGGATCGCTGTCCAGTTCGGCCGAAGTGCCCTCCTCCGGCAAGCGCGCGAGCACCTGTTCGAGCAGCGTGTCGATGCCCTGTCGGTGGGCCGACGAGATCGCGACCACTTCCTTGAACCCGTAGCGCGCGAACTCGTTGATCGCGGCCTGCGCGTCGATGCCATCGGTCTTGTTGATGACCAGCAAGGTCGGTCGCGCGGCGCGGCGCAGCCACGCGAGGATGTCGTCGTCCATGGTCGAGGGCCCTTCGCGCCCGTCGACGATGAACAACACCAGGTCGGCTTCCTCGGCGGCCGCGCGTGCCTGACGCGCGGTGGCGCCGACCAGCCCCTCGTCCTCGCCGGCAATGCCGCCGGTGTCGACCACGGCAAACCTGCGCCCGCCGGCTTCCGGACGGCAAACGCCGTAGTGGCGGTCGCGCGTGACCCCTGGCTGGTCATGGACCAGCGCATCGCGGCTGCGCGTGAGCGCATTGAACAGCGTCGATTTTCCGACGTTGGGACGACCAACGAGCGCGACTAGCGGAAGCATGGGGAACCTGCCCAGTATTGGAATGGCCCCGCCTGATGCGGGGCCAGGACCGGGCGCAATGCCGGCCGTTTATTGCCCGAGACGATATGCGCTCAGGTTGCCATCGGTGTTCTGGACCACGAGCACGCCATCGGATACGACCGGCGCGGCACGCAGCGCATCCCGTCCGGCACGCACGCGCGCGGCGAATTCGCCGTTGTCGAGCTTCAGCCAGTGCAGGTAGCCGTCGAAATCGCCGACCACGGCGTAATCGCCGTGAATCGCCGCTCCGCTCACCTGGCGCCGTGCCAGCGCGGGCTGTTGCCACAAGGCCGTTCCACCGGTCCTGTCCAGACCGAAGACGGCTCCGTCGCGGCCGGTGACCACCACCACCGACGGGGCGACCGCGACGCGTCCCGGTCCACCGTTCTGGCTGTCCCACAAGGGATTGCCGTTGGGTGCGTCGATGGCCATGGACTGGCCCTTGAAGCTGCTGGCGTACAGGGTCGTATCGACGAGTACAGGCGTGCCATCGACGTCCGACATGCGATCCAGCTCGGTCCGGCCCTCGGGCTGCGCAATCGGCTGGTTCCACAACGGGGCGCCATCGGCTGCCGACAGCGCGCTCAGAGTGCCGTCATCATTGCCCACGAAGACCACGCCGGGCCCGAGAACGGGAGAAGCGTTGCCACGGACCGAGAGCATCGGTGCGTCGCGGGTCCAGAACCAGCGACGCTCGCCGGTCGCGGCATCGAAGGCGGTGACGCGGCCATCGTTGGATCGGACCACGACCAGGCCGCCGCCGATCGCCGGCGCGGCGATGACCTCGTTGAGGACTTCGGCCTGCCACTTCTCGGCACCGGTCTGCGCGTCGAGCGCGACAACCTCGCCGTCGAGACCACCGACCACCACGAGCCCTTCGCCCACGCCCGGGCCGCCGGTGAGGCGCAGCTTGCTCGGGTAGTGCCACAGGCGCTTGCCGGTCTGAAGATCCAGGGCATGCACGCCGCCCTTCACCGCGGCGGTATAGACCCGGCCGTCGGCCACGGCAGGGCCCTGGCGCGCGCCGATGCGGCGTTCGCCCTTGCCGGCGCTCGCGGTCCACAAGCGGGCCACGGTGGCGGAAGGCGTGATCGCGACCAGTTCCGCCGGCTCGTTGGCCTTGCCATCGTTCTTGCCGCCGAACCAGCCGCGGACCGTGGTACAGCCGCCCAGTGCCACGATGCACACCAGCACGATTGCGGCGCGAGTCAGGCAGGCGCACGACGTGGTTCGATCGATCATTGCAGACTTCATCAAGACGTGGCTCCGGTCGTGGTCGCCGCGGGTGCGCCGCCGACCTCTGTCAACTTCAATTCCAGCAGGCGGCGCTGCGGCGAGCCCACTTCCAGCTTTCCGAGCGCCTCGGCATAGCGGGCGTGGGCCGCTTCGCGATCACCTTTGGCAAGTTGCGCGTCGCCGAGGATTTCCAGCGCGGCGGGACTGCTGCTGTCGCCGAGCAGGCCGATGGCTTCGTCGGGCCGCCCTGCTGCGATGTGCAGGCGCGCGACGCGCTGGTCGACGATCGGCTCGAGCAACTGTTCGGCAGCGTCGACCGACCGCAGCGTCGCGATGGCCGCGTCGCGTTGCCCCGCGTCGGCCTGGGCCTTGGCCAGTCGCAGTTTCGCCAGGGACGCATACACGTTCCGGCCCAGCGCTTCGACCTTCGCTGCAGCCTTGGGGTCACCGGCCTCGATCGCATCGACCGCAGCCTGGTAGCGGTCGGCCGCTGCCATCTGCTGCTGCTGCTGCCGTTCTTCCCAGAATTTCCACCCGCCGATGGCCGCCATTCCCAGCACCACGCCGGCAATCAGCCCGGCACCGTTGCGGCGCAGCCACTCCAGCACGCGTTCGCTTTGTTCGTGTTCGTCCAGGACGTCGTCGATCGCCATGCTTTCCCGCCCCGCCTTGCGGCTGGGGCCCAGTTGTTATCGAAGGGGGCCCGCCGCGAGGGCTGGCCATGAATCGGACCCGCGGTGCGGGTCAACCTTCGGCCGGCACCAGCGAGCCGTCAGAGGATAGCCTAAAGCGGGCCACGTTCGCGCGGGTGAACGGCGCCAGATCGACGAGAGTGCCGGCTTTTCTCAGCTGCACCGCTGCCGAATTGCCCAGCACGACGCGGCCCACCTGCCCCGGCTCATAGCTGCGCTTGCTGCCGGCGGAAAGCGTCCCCTGCTCGATCGAGCTGCCGTCGCGCGCGAAAACCTCCAGCCAGGTCTCACCGGTGCTCTGCAGCGTCAGCCCGGGTACCGCAGCCGCCGCAGATGCCGCAGATGCCGCAGATGCAGTCGGCATCGACGCCATCGAAGCGACCATGGG
>JALYOG010000075.1 GCA_030856985.1 Pseudomonadota bacterium | reverse complement strand
CTGCATAGCAGCCATACATTGCTCCCGCATACTCAAGAAACGACATGCTCATGACGGCTAACGCCTGAATTAAGCCGACCCGCAGCCTGCTGATCGGTGAGTTGTGGCAATGGAATAACGACACATTTGAGCCAAGCAACGAAGCGGGTTCGGCTTGAATGAATTGTTAGGCGCCGTGAGGCTTGCCGGGGCCACTGGTTTCTCCGCTGCCAAAGAGCCGGTCCGCCAGCTCTTGTCCGCGGCTGATGCCTTCCTGCGTGAGTTGGACTGTCTTCTGCTTCCCGACGGGGTCAAATATGTAGCCGGCCTCGTGAAGGCGGCTCATGACCTCGAAGTCGTAACCCTTCCATGCGCTGTTAGTGTCGAAGACGTTCGCAGCAAGAAGCGCAAGAACAGCGTCATCAATTTGGGATTGGTCGTAAGGCATATGCGGACACTAACCCTGCTTGTGGGAGCACGCAAATCCTAAGGCCTAACGCCTGAGTTAAGCCGACCCGCTGCGAGCCGGTTTCCGAAGTCGATGATAGCCAAATTTGTCCGAAGCAACCAAACTGCGAAGCGGGTTCGGCTTGAACGAATTGTTAGGCCGCACTCTTGTTATCCGAGAGCATCAAAGGTTCAACCAACCAAGTCTTCTCTTCCGAATGCGAAATTGTGTGTAGTCCAATCCATACACTCCATTTCTGTTGCATAGATTTATTCACGAAGAGCGACTCAATCTGCTTGTCATCGTGGTAGGCAATCCCACAGAAAGCGTCAAGTAAGGTCTTAGCAAGATTGTCCACGTCAGTAATTGAAAAGGCAGACTTAGGCATTAGTATTCCGATTGCCATGAAAAGTCTCCCACTCATTGGCCACGCGGGATTGTTGTGGTTCAAGAACTCCTCTCTAACCCTTTCTTCAAACTGCCTTGCTCCGAACGGCACAGAAGCTATAAGTATTTCGCCTTCTTTTTTATAGCCAACTCTCTTTGACGGTATTTCGACGTCCGTGATATGAATCAAGCCTCCATCGTAGTAATCGCGAACGGTGAGTTTGGGTATCTTCTTCTTCGACATAGCGAGCTACCGTCCGTGCGGCCTAACGCCTGAATTAAGCCGAGCCGCGAAGCGGCTTCGGCTTGAATGAATTGTTAGGCGGCAACGTCATCCACTCAGGTTACTTCTTAGCGACGACTTTCTTTGCAAGCACCTTCTTCGCAGCGGCCGTCTTTGCAGCGACCTTCTTTGGAGCCGCTTTCTTTGCTTCTGCCAAGGCGACGCGCAGTTCCTTTTTCTCCGCATCCTTTACCTTGCCCTTCAATTTTTCCGCTGCAAGGCTGCCTTTTAGTGCTGCAACTTGGGCTATGAGTCTATCCTCACGGGGTGAGTGGTTCTTACTTCCAGGCCTGCGACCACTTCCACTTTTCGTTGTTGCCATAAATTTCCCCTTATCGATGAATTACGAATTTTGGACCACTAGGCCCATTGGTTTTGCCGCCTAACACCAAGTAGACCCCACATTCGGGGTGTAACGCGCATCCTGAGGGGTCGGCCAGGAGCGGTCAACCGAAAACCCGCGTTGCGACAGAGACTTGCATGATGAGCCGGGCGGCTGATGCTTGGATGGCCCCTGATACATCCCATCTTCGAGGCGGTAATGGATTACCACCCTGTTTCCGCGACGGTATCGAACCTCAGGGCGCGAGTCCTGCCCGGCTGCCCGATCTACTCCGCGCCCGGCGCCGGACCGGGTCAGGCGGGCTTCGCCCGGCTCCACTTCGGCTGATCGTCGAACGTCGAGATCGCACCATCCATGATGTCCCACGATCTGCGGTTACGGGCGAAGATGACGCCCTCGGGCTCGAATCCAGCCGAGTCATCCAGCAGTCCGAGCGGAACCGTCGCATGGTCGGGCGACCCATCGTTCCGACTCAGGATCAGGCCACCGCAGGCGGGGCAGAATTCCCGCGTGACGGCGGTACCCGCTTCTGATGTGATCGTGAACTCGCGCACTGCTCCGTTCCGGCCCAACCGATTCAACGGGAACATGGCGCCAGTGGAGTGCCGTGCGCCCGACGAGCGCTGAACAATGCTCGCAGTAACAGTGGGCGACGATCACCGGTCGACCTTCGACCTCCACCCTTGCGGCGCCGCCAAGACAGCGACCTCGATTGATCGTTCTGCTCTCTTGCGCATATCCAGCATGGTAGCCGAGCAGGGTCCGCTGCTCGATGCGGTGATCTTCGCCCAGCGCATAACCCCCTACTGGATCGCGGGTTTCGGCACCGCCGCCGCCTATGCAAGGGCACTGCGCCGCACGGTCGACGCTGAAAAGCTGCACCGTGCGACGCAGGGAAGCTACCGCGGCGACGAGTACGCCAGCACCCTGGCCGAGACATCGAACAATCTCAAGGCCGAAAGCGCTTTAATACCGGCGGCCCGGACGACCGTCCGTGCCACCGGCTTGCAGAAGCAAGCCTTGGCCGCGCCTTGCTCCGGCTCGGGCTTCAATGCCGTGGCAGTGGGATTCGTGGACAATCACCGGTCGGGACGCCGGGTGCCGCGCCGGGCCACGAATCTGCGACGAGAGACGCATGCGAACCTTTGTACTGAGAGCACGCGCCGCACCCACGGACAGCGCAAAGCTGCTGGCGTCCGTCGGCACGGGCGCGCACACGGAGATCCTCGCCCATACGTTGATGAACGCGATCTTCGTGGCCCAGTCGCATCGTCCCGACGTGACCGTCTACCTGGTGCTGGAAAGCACCGAAGACTTCTCCCGCACGATCCGGTTCGAAGCCAACGCCATGCAGGACATCGGCGGCTTCAACGAGCAGGCGATGCTGCGCAAGATCGCCAAGGGACTGGACGCATCCAGAGGAATGGGCAAGGACGAGACGCGACCGGTGGAACCCGGCGTCACGGTGCGCACCGTGAGCTTCGAGCGACTGATCAAGCAGCTTGCCGAAAACCACCAGCTGTTCGTGATGGACCGCAAAGGCACGCCGATCCGCGGGCAGGAGTTCCAGGGCAGTCCCTGCTTTCTGCTGACCGACCACATTCCGATGCCGAAAAACACCTTTCACAGCCTCGATCGCCTTGGCGCTACCCGCATCACGTTGGGTCGGACGATGCTGTTCGCGTCGCAGTGCGTCGTGTTGATCCATCACGAACTCGACCAGCGATAAGTCCGGGGAAGCAAACATCACCCGGGCATCTTCGCGCAGGTGCAGCCGGCGCATCGCGAGCCGCGAACCAGGTCGAAGTCAGCGCCCGTGCAACTATGCGAAAATACGTGACTTCCCCTTCGACGCCCACCACGATCGCAACCACCGAAACCAGCTCGGGCATGCCAAGCGTCACTGCCTGCCTGATCGTCAAGGACGAAGCGCCCTATCTTGTGGAGTGGATCGCGCATTACCTGGCCCTGGGTTTTGACCGCCTGACCATCTACGACAACGAATCCTCCGACGCGACCTCGGCGATGCTGGCCCAGATCCGGGCCATGGATGCGCGCGTCGAATCGTGCTGCTGGCCCAACGTGGCAGGACAAGTCCCGCAGTTCAGCGCGTACCGGCATGCCCTGGATCGGGCCACGACGACCTGGATCGCGTTCTTCGACGCCGATGAACTGCTGGTCCTCAACAAGCACGACAGCATCCAGGAATTCCTGCTCCAGGCGCCTGCGTCGGCCGGAGCGACAGCGATCAACTGGATGATCTTCGGCTCGTCGGGAGAGACGTCCTATCGCGATGAACTGCAGGCGACGCGGTTTCGGCGCGGCAATGGCAACCGGCACGTGAAATCCATCGCCCGGGTCGCGCATGCGCGCTCTCCCTGGGCGCATAGCGTGCAGCTGGCCGACGGCTACCACTACTGCAACGATCGTTGGCAACAGATCGAACTCAAGGAGGGCTGCAAGAGCCCGAACTACTCGTGCGATGTGGCGCAGTTGAACCATTACGTGGTGCGCTCAGCCGAGGAGTTCGCCGCCAAGGTAAAGCGCGGGTACGTGGCCGCCGCGCCTGGCGAGGTCCACCGGCATCCGCGCGACGCCGCGTTCTGGTCACGAATGGACCAGAACGACAAGGTCGACAGCTCCATCGACCGCTGGGTGCGACGCAGCGCACCACTCAGGGCCGTACTGCGCGATCTGCCGGCCCTGAAGCCCGGGCAAGCGGCACCGACCGGGCGCTCGACGTCCATGATCCTCTCGCCGGAACGGCTGGCCGGGCGATTTTTTCCCGCAGCCCCGGAGCGCGCGTTCAACGAGGCGCTGGGCAAGCTGCCCCGCAGCCCGGCGGCATACTTCCCACTGCTCAGCGTCGGCGACGCGCTGGTCGTACAAAACTCCCTGCTTCTGCTCGCAGGCTCGATCCGCAGGCAACCGGCGCGAGCGGCGATCGAACAGGCAAGCGCACTGATCGCCGAAGTGGCCGGCCTGCAACTGGCCGGCGGCGACGAAATGATTCTTGCCTGCCTCCTTACGGGCCTGGTCGCTTTTGAGGATATCGCCGGAAACCTGCTCGCCGAACCGGCATCGCAGGACCTCCTGGGCAGCATCGACCGCTGCGCCGGCTGGCTCGATGAGGTCTGCGCACGATCGGTGATCAGCACCGTGAACAGCCCCGGCCTCCACGCCTGGAATCACTCTGTGGTTTGTTCGCTGGCGCTGGCGATGTGCGGACTGCGCGACCCGACGTCGTCCATCAACGGGCCGCGAATCGAGTTCGGCATGAGGAAGCTGGAAAAATTCCTTCAGCACGGCATCACTGCCTCGGGCATTCCGTACGAAGGGCTTTTCTACTGGGGCCTGTGCCTTCGCGCGATGGGCCTGTTCGGGCTCCTGGTCGAGGGCGATCGCTCGCTCGCCGCGAGGTATCGAGCGCTGCGCGAGCACTACTCGGACCGGCTGGATCGGGTCCTGGACTGGATGGATGGCGCCCTGTTTCCGGGCGGCAAGTACCTGCTCAGTCACAACCACTCGCCCTACACGTCGTACATGGCGCTGAATGGATTGTTGCTGTTCTTCGGCGACCGACACCCGGACAAGTGTGCCTCCCTGTGGTCTCGCCTGACGGGTGAATCGGGCGACGGCTTGAACGGAAACTCTCCCCAGGCGCGCGATTCCTGCGTTTTCGAAGGGCTGTTCTTTCTGCCCGCGCGTGAGCGGCAGGAGTGTCCATTCCAGTGCACACCGATCGTCGACATGGTCCAGGGCTGGGCCTTGCTGCAATCGGGTCGCGGGGATGTCGCGGACAAGCTGCTGGTAAAAAGCAGCAGGCACCTGTCCGGACTGCATAACCAATCGGACGCCAATCACTTCAGCGCATTCCTGGGTGGCAACCCCTTGTTCATCGACGCAGGCGCCGCACACAAGATCCACGTGCCTGGACACGAAGCGAGTCCCGGATCGGACGGCACTTATCGCCTCGAGGGAAGCGGCGCGTCTTCGTTCGGCCACAACGCAATCATCATCGATGGCAAGGGGCAAGTGCCTTCGGGCGACGGCGTCGGCGTGTCGGGCGCGTTGCTGCGCTGCAACCAGGTCGGGGACGCGTGGATCGTCTCCGCCTCGGCCAAGAGCGCTTACGACACGTCGGACTACAACCCGGTGGCGCACGCAGTTCGACATCTGGTGTTCTGTCCGGGCGCCTTGCCTTTTCTGTTCGTCTTCGACGACATCCAGGCGCAGGATGGACAAGAGCATACTTTCGACCGGCTGCTGCAGATGCCTCACGTGGTCGACCTGGCGACCGAAGGTCCGCAAAGGGCCCTGCGGCTGCGCTTCGAGGCGAAGGAGTTCGAGGTCCGCCTTGTCAGTGGCGCGGTATCGGCCACGACCCTGGATACCGGGAACCGCACGACGGCACACCCGTTCAAGCCCATGACCACAGTGCGCGACCGGGTAGTGGCGGTAAATCCATACTTCTGGTTGCTGGCGACCCTGCCGGGCGACACCACGACAGTGTCGGCGACCCATTCGGCGGACCACTGGGCCTTCGAACTGCGCCATGCCGATGCGCGACGCAGCATCCGCATTCCGAAGTGGCAGCCTGGGCAGGCACCCGGTGTGCAGATGACAGTGGGCTCGCGGGCCTGGGAGTTGTACACGTTCTCATCGCCGCGGCCGCCTCCGGGCTGAGCCGGCGGCCGGAGGGCTTCTCGGTCTGATCGGCTCCGGAGGCTGGTGGCCGGATCTGTGGATGCGTGCCGTCTCTTTGATTCCCGCTGCCCTGCCCCGCCGCGACCCGGCCTGCCTGAGCTTGCTGCTACTTCATGCCCGACCGCTGCAGCACTGCCACCTGCACCTGGCTCCTCGATCGAAAGCCCAGGCGCTCGTACAGGGCGATGGCCGCCTCGTTGGTGGTCCAGGCATGAAGGAACGCCTGCTCGCCGCGCTGCTGAACACCGTATGCGACGATGGATGACAGCCGCTTGGCCAGGCCCCTTCCACGGAAGTCCGGGTGCGTGCAGACGCCGCTGACTTCGGTAAAGCCAGGGAAGCGCATGCGCTCTCCAGCCATCGCGGCAAGGCGCCCGCCGATCCGGATGCCGACGAAGCGGCCCATCGTGTGGGTGCGCTGCAGAAAGGGCCCAGGTTCGGTCCACTGCGCCAGGGTGCGCATCTCCGGCGCATCGGCATCGGTGAGATCGACGACCACATCTTCGCCAGCCTCCTGCTCGATCGCGCGCGTGGCGAGCATCTGCACGCCATGCGCCATTCGCAACGGCACCAGACCCTCCGGCACGCAGATCGCCGGTACTTGCAGCAGGAACACGGGCTGGTCGTCGTCGATCAGCCCGGCCAGTGCCGCAAGACCAGCGGCGCTGTCGTCCCGTGCGGAGGCAAACTGGTTGACATCGCGGCGGAAGCGCTTGGCGAGATCTCCGCCTTCGGAAAGATGCGGCGAGTGCACCAGCGTGGCCCACACGGGGCGGTCGAGAGGGTCCATCCGGGGATTCTCCGGCTTCGCGTGGTCAAAGTCTCTGCGCATGAGGCGCGTTGCGGGTTCGGCGGCGCGGCAATGCCGCATGAGCACCTGCCGATGACGCGAATCATCCTGCCAGCAGCCGCTCCATCTCCACATCCTTTTCCTGCCACAGGCCATTCATCCACTGCTGGAACTGGACCCGGAAGGCGCGGTCGTTCTGGTAGTCGCCGACCAGCAGCTCAGCGGGAATCGGGCGCTGGCGCACGTGTATGCGGACTTCGGAAACCCGGCCCGCCAGCAGGTCCGCCAGGGTGGGCCGTCCTCCCGGATAGGCGATGGTGACGTCGAGGATCGCGTGCAGGCCCTGGCCCATCGCGTCGAGCACGAATGCCACGCCGCCCGACTTCGGCTTGAGCAGATGCCGGTAGCTTGCGCCCTGCCTGGCGTGCTTGGCCGGGGTGAAGCGCGTGCCCTCGACGAAATTCACGATGGTCACCGGTATCGCGCGGAATTTCTCGCAGGCGCGGCGGGTGACCACGACATCGCGCCCGGCCAGTTCGGGGCGGCGCGCGATCTGCTTGTGCGTGTGGCGCCCCATGAAAGGGAAATCCAACGCCCACCACGCCAGCCCCAGCAGCGGCACCCAGAACAATTGCCGCTTAAGAAAGAAACGCATCAGCGGGATGCGCCGGTTGAACACCTTCTGCAGCACCAGGATGTCCACCCAGCTCTGGTGGTTGACGAGCATCAGGTAATGGCCATCCGTGCGCAGCGACGCATCCATTTCCACCTCGACGCGCGCGTCGGTGAAGCTGTCCAACGTCCAGCTGTTGAATCCGATCCAGCTTTCCGCCAAGCCGGTGAGCACCGGATTGCTGGCGTTGCGCAGGCGCTCCGACGGCAGCGCCGCCTTCGCGAGTGCCACCGTCAGCAGCGGCACCACGTGAAGCACGGTGTTGATTGCGATCAGCAGGGAAACCAGGGACAGGCGTAATGGGGCCATGAAGTCGCGGAGGCGTCGAAGGAAAGGCCTATTGTGCCGGGGACGCCGTGTGGACCGAATGTGTGGGTCAGGGCGCTCGACCGACGCACGAGCAGCCAATTACGCGAAACGCTCGGTGAGAGTCGACACCTTCCAGCATCCGGGCGGGAAGACCACTGCGAGGCTGTTTTATTACTCGCTGCTTTCGTGCTCTACCCGGCCTCCCTTCATGACCAGAGCCACCTGTTTCAGCACCGTGACATCCTCCAACGGACTGCCCCGAACCGCGATGAGGTCCGCCTGCTTGCCCGGTTCCAGGCTGCCGATGATATCGGCCAGGCCGAGCAGATCGGCCGCATTTCGAGTGGCGGCGACAATGGCCTGCGCCGGGGTCATGCCGTGCTTGACCATCAGCTCGAATTCGTCGGCATTGCGCCCGTGTCGGCTGACGCCGGCATCGGTGCCGAAAGCGATCTTCACCCCGGCAGGCACTGCCTGCTGCAGCGACTTGCCGGTGATGCCGATCCGCCACTGGATCTTCGCCAGCACCTCGCCGGTGTAGGCATCGGGATTCGCGGCAAGGCGCTCGAGGTAGCCATTGACGGTGGACAGCGTGGGCACGTAGTAGGCGCCGCTTTCGCGGAACAGGCGGATGTTCTCCGCGTTCAGCAGGGTGCCGTGTTCGATCGAATCGACACCCAGCCGCAACGCCAGCGAGATACCGTCGGCGCCATGCGCATGCACCGCTACCTTGCGGTCGAACATGCGTGCGGTCTCGACGATGGCCCGGGCCTCGTCCTCGAACATCTGCGCGCCGAGCCCGGCGCCGATCCGGCTGTTGACGCCGCCGGTGATCGCCATCTTGATCACGTCCGCACCTTCGGCAATCTGCCGGCGCACCGCGCGCCGGCAACTTTCCACGCCGTCGCAGAGGTTCTGCGCGGTGTCGAGCGCCGCGTGCAGTTCTGGGCGAAAGCCGAGCGTGGGATCGCCGTGGCCGGCGGTCGCCGAGATCGAGTTGTTGGCGGTCAGGATGCGCGGCCCCGGCAGCTTGCCAGCGGCGATCGCATCGCGCAGCGCGCGAACTTCGCCGTCGCCGTCGCCCAGGTTGCGCACGGTGGTGAAACCCGCGACCAGCGTCTTGCGTGCATTCACCGCGGCCTCGAGCGCATGGTCGGACTGGCTGCGCTGCACGCCGGCGAGCAGCGAGGCGACACCGCCAAGGTCGTTGGTCAAGTGCACGTGGCTGTCGATCAATCCGGGGAGGACGAAATGCTCGCGCAGGTCGATGACGCGCGCCTGGCCGGCGTTCTCGAAGCTGTCGGCGTCGAGATAGCCGTCGCGCACCTGCTGGATCCTGCCATCGCGGATCAGCAGCGTGGCCGGGCCGCGCGCCGCCATCTCGGGCCGGTCGAGCAACTGCCCGGCGTGCACGATCACTGTCTGCGCGTGTGCGGCCACGCCGGCCGTGAACAGCGTCAGGGCAGCCAGCGCCTGGCGAAAGATCATGGTGCCGCCCCGTATGGCCGCCCATCGGCGATTCCCCGCAAACCTATCCGAAAAGGGGTCGCTTTGCACTCGGACAAAAAGGTGGACCAAAAGGATCAGGTTCAGCCCGACGCGTACTGAGCAGGCGCCGACGGACTGAACCCGGCCCTCGCGCGATACTCTGGCCTCCCTTTCGTGCGTGCTGCCATGGCCGCCCGACCCGCCGGGACTTTCCGGCGCTGCGCAACACACCGCCGGCGCGGCAACGACCGCCAACCGCGCTTCGCCTTTCGAAGGCGCAACCTGGCCAGATTCAAAGGACAATCTTCTCAGGCTGTGCTGTGAGGCCACGCTGCCGTCCCAGGACCCGGAGAAACGAACCTGGCCGTTTTCCCCTACTTCGGATAAAAAAATATGACCTTGCTCCGTCCATGGGCGACCGCGTGCTGTGTGCTGCTCGCTACCACAGCAATGGCGGCCGAACCCGTGCTGCCCCAGCTGAGCGCTTACACGACGCGAGACAGCTGGCGCCAGCCGGTGCCGCCGTTTCGCATCGCCGCTAACAGCTGGTACGTCGGCACCGAGGGACTGTCCGCGGTACTGGTAATGACGCCGCAGGGCGCAGTGCTGATCGACGGCGGCCTGCCGCAAATGGCGAACATGCTGCTGCAGCGCATGCAGGAACTCGGCGTGCAACCCGGCGACCTGAAGCTGATCCTGCACAGCCATGCCCACATCGACCACGCGGGCCCGTTGGCGGCGTTGAAGCGAGCCACCGGCGCCCGAGTGGTCGGCAATGCCGAATCGGCCGTGTTGCTGGCGCGCGGCGGCAGCGACGACATCCATTTTGGCGAAGGCCTGTCGTTTCCGCCGGTGAACGTCGATCGCATCGTCATGGACGGCGAAACCGTGGAACTGGGCGGCATGCGCTTCACCGCGCATTTCACGCCCGCCCACACGCCAGGCAGCACCAGTTGGACCTGGGACGATCGCCTCGATGGCAGGACGCTGCGGATCGCCTACGTCGACAGCCTCAGCGCGCCCGGCTATCGGTTGCTCGGCAACCCGCGCTACCCGAACATCGTCGACGCCTACCGCCGCACGTTCGAAGTGGTACGCGGCCTGCCCTGCGACCTGCTGCTGACGCCGCACCCCGACAAGAGCGGCTGGACGCCCGCAGCCACTGCGAATCGGCTGCCGCAAGCCATGTCGTGCAGGGACTACGCCGACGGCGCCGAACGCGACCTCGATGCCGAGCTCACGAAGCAGCGCGCGGAGAAGCGCTGATTCCTGGGCCGGGCGTCGGAAGCGGAAGCCAGTGCATTTCCAATGCCGCCCGCGGCGTGCCGGAGGGTACCGACGGCACCCCGGGCAATGCGGAGCTCGACTTTGAAAAACGGCGAACCAGTTGCTTGATCATGCGCGACGCTTCCCGTCCCGCGTCCCCTACAGCCCCAGCACCTCGCGCCCCTGCTTGAACACGAGGTCCACCGGGATGTTCTTCTGCTTGATGCGGTCCAGGTCCGCCTGCAGTTCCGGGCCGACCTTGCCGTATTGGTCGAGGAAGGCGCGCGCGCCGGCGTGGTCGCCGTCGCCCTGCAGGGTGAGGATCTTCGCCGACAGCGCGTCCACGGCTGGCTTCATTTTTTCGAAGTCGACGCGGTAATGACCGGTGGCGGGGTCGCGGCTGAAGGCGCCCTGCTCCTGCAGGAAATTGAACGCGGCCATGTTGGCCTGGCCGTGCGCGCTGCTCGCACCGAAGCGCACCGAGCGGAAGATGCCGGCCAGGAAGGTGACGTAGTTGTCGTCGAGCTTTTCGGCGTCCAGTTCGCCCATCTCGCCGAGCTGGCCGATCATGTACAGCCCCAGGATGTCGGCCTTGCCTTCCTCGAACGCACTGGCAAGGTCGGTCAGCGCATCGCGCACCGTCCCCTTGCCGTCCAGCGTGTTCTTGATGCCCAGGCCGTGCGCCACCTCGTGGAACATCACGTTCTCGAAGAAGGCGTCGAAAGTGACGTGCCCGCGCTGTCCGGGGACGATCAGCTCGTTGGCGATCGGCTGCAGGATGGCGTCGAACTTGGCGCGCATCGCGTTCTTCAGCTGCAGGCGGCGCGAACCCTTGGCCAGTTGCACCTCTTCATCATTGGGCAGGTTGATGGCGATGGTCTTGGCGCCGGCGTTGGCGTCGCCGCCGTAGTAGATCGCGTCGTAGGCATTGAGGTCGGCGTCCGAGCCTGGCGTCTCGGCCTTGTACTTCGCATCCACCGGCAGCTTGCGCTGCAGTGCCGGCAGGTGCCGGGCGAATTTGGCCAGGCGCTCGCTCCATTCCACGTCCTTGACCAGCACGAACGCTTCGAACGCGGCCTTCTTACCGTACAGCGCGTCCTGGTAGCTCTCGATCGGCCCGATCACCACGTCGATCGGGCTGGACTTCATGTCCATCCACGCCATGTCGCTGGGCTGGTACTCGCCGGTGACCAGCGCATCCGCGCGCAGCTTCAGGTACTCGCGGAAACCCTCGTCGGTGGCCACCTTCGCCGCCTGGCGCAGCAGGTCGGCCGCGCGGCCCAACTCCGCAGCAAAGGCCTCGTGGTAGGGAGCCACCACCAGCTTGCCGGCCTCGTCGCGCCGCACCAGGGTGTACAGGCTGTCCTTGCCGGGCAGGTCGGCGGCTTCGAACTCGGCCTTGCTCATGTCGGCCGGATAGAAGCCGGCGCCCGGCGGACGCGGGCCGACGCCTTCGACGAACGGCGCGTCGCCGTCCAGGCGGTCCCACGGTCCGTAATTGATTTCCACGAAGCGGCGCGTCGCCGGATCGGTGATGCGCGACAGCAGCGCGTCCTTGTCGCCGTACACCTGCTTCCAGAACAGGCCGTCCATGATCTCGCCGGCCTGCAGCAGGTAGCCGATGGCCTTGCGGTCTCCCTCGGCGAGGTGCGAGAGGTCGGCCTTCAGCTCGACTTCCTCGTACGCCGCCACCTTGGCGGCGACGCCGGTCGGCGCGTCTTCGGGCGCCTGCGTCGTCGCTGGCGCGGTCTTTTCGTTCGCGAGCTTCGGCTGGCAGGCGATCAGCCCGGCAGACAGGGCAAGCGCGATGGCGAAGGTCATGGGGCGCAGCGGCATGGGAAGCTCCGGCATTGGGAATCTGGCCAGCATCATAGGCCAGGCCGGCTGTCCGACAGCGCCGACCGGTCCTCCACATGCAGCCGCAGAGGCGTGCGCAAGTGAGAAACGAAGCGCGGATCGAAGCCGATACGAAGCGCGATGGCGCCACGCGACCATGGGACCGGCGTGCTCGGCGAGTCGTGGAGACGAACCAACGAGCCCCTCTTTCACCGATCAGCGGTGCTTGCCGGCCTCCCAGCCGGAGTCGCCCAGGTGCTCGCTCGCCAGCGTGCTGGCGCCTGATTCCAGCGTGGTGCCCATGCTGTCGTTCCAGCGATTGAGAAAACCGAACAGCGAGATGACCCCGAGGATCTCGACGATCTCCTCATCGCTCCAATGAGCGTGCAACGCACCGGCGATGGCGTCGTCGACCGCGTTCGGCACCGCACTGGCCGCCACGGCAAAGTCGAACGCGGCGCGCTCGGCCTGGGTAAACAACGGACTGTCGCGGTACTGCCAGATCGCATGCAGGCGCTCGTCGCTGGCGCCGTAGCGTTTCGCCGCGAGCGCTGTGTGCGCCTGACAGTAGCGACAGCCCGAGGACAAGCTGGCCAGGTAGCCGATCAGGCGCTTCTGCTCGCTGGTGACGCGACCGGCGTTGGACATCACGGCCTTGTTGAGGGCGATGAACGCGGTGGCGATCTCCGGGCGACGCTGCATCGTGAGCACGCTGTTGGGCGTAAAGCCGAGCGTCTCGTCAAAAAAGGCGGCCAGCGCATCGACTTCTGCCGAGGTGCCTTTCTTGAGGGGGGTGACGAGTGCCATGGCGGATGCTCCAGGATTGATCCGCGACACTGTACCGGTGATTGCACATTCAAGTAAAACAGGGCAGGTTCGACGCGCCCCCAACTGCAACAGGGGCGAGTGCGCTTACTCGGACAGCAGGCCGTCGTCGAGTGCGGCTTGCAGTCGATCCAGCAGTTCCAACAGCAGCGCCTGCTCTCCGGCGCTGAATACCGAGCGGCAGCGTTCTCCCGACCTGGCCATTTTCGGAATGATCGCCGCGCACTGGCGATCGCCCTCGGGCGAGAGCGTCATGAGGAAGCTTCGGTTGTCCTGCTCGTTGGGAATTCGCCGGCAATAGCCGAGCTTTTCCAGTCGATCCCCGGCCCTGGTGATCGTGGCCCGGTCCATGGCGGTCAACTCGGCCAGTTGGGTCGGCGTCAGCGGGCCCTTCAATCCCAGCATGCCCAGCACCCGCCACTCGCGCGCCGAGATCTTCATGCCGCGCACGTAGCAGTCGCTCGTGGCGCGACGGAGCAGGTTCGACAGATGCGCCAGCCGGTACGGCAGGTGCTGATGAAGATCCATCTGGAAGCGGCCCTGCGCATCGCTCGACCGCGGCCCGGCATCGCCTGCTTGTCCAATCTGCTCGGTCGACATCGCCCCTCCGTGCAACTTGAACGTGAAAGTTGTTTATGTTAACACTGCGCGAGCGCCGCCCTGTGCGGCTGGGTTCCACTTTAGCCGGGGAGCGCCTCCATGCTCACGAACCGAGTAAAGCTCCTGATGGCGCCGCTGATGGCCCTGGCCTGGACGGGCGCCGCCGCGCAGGAGGCCGCCGATACCGAACCGCCCGCAGACGCCCGGGTCACCGAGCTGGAGAGCATCACCGTCAGCGCGCAGAAGCGCGAGGAAGACCTGGACAAGGTACCGCTGTCGGTGAGTGCGATCAGCGGCGACGAACTGTCGCGGCGCGGCGCGACCGACACCTCGGCGCTCGGATCGCTGGCGCCCAATGTCAATGTCTCCAGCGAAACCCAGCGCGATTCGGTGTTCATCACCATCCGCGGCGTCTCCGGCACCGACATCCGCAACGAAGCCGATCCGACCACCGCCTTCCACGTCGATGGCGCGTATGTCACCCGGCTGTCCGGTGCGGGCGCCTACTTCTACGACCTCGACCGGGTCGAAGTGCTGCGCGGTCCGCAGGGCACCCTGTACGGCCGCAACAGCACCTCCGGCGCGGTCAATCTGGTGTCGCGCCGGCCGGGAAACGAGTTGGAAGGCTACGTCCACGGCACCATTGGCAGCCACGATCTGTTTCGCACCACCGGAGCGTTGAACCTGCCGCTGATCGACCAGAAGCTGGCCCTGCGCGTGGCGTTCCTCACCGAGGACCGCGACGGCTTCCGCGACAACGGGCCGCTGGTGAGCGCCAACGGCGACAACGCCGACAGCCTTGCCGCGCGCGCGCACTTGGGTTTTACCGCGTCCGACCGGCTCGACTTGCTGCTCACGCTGGAAACCCACGAGCGCAAGGGCGTCGGCGGCGTCCAGGCTTTCCTGCCGTTTCCGGGCAATCCCAATCCGCAGGTCGCGATCACCGACCGCGAACGCTTTCCGCTGGACACGCAGGGTTTCCGCGACATCTCCGACGACTCGGTGCGCCTGGAAGCCAACTACGACCTGGGCCGGGCCACCGCCACCTATCAGTTCTCCTGGCGCGACTCCGATCGCGAGCTGTTCGAGGATCTCGACGGCACCGCCGTGTCCGACTCCACGCTGGGCGAGCAATTCCGCTCGGTCGCCAGGACCCATGAGTTTCGCCTGACCTCGCCCGGCGGCGAGAAATTCGACTGGATCCTCGGTGCGTTCCATCTCGACGAAACCATCGACAGCGTGTTCAACATCCAGATTCCCACCGTCATCGGCGCGTTTTCGCGGCTGGATTTCGACTTCGTCGACCGCGGCCAGAAGAACCAATCGCTGGCGTTGTTCGGCCAGGGCACCTGGGCGCTGAGCGATCGGCTCAACCTCACCGGCGGGCTGCGCTGGACCCGCGACGAGAAAAAAAAACCCGACAGCGCCCAGGTCATCCGCCGACACGACGCCGCCGGGCCGCCGCCGCGACAGGTGATCATGCAGAATCAGGAAGCCGACTGGGACGAGGTGACCTGGCGCGCGGCGCTGGATTACGCGTTGAGTCCGACGCATCTGCTCTACGCCAGCGCCAGCACCGGCTACAAGTCCGGTGGCTTCAATCGCGGCGTCAGCCAGGCGATCTACGATCCGGAAACCGTGCTGGCGTTCGAGGTCGGCAGCAAGTCCACCCTGCTCGACCACCGGCTGCGGCTGAACCTGTCGGCGTTCCATTACGACTACGAGGACCTGCAGCTGGCGCAGATCGAAACCGGGCCCGGCGGGGTGATCGAAAACATCACCCGCAACGCCGCCAGCTCGAAGGTCTGGGGCCTGGAGGCCGAGGGCGACGCGATTCCGTATTACGGCGGCCTGGTCAACTTCGCCCTGGGCTATCTGAGCGCCAGGTTCGAAGACTTCCCCAATGTGCTGGACGACCTCACTGGAACCATCGAGGACCTCAGCGGCAACCGCCTGGTCAACGCGCCGACGTTCACCGGCACGCTCGGCTGGGAACCCTACAGTTTCATGTTCGACAATGGCGGCATGCTGGTGCCGCGCATCCAGTTCCACTACGAGACCGATGCCTTTCTCAGGGTGCAGAACAACCCGGAAGACCGGCGCGATTCGTTCACCAAGACCGACCTGCGCCTGCGCTACACCGGGCCGGAAGACCGCTGGTTCGCCGAGGCTTTCGTCGACAACATCGAAGACGAGAGCGTGCTCTCGTCGGTCTCGACCGGCACGCTGGTCATCGGTCCGCGGGCGCCGAGTTTCAAAGGCACCTTCATGGGGCCGCGCACCTATGGCGTGGTGCTGGGCGTGCGCTGGTAAACGCAAGGCGCCACGGCAGGGACGCCGTGGCGCCTGCAATGTCTGTTCCCGCGCCGTGCCGGCCAATCGCATGAGGATCACGACCACCACCAGGCGGCGAGCCCTGCCTCACTCTTCTTCCACGCGCCTAGTACGTCGCCGCATCGCGAATATCACCGCACCCACCAGCACCGCGACCGCGGCCATGGCCAGGTTGCGCCAGCTGGCAGCCGTCAGCAGGGTCAGCGACACGGCGATGGCCAGCAGCGGGATCAACGGGCCGAACGGCAGCTCGAATGCGCCTTCTCTTCCGGCAAAGCGCTTTCGCAGCACCAGCACCGCGGCCGCAGTGCCCACGTAGGCGAACAACCTCGCCAGCACCGACAGCAGCGCCAGCTCGACGAACGAACCGCTCAGGGCCAGCCCCAGCGACAGCACGAACTGCAGCAGGATCGCCAGGTCCGGCGTACGCCAGCGCGGATGCACGCGGCCCAGCACCGCCGGCCCGTAACCATCCTGCGACAGTGCATACAGGTAGCGCGGCCCGAACAACGTGGTATTGCTGACGGTGCCCAGGATCGACACCACCGCCCCCACCGTCAGCAGCAGCACGGCGCCGGGTCCGGCAAATCGGCCGGCCGCCTCGGCCAGCGGTGAGGTCGAGGTGGCCAGGTTGGGCAGCGTGCCGAGCACCACCGCCTGGATCGCGAAGTACACCAGGGTGACGATCGCGATCGTTGCGAGCAGCGCGAACGGCAGATCGCGTTGGGGGTTGCGAAACTCGCCCGCCGCCGCCGCGGAGTTCTCGAATCCGGCATAGGCAAACAGCAGCAGCAACGCCGCCTCGGTCAGCCCCGCAGTCCCCGGCAACGTGTCCACCGCCAGCCGCGACCAGTCGATGTAGAACATACCGACCGCGATCAGGAAGGCCAGCGGCAGCAGCTTGGCGATCACCAGCGCCACCGACAGCCGCGCACCCGAACGCACACCGACCAGGTTGAAGCCGGTCACCAGACCCAGGCCGAGCACGATCACCAGCGCATTGGCCCAACCCGATGCGGCCGCCGGCCACAGTTGCGCCACCGCCATCGCCAGCCCGTTGCTGAGTGCCGCAGCCGCTGAGATGCGCGTCAGCCACGTCATCCAGCCGACCTGGAAACCGGCAAAATCGCCAAAGGCCTCGCGCGCGTAGAGGTAGGCGCCGCCGGGCTGGTCGAAATAGCTGCCCGCCTGGGCGAAGCAGAGGACGATCAGCGCGACCGCCAGCGCCGCCAGCAGGACCGCCCACAGGCTGGCCGGCCCGAGCAGCAGCGCAGCGCTGGCCGGCAGCAGGTAGATGCCGCTGCCGATCACGCCGTTCACCGACAGCGCCACGATCTGCCAACGCGAAATGACGCGAACCAGCGCCGGCCGGCTTTCCACTGCCTGCGTCATGCCGCGTCGCCGAACGACACCGGCGCGCGGCCGGCGCACATCTGCGGCGATTGGAATGTCGACGCCGGAATCCGCATGGTCAGAGATCCTTTCCCTTTGCCCGGGCCGAGAGTACACCGACCGGGAGCGCGGAATGAGGCAAGGAGCACCGGCAGGCCGGTTTCCCCGAGCCGCCACGAGGTCCTCGCCGAGCCTTTGACCGGCTCCGTCCAGCTCCGCCCCCGTATCCGACGCGCGCGGCTGTCGCCGACCGCGCGCATATGGCCATTACCAGATCCGCACACGATCCTCCGGCGCGACCCACAGCGGGTCGGCTTCGGTCACGTTGAATGCTTCGTACCAGGCGTCCATGTTGCGCAGCGGCGCGTAGGCGCGGATCTGGCCCGGCGAGTGGGTGCCGTTGACCAGCTGCTGGCGCAGCGCGTCGTCGCGCCACAGCGTGCGCCACACCTGCGCCCAGCCCATGAAGAAGCGCTGCTCGCCTGTGAAGCCGTCGATCACCGGCGCTTCCTTGCCGTCGAGCGAGCGACGGTAGGCCTCCAGCGCGATCGTCAGGCCGCCGAGGTCTCCGATGTTCTCTCCCATCGACACCTTGCCGTTGATGCGCATGTCCGGCTGCTGCGGAAACTCGTAGTCCTCGTACTGCGCACCAAGCTTCGCCGCCTGCGCATCGAACTTGGCCGCGTCCTGCGCTGTCCACCAGTCGCGCAGGACACCCTTGCCGTCGGACTTGCGTCCCTGGTCGTCGAAGCCGTGGATGATCTCGTGGCCGATCACGCCGCCGATCGCGCCGTAGTTCACCGCAGGGTCGGCGTCGGGATCGAAGAACGGCGGCTGCAGGATCGCGGCCGGGAACACGATCTCGTTCTTGACCGAGTTGTAGTAGGCGTTGACCGTCTGCGGGGTCATGCCCCACTCGCCCTTGTCCACCGGGCCGCCAAGGCGGTTGCGGCGGTAGTCCCACTCGAACTGGCGCGAGCGCTTGGCATTGCCGAACACATCGCCGCTGACCACCTGCAAGGCGCCGTAGTCGCGCCACTCATCGGGGTGGCCGATCTTCAGCCCGAATCCTTCCAGCTTGGCCATCGCCTCTTTCTTCGTTGCAGGGCTCATCCAGTCGAGCTGCTGCAAGCGTGCGCCCATGGCGGCCTTCACGTTGGCGACGAGATCGTCCATCTTCGCCTTGGCGTCGGGCGGAAAGTAGAGCGCGACGAAGTCACGTCCCACCGCCTCGCCCATCGTCCCTTCCGCCAATGCCACGCCACGCTTCCAGCGCGGACGCTGCTCGGGCTGGCCGGAAAGGAATTTGGAGCGGAACTCGAACTCGGCGTCCACGAACGCCTTCGACAGCAGCGGTGCGGCGTCGCCGATGGTGTGGAACGCCTGCCAGGCCTTCAGGGTGTCCATGTCGGTATCGGCGAAGATGCGGGCCATTTTAGGGACGGCCGTGTCCTGCCTCACGATCACGCGCTCGGCCGAACCCACGCCGGCCGCGTCGAAGAACGCGGTCCACGGGAAGCCCGGTGCCTTGGCGGCCATGTCGCCGATCTCGACCGGGTTGTAGGTCTTGTCGCGGTCGCGGCTTTGCGCGCGCGTCCAGTGCGCTTCGGCGACGCGGGTCTCCATCGCCATCACCTCCGCGGCGCGGGCCTGCGGCTCCGGCCAGCCGCCCATTTCGAGCATCTGGGCGATGTAGCCCTGGTAGCGCTCGCGCTGAGGGGCGAACTTCGGGTCCAGGTACATTTCGCGGTCGCCCAGCCCCAGGCCGGACTGGCCCAGGTACAGCGCGTAGACGTCTGGATTGCGCTGGTCGTCCGATACCCCGGCGCCGAAGAACGTGCTGCCGAATCCGCCCATGCTCTGCCCCATCAAACGGGCGATCGCCTCCTTGTCGCCGGCGCCGCGGATGGCGTCCAGCTGCGGCAGGAGCGGCTTGATGCCTTTTTCTTCGATGCCGGCTTCGTCCATGAACCCCCGGTACAACGCCGCGATCTTCGCCGCGTCGCCATCGGCAGCCGGATCCCCGGCCGGGTAGCCCTCCACCAGCGTCCTCAGCCGCGCCTCCGAGAGGTCGCGCAGCACCAGGAACGAGCCGTACACCGACTTGTCCGACGGGATCTGGGTGCTCTTGGCCCAGTTGCCACTGACGTAGGCGAAAAAGTCCTCGCCGGGCTTTACGCTCGGATCCATGCCGGCGGTGTCGATTCCCCAGTCGCCGAGGCGCTTGGCGGGGATCACCGCCCCGCCACCGGGTGCGGCGTCGTCCACCAGCGCGTGCGTGTAGCAGGCGTCGTCCAGGCAGCGGCGGTGGTCCTGGGCGGCAAGCGGCGCAGCCATCGACAGGGCGACAGCGGTCGCCACGCAGAGCAGGGTCTTGTTCAAGGCGGTTCTCCGGAAGTGCGGTCAAAGGCCATTGTGCAGGCCGACCGCGCGTTGTACCGCAGCGTGGCGGCTCGGCGAAGTGCCGTGGGTTGGAAAACGCAGTCCGGTTTATGTTGTTCTCAGGGTGCACGCGGTGCGTTCAGAGAACTTTCCCGGCCTGCGTACCACCCGCAACCGGACCAACCGTGGAGCGTCTTCTCGCCCATTGCCTGCAAGCGCGGCCCACCCAGCGTGTTCCTGGCGCATATGGTCGCGGATCGAGGACAGCTAATCGACCCCGGCAGCAGCGAACGGGAGGCGGCCGCACCGGCAACGTCGAGCCCGGGGCCGGGTGGCCGGGATGGAGGCTCACACGCGAGGTGCCCGGAGACCCAGGTGCACATGCACGCGCGCGACCCTGCCCCCGTTTTCGTGGCATAGGCGCCCCCTTACGCCGCTCGCTCTACACTCCCGCGATGCATGACATGGCCGGTGCGAACTTCGGATGCGATAGCAGCGCGGTGGAACTGCCAACGGTACTGGACGACCGTAGACTGCTGCGCGGCATCCTCATCCACGACATGCGGCGGGACCTGCGACGCCACCTGCGGCCCATGCTCGCCTGGTACCTGCTGTTCACCGCATTCGCGACGGTGGCGGCGGCACCGCTGACGACGTGGTCGCTCGCCGCGTTGCTGCACTGGGTGGAACGGCCGCTCGCGGGCGAACTCGCCGACCTGCCCGGAGGCCTCCTGGCGCTCGCCTGGCTCATGCTGGCCGGCGCGCTGTCGTGGTTCGTGGTCATGCTGCAGCAGGCCGGCATGCTGCTGGTTTCGGCGAGCCACGGCTGCCGTTACCGCACGGCCGCGATGGCGCTGCTCGGGGTGTTGCGGCGCGCCGGGCCCCTGGCCGCACTGGCCGGTTGGCAGGTCTTCGTACATGCGCTGCTGGCACTGCCCTGGCTGGCGTTCGGCGCCGTGCTCTATGGGATTGTGCTTGGTGACTACGACCCCTACTACGTGGTGATCGCACGCCCGGCGTCGCTGTGGTGGTTTCTCGGCGGGTTCCTGCCGGTGCTGGTGGGGGGCTTGTTCCTGCACGCGACGTTGTACTTCCGCTGGTTGCTGGCCACGCCCGCGCTGGTGCTGGAAGGTCTGCCGCCGTGGCGCGCGCTCGCCCGCAGCCGTGAACTCACCCGCGGCAAGCACCTGCGCCTTGCGGTACTGGTAGTGGGCGTCGCGCTGATCGTGGCTTTCCTGCCGCTGATCGTCAACGAGCTCTACGCCCGCGCCGCCACGCCGTTGCTGGACGGCCTGCCGCCGCATCGCCTGCTGCTCAACGCCGGCATGGCGGGCTATCTCACGTTCTATGCGGCCACCGTGCTGGGCGCCCTGTTCGTCGGCGCCACCCTGAATGCGCTGCTGGTCGGGGCTGTTTTCCACCGCCTCGGCGGAGCCCGCAGCGCCCGCAGGGTCGACCTGACCCCGGCCCATCCGGGACGTTTCGTATGGGGAGCCGAGGCGGCGTTCCTGGGCGTGGCGCTGGCACAGGGGATGCTGGCCGTGAGCGGCATGAACCTGCGCCGCGAGGTCACGGTCACCGCCCACCGCGGCGCATCCGCGCAAGCTCCTGAAAATACGCTCGCCGCATTCCAGGCGGCGATCGACGCCGGGGCGGACGCGATCGAGTTCGACGTCCGACTGAGCGCCGACGGCGTCGTGGTGGTCTTTCACGACAGCGACTTCCTGCGCGTGGCGGGCGATCCGCGGCCGGTGGCGCAGACGCCGCTGTCGATAATGCGCGAGTTCGACGTGGGCAGTTGGTTCGATCCGGCGTTTTCGGGCGAGCGCATCGCAACCCTCGCCGAGGCGCTCGCCTTCATCGACCGCCGCGCGCTGGCGCTGGTCGAGCTGAAGCCCGACCCGCACAACGCAGACGCATTGCTCATGGCGACGCTGCAAGAGGTCCAGCGCGGCGGCTACCTGGAGACCGTCATGCTCGGCTCACTGTCGCCCGAGCTGGTGCGCGCCGCGCGCGCCGCGGTCCCGCAGGCGCGGCTGGTCCTGTTCGCGAACGAGGCGCTGCCGGGCATGGCGCGGCGGACCGACTTCGACATGCTCGGCCTGAACCACCTCCGGCTAGACAGCGCGGCAGTGGCGGACGCGCGGCGCCACGGCTATCGGCTGCAGGTGTGGACGGTCAACGATCCGGCGCGCATGGCCCGCTACATGGACCTTGGCGTGGACGACATCTCCACCGACAGGCCCGGTGAAGCCGTCAGGGTGCGTGCCGAACGCGCCGCGCTGACGGATGCGGAACTGCTGCTCGCGCGGCTTCGCAGTTGGTTCCGGCGCAAGCACTGACCGGCGCGCCGCATTGGGCGACTAGCCGGAAAAAAGTCCGGAAAATGGATGGGAGAACATGGCCGCTTGTACGCCCGCGGTTTCTTCGGCAATGCGCTTTCGGTCAGCGATGAGCGCCAGATCCTCCGCAGAAAGCCGCGTCGCTCCTCGCACCGGCGAGGGATACATCCGACGCTCGTCCCAGGTCTGGCGAGGCATGCACGCACCCCGCAAGGCAGACGCAAATCATCGCGGCGAAGGGATGGAAGGCTTCATGTTCATGTCCAGGTTCAGCAGGGAGTACCGCGGGGCGGTGACGACCAGCCGCAAATCGAACCTGATCCGCGTTTGGGTTCTGCTAAGTTAGCAAGCCGCGGCGCGGGATGTGCCGTTTCACCAATCCGGCCAAGGATTCCACTGATGACCCGACTGCTGATTCTGCCCGCCGCATCGCCCGACGCACGAGCTTGGCGCGCGCTTCCGTCCTGTCTTCTCGCCGCCCTGCTGGCCACGCCGTTGGCGCCGGCCCTGGCTCAAGTGAGCATCGTCAACCCCGGCGCGCCGGGCAAGGATTCGCGCGAGCTTTCAGCCGACGAGGCGGTGCAGATCGCCGCGTCGCGCTATTCGGCAGCCGACGTGCGCTTCATGCAGGACATGATTCCCCACCATCAGCAGGCGCTGGAGCTGGCGGCGCTGGTCGCCGGGCGCACCAACTCTCCGGCGCTGATCGAAGCGGCCGGGCGCATCGAGGCCTCGCAGCGCGACGAGATCGGCTTCATGCAGCAGTGGCTAGCCGCGCGCGGTGAAAACGTGCCGGATCCGAAGGCGCACTCGGCCATGCACACCTCGCACAAGATGGCCGGCATGGTGTCGGCGGAGGCGATGGCGGCGCTCGCCAAGGCCGAAGGCACGGACTTCGAACGGCAGTTCCTGCAGTTGATGATCGTTCACCACGCCGGTGCGCTGAAGATGGTCGAGGAGCTGCTGGAGCAGTCCGGTTCGGCCCACGATCCGGCCCTGCTCGAGTTCGTCAACGACGTCAGCAACGACCAGGCCGCGGAGATAGAACGCATGACCGCGCTGCTGGCCACGGTCAGCAGCGATCCGCGAGCCGGCCTGGCTGCCGGCGTCCGCGATGCCGGCGAGGCCATCGCCAACCTGCGGCTGCTGGCTTCGCTGCCGAAGCCGGCGGGCTTCTTCGACCCCGATAATCCGGCCGGTCTTCCGCTTGAGCCGGCCGACGACAAGAAGAAGGACGGAGAAGCGCTCGCGGAGCAACAGCGCAGCCAGGCGTTCAAACGCTTCAAGGGTGAATCCACCGGCAAGGCGCGAGGCGGACTACTGGGCTTTTCCAACACCGACATGGCGTTTTCGGGCGACGTGCTGGTGGTCGGCAACTATCACGGCTTCAACGCCTACCGCCTGGGAGCCGATGGCGTGCCGGCGCTGGTCAGCTCGGTCGTCTGTCCGGGCGGCCAGGGCGACGTGTCCATCGTCGGCGATCTGCTGCTGATGTCGGCACAGGAAACCCGCGGCCGGGTGGACTGCGGCCTGCAGGGGGTCATCGAGGACGTGTCGGCAGATCGGTTCCGCGGCCTGCGCGTGTTCGACATCAGCGACCTGGCCCGGCCGAAGCAGGTCGCAGCCGTACAGACCTGCCGCGGCTCGCACACGCACTCGGTGGTGTCCAGCAACGCCGATCGCATCGTCGTCTACAACTCGGGGACCAGTTCGGTGCGGAAGCAGGAGGAACTGGAGCGCTGCGTCGACGAGCTGCCCGGCGACGAACGCACGGCGCTGTTCCGCATCGACGTCATCGAGATTCCGCTCGCCGATCCTTCCAGGGCCCGTATCGTCGACAGCCCGGCGGTGTTCGCCGACGACAAGACCGGCACGCTGGCCGGCCTGTGGCGCGGCGGCGACCACGGGGACATGACGCAGGACACCAACGAGACCGACCACTGCCACGACATCACGGTGTTCCCGGAGAACAACATCGCCGCCGGGGCGTGCTCGGGCAACGGCATCCTGTTCGACATCGCCGATCCGCTGAAGCCCCGGCGCATCCACGCGGTCACCGATCCCGGATTTGCGTATTGGCATTCGGCGACGTTCAACAACGACGGCACCAAGGTGATCTTCACCGACGAGTGGGGCGGCGGTTCGCGGCCGCGCTGCCGGGCATCGGATCCGCTCAACTTCGGTGCGGACGCCATCTACGACATCGTCGACGGCAAGCTGGTATTCCGCAGCTACTTCAAGCTCCCGGCGCCGCAAACGGTGACCGAGAACTGCGTCGCGCACAACGGTTCGGTCTTGCCGGTTCCGGGCCGCGACCTGTTCGTCCAGGCCTGGTACCAGGGCGGGCTGTCGGTGATCGATTTCACCGATTCGACCAAGCCGTTCGAGATCGCGTTCTTCGATCGCGGCCCGGTCAGCCCCGAGAAACTGGTCACCGGCGGCTTCTGGTCGGCGTACTACTACGACGGGCGTATCTACGGCACGGAGATGATCCGCGGACTGGACGTGCTGGCGCTGGAGCCGAGCGAGTTCATCACGACCAATGAAATTTCCGCGGCCGCGCTTGCCATCGACGACGCGGTATTCAACCCGCAGCAGCAATTCGCGATGACGTGGCCCGACGCGCCGGTCGTCGCCGTGGCTTATGTCGACCAGCTTTCGCGCAGCGGCACGCTTCGGGCCGGGCTGGAGTCCGAGCTGCGGGCGGCCCTGGACGCTACCGACGCCGCGCTGGGTCAGGCGCCGCCGACCTCGGACAAGGCCGCACTGGCCCGCCGCTTGGACGCCCTATCGAGTTCCGTGAGCAGCGCCACCGACGCCGAAGGACGCACCGCCGAGCGCCAGGCGGCGCTGTCGGCGGTGCTGACGAAGCTCGCTGCGCGGTTGCGATAAACGGCAACGAAGGGTTTCGACAAGCGGGCCGGATGTTCTCCGATCCGGCAGCAACAAAGGCGTCTGACTGCAAAAGGGCACGACGGGCAATGACGGGCGCTTGATTACCTCCGTCCCGATTCGCCCTTTTCCTGCCTCATGTCCACTCCGGCTCCAGCTCGAAGCGCGCCGTGAGCGTTTCGCCCGGCCGCAGCCGCGCGCCACCGAGGGGACCGGCACCGTACTTCGGCAGCAGGTTCAGCCAGTCCGTGCACTGGCTTACGGGCTCGGCGCAGAAGTGGTCGTGGCCGCTCGGGCAGTAGACGACGAAATAGTCCAGCGGCGCCTCGGCGCGCATCGTGAGCCCGTGCGCGGGCCCACGAACATCTGCGGGCCAGGCGATGCGCGTGACCCGCTCCCAGCCCGTGAAGTTGTTGTCCAGGTCCAGCTCCGACAGCAGCACCCCTTCGCGCAGCCGCTGCACGGGACCGCCGGATTCGAGCCGCACCGGCATCACCTCGGCATCGGTCACCCACATGACCTCGGCCGGGCTGGTGAGCACCGTCCCGGCATGATGCGGAAAATAGGGATGATGGCCGATGCCGGCGGGCATCGCGGCACTGTCCTCGTTGGTGATCGCCATCTGCACCGCCAGCGCCGACGCGTCCAGGCGGAATCGTTGCGTGCACGAGAAACGCCACGGCCAGGCGTCGCTGGCTTCCACCACCAGCGCGAGCTCGGCGTGCGTCGGGGAAGCGGAGCACACCTGCCAGGGGCGGAGCCAGCCGAGGCCGTGGAGCGGATGCGGCGCATCCTCCCCCGGATGGTTTGGCGCAAGGCGGATCGCGCGGCCCTCGAACCCGGCGCGGCCGCCCCTGATGCGGTTGCAGAACGGCACCAGCGGAAAGCTCGCCATCTCCAACGGGTTGCCCGCGACAAGCCCCGCCACAGTAGCCGGACGCATCCAGTGCAGCTCGCGCCGACGGGGACCCTCCTGCCATTGGCGCGTGAAGCTGGCAATGGAGCCCCCCGCGGCGGGCGCGAGCACGACGCGCAGCTCGCCGGCGGCGAGCAGGACGAGCTCCTGCAGGGACACGGAAGGCAACCCGGGATCGCGGCCGGTCATAGTGCATCGTCATCTCGAACGGGCACCGGGATGGTTGCACCGTGGGCGCGGGCGTTCAAGCCAATCGAGGCCGCTGCAGCATCAGCAAAACACCAAAAGGCACGGAGGACCTCCGTCCCTTGGTCGATTGCCTTTGATTCCCGCGCGCCGCTAGAGTGACCCCGCCGAAGCACAAGTCTGACCCCATGACCCGTATCACCGACCTCGACACTCCCGCCGCGCTGGTCGATGTTCGCCGCATGCAGGCCAACATCGAGCGCATGCAGGCGCGCATGGACGCGCTCGGCGTGAAGTTCCGGCCGCACGTCAAGACCAGCAAGTGCCTGCCGGTGGTCCGGGCCCAGCTCGACGCCGGCGCGCGGGGCATCACCGTGTCCACGCTGAAGGAAGCCGAGGCGTTCTTCGACTCCGGCATCGAGGACGTCCTCTACGCGGTGTGCATCGCGCCGACGCGGTTGCACAGGGCGCTCGCGCTGCGGCGCAAGGGCTGCGACCTGAAGCTGGTCATCGACAGCGTCGCGGGCGCGGAGGCGATCGCGCACTTCGGCAAGACGCATGGCGAGGTGTTCGAGGTCTGGATCGAGATCGACGCGGACGGGCACCGGTCCGGCATCCCGCCCGAAGCGGACGCGCTGCTCGAAGTCGGGCGCGCGCTGCACGAGGGTGGCGCGCGCCTGGGTGGAGTGATGGCGCACGCAGGATCGAGCTACGCCCACGACACGCCCGAGGCGCTGCAGGCGGCTGCCGAGCAGGAGCGGCAGAACACCGTACTGGCCGCCGAACGCCTGCGCCAGGCAGGCCTGCCCTGCCCCGTCGTGAGCGTGGGCTCGACGCCGACCGCGTTGTCGGCGCAGGCGCTCGACGGCGTGACCGAAGTGCGCGCGGGCGTCTACGTGTTCTTCGACCTGGTCATGCGCAACGTGGGCGTCTGCGCGATGGACGACATCGCGCTGTCGGTGCTCACCACGGTCATCGGCCATCAGCAGGAAAAGGGCTGGGTCATCGTCGACGCCGGATGGATGGCCATGAGCCGCGACCGCGGCACGCAGGCGCAGAGGCACGACTTCGGCTACGGCCAGGTGTGCACGCACGACGGAGCGCCCATCGCGGGCTACATCGTGGACAGCGCCAACCAAGAGCATGGCATCCTCTGCCACGTCGATCGCATCGACCAAGGCATCGCCGAACGCTTCCCCGTCGGCACGCGCCTGCGCATTCTTCCAAACCACGCCTGCGCCACGGCGGCGCAATTCCCCGAGTATCAGGCGATCTTGCCGGGGGGCGAGGTCAAGACGTGGCCGCGGTTCCATGGGTGGTGAGGCCGACGTGGTTTACGCGTCAGCATGGTGAGGACTTGATCACGCTCGTCGCCTTTGTTGTTTTTCGAGCCTGTTTATCGAACGCCGATCGTCAACGCGCTGGCTCTGGCTTCCATTCACCGAACAGGAAAGTCAGCGCGCCGGGCAACCGCTTTTCCCAGGCCGCCTCGGTGTGCGTGGCGTCGGGTTCCACCACCACGCGGAAATTCGTTTCGTCGTAGCCTGCGGCCTGGAAATTCGTTTCGACCTGGCGGACCAGGTCGATCAATCGCTTGCTCATGGCAGGATCGCCCGTTTCCTGGCCGCCGAAGGCCATGAAGACCTTCTCGGGAAGGGCGACGAGCGGACTGGTATCGCGCACAGTTGGCCCATGCCGATTGCGAGCACCGGGCTTTCGATCAGGCCATAGCCGAACGTGTTGGGCCTGGCGAGCAGCGCGTAAAGACTGGCGACACCGCCGTAGGACGAACCGCCGATGCCGGTGTTCGGCCGCCCCGTCAGCGTGCGGTAGCTCCACGGAACCGCCGGTATGCCGGCGATTCCGCTTGATGCGGATGCTGCTATGGCTTTACTCCAGAACCATGTCCTGCTGGGTGCACATACCCGACACCCACTCGGTCGTGGCCAGCAGTTGCCAGTTCGCGTCGTACACCAGAAGCCTTGCTTGCAGCGGCCCGGGGTACCTTGGGCAGTAGAACGAGCAGACGTACTGATTGGTGCAGTCCGAGGGGAAGACCGCATCGATACCGCTGTAGTCGAACTGGTACATGAAGGTGACTGGACCCGAGTCGCTGAACGCATCCGCGAAACAGGCATTGCTCTGCGTCGAACAGTCTATGTAGGCATCGGTGGCAGCGACGGCAATGCCGGGCGTGGCCAGTGCCAGCAGCAGAGCCGAAAGTTTGACGACGACGGCAGTCCGAAGTACGCGCTTCATGGCATCTCTCCTTGATAGTCGGGTCTGTCCCCGCGGCCAATTCCGTGGCGTTTGATTTCCGCGGAACGAGGCCGCGAAGCGCCGCATCACGGACGCGGCAGCAAGAACATACCATGGGCCCTCACGCCGAAAACGGGACGGCCGCCGAAAACGGAGCGGAGGCAGTTAAGCGCAATCCTGCCCGGCACGTCGGACGTTCCCGACACCGCGGCGCGCTGTGATGGGCAGCACGGAGCCAGGCGCAACCTGGCCGCTTTGTTGCCGCACTTTCACACGAGTGACATAGGCTGTCTTACCCCTTTGCGGATCGACCAGTGGCGTCGGTGCGAATCCAAAGCCACAGTTGCGCACTCTGTACTGACGTATCCCCGTCATCCCGGAGACCTCCTTCCATGCTCATGAATCTGCGACGCACGCTGGCTCTTCTTGCGTTGGGACTTGCCGTTGCCGGCCCGGTCATGGCCGCCGCCATTCCGACCGGCGAGCCTCCCACCGTTCGCGAGCCCCTGCAGAAGTATTGGGACCAGAGCCGTTCCGGCGGCCCACCCAGGGACGGCATTCCCTCGATCGACAAGCCGCGCTTTGAAACTGCCGATCAGGCCAATCGGTGGCTCGAAGCCGGCAGCCGCGTCATCGGCCTGTATCGCAATGGCGAGGCGCGCGCGTATCCGCAGAGCCTGCTGGTCTGGCATGAAATCGTCAACGACACCGTTGCCGGTGATCCCATCGCCATCACCTACTGTCCGCTGACCGGCTCCGCGCTCGGTTTCGAGCGCGGCAAGGACACACTTGGCGTATCGGGGCGCCTCGTCAACAGCAATCTGATCATGTTCAACCGGGCCACCGATACCTATTGGCCGCAGATCCTGGCTGCCGGCATTCACGGCCCGCAAAAGGGACAGGGCCTGAAGGAAGTCCGGGTGGTCTGGACCGACTGGGCGAGCTGGAAGAAACGCCATCCCGAAACGAAGGTGTTGAGTCGGCAGACCGGTTTCGCGCGCAATTACCGGCGCGACGCCTACGGGAGCTACACCCCCCTGTCCGGCTACTATGCCGGCGGCGGCACGCTGTTCCCGGTACTCGCCAAGAACCGCCGATTCCCGCAGAAACACGAGATTCTCGGCTTTCGCACCGCCAACGAAGCCGTGGCGATCGATCCGGCGGCACTGGCCAAGGCCGGTCATCTTCGCCATGCAGGCAAGAATGCCGACTTCCTGATCGTCCACGACCCAGGCCTGGGCACCGGATGGGTCTACCGCGCCGCCCGCGGTGGCCTGCCGAGTGACAAGGATCTGGCGGGCCTGACCTTCTCGGCCAAGGGGCCGGTCGGCAAGGCACTTGCCGGCCTGCAGCCGGTCAATGCGTTCGAGGCCATGTGGTTTGCCTGGTACGCGTTCTATCCCGGTACCGTCGTCATCGGCAAGACATGACCGAACCGCGTTCAACGAGGCTGTTGTGGCTGCCACTGCTGGCGGGCGTGGGATACGGGCTGTTCTACCTGTATGCCATCGGCGATGTGAGCTTCGGCGGCCCGCCCCATTGGGGAGGCTACGTCTCCGAAGTGTCCCTGCAGCGGATCTTCAGTTCCCGCGCGACGCTGATGTTCGAAGCCATTGGCGTGGTCGAACTGGGCTGGCTGGTCTGGCTGGTCAGCCCCCTCAATCTGCTGTTGGCGCTGTTGCTGGGCGGCTTGCTGGCAGCCAATCTTCACGGTGTTCTTTACATGCGGGCGAACCCTGCCCAGTGCCGCGTCGGGGGCAACAAGGGATTGCTCGGCGCCGCACCGGCCCTGTTCGCCGGCGGCGCCTGCTGCGCACCCAGCTTGATCCTGTTGCTGGGCATTCCCAGCCTGGGGGCATTCAGCGCGTTCTTCGGCTGGTTGCTGCCGATCTCCATCGTCGTACTCGCGGCGAACCGGGTCTGGCAGTACCGCCAGGGGGCCCCTGCAATGTTTCGTCTGCTGCCCGGACGATCGATCCATCGGGCGCAACCGAAGTCCACGAACATCTGAGCCGGGGCCGTTCCCATGCATGCAAGACATTCCGCACTGATGCTGATGCTGGTCCTTGGCGGCTGTGCCAGCGCACCGGTCCAGCCGCCCGAACCCGCGGAGGGCGAGCATGCGCTGGTCCTGAACATTCGCGGCCTCGACTGCTGCGAAGGTGCCCTGCGCGTGGCGCTGTACAACGGCGTGGACCACTGGCTGGACGACCACGGCATGGTCCGCGGCCAGGTGGCTCCGGTACTGGGCACCGAACAGGTTGTCGAGTTCGCCGGCCTGCCGCCGGGCGACTACGCCGTTGCGCTGTACCAGGACATCAACGCCGATGGGCGCATGGATCGCTTCCTCGGCACCGTACCGCGGGAGCCTTACGGCTTTTCCGGAAATTACGGTGGCTTCGGCCGCCCATCCTTCGAGGCAGCGCGAATCACTCTCCCGGACGAGCTCGAAATCACCATCGAGATGCGCGCTCCGCCTTTCTGATCCGGCCGGCGCGCTGATCGCGCATCCGGAACGTGGCTACCAACCCCACGTGTGATGCTTCGGACTGTCGACTTGGAAGCTCGAATACCCGACGGCCGCACTGACGCCTATGTGATCTGCAGGCGGACGGGATCAGAGTATCTGGTGATTTGTGGTACCTCCCTCCAGATACGGTCGACGGGTCGACGTGCTCTTGCAGGCAAGACCTTACGGGCCGCGGTCCGCTTTTTACTCACGTGGGCAAAACGCAAATGCCCGTAGTATCGCTGCAATGCTGCATGAATTCCTCGAAACGCATAGAGATGAGCTGATTGCACGGTGCCGCGCCAAGGTTGCGGGGCGCAATATTCCGGGCGTGTTCGAGCGTGAGCTGAGCTTTGGAATTTCCATATTCCTTGACCAGGTGATCGATACGCTGCGGGCCGAGGGCCGCGACGAGGCGGATACCAGTCGCAAGCTGTCGGGTCCGGCCGGTGGTGTGCCCGCTCCATCGGAAATTGCCGAAACCGCATCCCGGCATGGCCGGGAGCTTCAGCAGCACGGTTTCACGTCACAGGAGGTTGTTCACGACTACGGCGATCTTTGCCAGGCCATCACGGACCTGGCCTTCGAGCGCTCCGCGCCGATCGAGGTCGACGGGTTCAGGACCCTCAACCGCTGCCTGGACAACGCCATCGCCACCGCCGTCAGCGAGTTCGGGTACCTTCGCGATCAAGTGCACGCGGACGAACAGAACATCACCTTGAACCAGCGGCTTGGTTCGTTCGCCCACGAACTGCGCAACAGTCTGTCCACCGCAACCCTGGCGCTGGAAGTCATCAAGCGGGGCAACGTGGGCGTCTCCGGTTCGACCGGGGCAGTTCTGGACCGCAGCCTCGTGCAGATGCGCATGCTGATTGATCGCTCGTTGGCAGAAGCCCAGATCGCAGCGGGACTGACCGTGGATCCAAGTGTTTTTTCCCTTGCGGACTTCATCGCCGAGACCAGACTGTCTGCCTCTCTGGAAGCCGAGGTCAAAGGACGTGTCCTGATCGTGGCGACGGTCGATCCCAAACTTGCGATATCGGGCGACCGCAATCTGTTGTCCGCCGCGCTGGGCAACCTGCTGCAGAATGCGTTCAAGTTCAGCCATGCAAACGGCGAGGTGACCCTGAGTGCCTTTGCGGCGGCAGGCCGCATCCTCATCGAGGTGGAAGACAGTTGCGGCGGGCTGGCGGACGGCGATGCGGATGCGATGTTCAAGCCATTCGTACAGACGGCAACCGATAGAACCGGTGCCGGCCTGGGATTGTCCATTGCCCGCGCGAGCATTGAGGCCCACGGTGGATCCCTGAGGGTCAGGAACATCGCTGGAAGCGGTTGTGTTTTCACGATCGAGCTTCCGCGCCATCTGGACACGGAGTCGGAGGCCAGCATGGCGAAAAAGGAGGAGAAGATCGGGGACGGAGGCAGTTAATCAGACAATTCCTACCGCCCGGCTGACGGATCGCCTATCGCCAGCGGGCTGCCATGCACGCATAGTCGAGGCTCTCCACAGGAGCCCGCAGTGCCTCGTCGTGCCCACCTCGTCCTCCCAGGGCGACCGCTGCATGTAACCCAGCGCGGCGTCAATCGCGCTGCGATATTCCTCGACGACGAAGACCGGCACGACTATCGCCGGCTCCTTCGTCTGGCATGCAGCGAACACCAAGTGGCCATCCACGCCTTCGTGCTGATGGACAACCACGTGCACCTGCTCCTTACACCCGAGACCGCCGACTCCCTGGCATCTGCGATGCGGGTCAGCGGACAGTGTTACGTGCAGGCGTTCAACGCCCGCCATCGGCGTAGCGGCACCTTGTGGCAGGGACGGTTCAACTCCTGCCTGGTGGACTCGGACCGCTACCTGCTCACGGTCTGCCGCTACATCGAACTCAACCCGGTGCGCGCTGCCATGGCCCAGCGACCGGAAGACTACCGCTGGTCCAGCGTGCACACGCACTGGGGATCGCACGCGACCCACTGATCACTCCGCATCCGCTGTACCTGGCACTCGGTTCGACGATGGAGGCCAGAGCGCAGGCCTACCGACATGGCTCGCTGCCGGCATAGGCGCTCAGGAGCTGGACGACATCAGGCGCTAGACCTCAGGTTCCAGGCAATGGTGGAGAAAACCCTGAACCAGCCTGCTGCCTACCGGCACGGCGGCCGACCGAAAGCGAAGGTCGTTTAACTGCCTCCGTCCAAACCTCACCCCATTTTTGGGCAGATTTTGCGCCCCGGTTTCCGCCCAGTCGCGCTGAGCTAATCCAAAACGGAAAAGATGTCAATAGACGTACGTCATAAAAATGGCTTGACAGCTCCAATGTCTTTATCTAGTTTCACGATGGCTTCATGTTAATGAAGCCACGCCAAACTTGGGGAAGTTTCCAGGCCATTTCTGCAGAGTGCAACCTGAATGGTCCGGCTTGGCGGTCACTCTACACACAGGAGAAATTCAATGAAGAACGCTCCTTCGTCGGCGCTGCGTGCGCTGACGGCTGCCTGCCTGCTTGCCGCCGCTTCCCTGGGCGCCCACGCCCAGACCGGGCCCGCGCTGGTGGCGGCTGCGGCCGCTCCCTCCGCGCCGGCACCGTCCGTATCGGGGAACCGCGGAGTCATGCTGCCGCCCTCGACCGGCATGCGCGCCGTCGGCCGCCGCCCCGACGCGACGCAGCAATCGGTGGCGCATATCTGGAACGAGCAACTGCTCGCGGCGATCCGTCGCGATACGCCGCGGCCGACCGTACATGCGCGCAACCTGTTCCATCTGTCGGCGGCGATGTATGACGCCTGGGCCGTGTACGACCCACGCGCCAGCGGTGTGCTCCACCACGAGAAGATGCCCCGCGCCGGCAATGTCGAGGCGGCCAGGCGCGAGGCAATCAGCCATGCGGCGTACTGGCTGCTGAGCCATCGCTTCGCCGACTCGCCGAACGCGGCGACCGCTCTGCAGGCGTTCGATGACACCATGCGCGCGCTCGGCTATCGCCCGGAAAACCACAACACCCAAGGCCAATCCGCGGCGGCGGTGGGCAACCGAGTGGCGATGAGCGTGATCTCCCACGGCCTCGCCGACGGCGCGAATGAGAACGCGAACTACGTCGACACCACCGGCTATCGGCCGTTCAATCTGTCGATGACGGTGTCCCTTTCGGGTGCGGGAAACTTTGCGGACATCAACCGCTGGCAGCCGCTGCTGACGCCCGGTGCCACCGCACAACAACGCTTCCTCACCCCACACTGGCGCAATGTCGCGCCGTTTGCGTTGGTGCGGCCGGCGCCGGGGCAAGGCTACCTCGACCCCGGCCCGCCGCCGATGCTGGGCGGGTCAGGCGACCTGGAAGTCAAGGCCGCGGTACTGGCGCTGGTACGCGATAGCGCAACCCTGGATCCCAGCGACGGCGTCGAGATCGACATTTCCCCGTCGAAGCAAGGCAATGCGCCGGTCGGCAAAGATGGCGGTGCAGGCCACCGGCTCAACCCTGCTACCGGCAAGCCCTACCCTGCGAACCTGGTGCTGCGCGGCGACTGGGGCCGGGTCCTGTCCGAGTTCTGGGCCGACGGCCCACTTTCGTCTACCCCACCCGGGCACTGGAACGAGATCGCCAACACCGTTTCCGATCACCCGCTCCTGCAGCGCAGGATCGGCGGCAGCGGACCGGTGGTGGACCGGTTGCAGTGGGACGTGAAGCTGTACCTGGCACTCAACGGTGCGGTGCACGACTCGGCGATCGCGGCCTGGCAGAGCAAGGCGGTTTACGACAACTCGCGACCGATCACCCTCATCCGGGGCATGGCCGGCTTCGGCCAGTCATCCGATCCGTCGCTGCCGTCCTACCACGCCCTGGGACTTCCCTTGGAGCCAGGCCTGGTAGAACTGGTCACAACCGCGTCGGCAGCGCCCGGTCAACGCCATGCGCATCTGGCGGCGCACGTTGGCAGCGTCTCGATTTACGCCTGGCGCGGCCATCCTGCTGATTCGGCGAAAGGAACCGGAGGCGTGGGCTGGATTCTCGGGGTCAACTGGCTGCCCTACCAGCAGCGGGGTTTCGTGACGCCACCTTTCCCCGGCTATCTTTCGGGCCACAGCACCTTCAGTCGCGCTTCGGCGGAAGTCCTGGCCGGCTTCACCGGCAACCGGTACTTCCCTGGGGGCCTGGGGGAACACCGCGTCGCGGCCGGCGACGGCTTCGCGCTCGGCTTCGAGTACGGTCCCAGCCGCCCGGTGCGCCTGCAGTGGGCCACCTATGCCGACGCCGCCGACGAGGCCGGCCTCTCGCGCCGGTACGGCGGCATACATCCCGTCTACGATGATCTGCCGGCGCGCGTGCTCGGACAGACCGTCGGGCGGACCGCACTGGCGCGGGCAAAGGCGCACTTCGGGGGCCGCTAAGGAACCTCTGAACAACTCGCCTTTCCGAGCGACAATAGCGCGACCTGATGGGGATGACGACGGATGCAGCTGACGTTCGGTGATGGCGAGGGCTTGGGGCAGCGCAAACGCACGCGCCGGGA
>JALYOG010000039.1 GCA_030856985.1 Pseudomonadota bacterium | reverse complement strand
CGCCTGCGCCATTCCGATGCGGTGTTGCGCGCCGCGCATCCGCAGCGGCGGATCGCCCGCCTGCGCGAGCGCATGGCGGCGCTCTCGACCCGCCCGCAATCGGCCATCGCCCGGCGCCTCGGCCAGCAGGCCGTGCAGTTGCGCGGCCTGGCGCGTTCGCTGGAAGCGGTCAGCCCCCTGGCCACGGTCGCGCGCGGCTACGCGATCGTGCAACACCCTAACGGGCGGATCGTGCGCAGCGTGCTGGATGCGGTGCCGGGCGACCGGGTCGATGCGATCCTGACCGACGGCCGCCTGCCATTGCGTGTGGTCGATGCGCGGGATGATGGCTGAGTGGTCCGCGAAGGACGCGAAAGGCGCAAAAAGAAGCGAAAAAATCAGGCAGCAGAGGCTTTTCCGGCAAGGGCGCATCGACGAACCGGCTGCAGGCAGGTTACGACCGGGCCGCAGACCCATCCCTATGTTTTTCCTGGTTTTCGATTTTCTTCGCGTCTTTCGCGTCCTTCGCGGACCCATCGCGTCCTTCGCGGACAATCCCAGCCACGACTGGTCCAGAGCAGGCCGACATGCCGACGCTGAAAAAGAGCTATCCCTACTACCTCGCCAACCGCCCGGTCGCAGCCAACACCGACCTTGAGGTTCTCGACAAGTACAGCGGCAAGCGTGCGACGCGCGTGGCCATGGCCGACGCCGAAGCGGTGCGCGAAGCCATCGACCTGGCCCACGGCGCGAGGGCTGCGATGGCGGCGTTCCCGCCCGACGCCCGGCGCGACGTGCTGGAACACTGCGTGCAGCGATTCGGAGAGCGCCGCGACGAACTGGCCAACAGTCTGTGCATCGAGGCGGGCAAACCGATCAAGGATGCGCGCGGCGAGGTGGAACGGCTGATCGACACCTTCCGCATCGCGGCCGGCGAGGCCACGCGCATCGGCGGGCAGGTGGTCGAACTGCAGATCTCCGAACGTACGCGCGGCTACCGCGGGATGGTCAAGCGCGTGCCGGTGGGCGTGTGCAGCTTCATCACGCCGTTCAATTTCCCGCTGAACCTGGTCGCGCACAAGGTCGCGCCGGCCATCGCCGCCGGATGCCCGTTCGTGCTGAAGCCCGCTGCGAAGACGCCGGTCGGCGCGCTGATCATCGCGGGAATCCTCGCCGAGACCGACCTCCCGGCCGGCGCGTTTTCGGTGATGCCCTGCTCCAACGAGGATGCCGCGCCGCTGGTCGAGGACGAGCGGATCGCGCTGCTGAGCTTCACCGGCGGCCTGGTCGGCTGGGAGCTCAAGGCGCGCGCCGGCCGCAAGAAGGTCATTCTCGAACTCGGCGGCAATGCGGCGTGCATCGTCGACGCCGACCCCGGCGCCGACATCGATCACGTCGTCGAGCGGCTCGTTCTCGGTGGTTATTACCAGAGCGGCCAGAGCTGCATCAGCGTGCAGCGCGTCCTGGTGCACGCCGACCTGCACGAAACGCTGCGCCGCAAGCTCAGGGCCGCGGTCGGCAAGCTGCCCATGGGCGATCCCTCCGACCAGCAGACGATCATCGGCCCGATGATCGACGAGGACGCGGCGCAGCGCGTCCAGGACTGGATCGACGCCGCGCGCAAGGCCGGCGCGAAACAACTGGCCGGCGGCAAGCGCGACGGCAACATGATGCCGGCCTGTCTGCTGGAGAACGTCCCCCGCGACGCCGACCTGTATCGCCGCGAGGCATTCGGGCCGGTGATGATCATCGAACCGTTCGACGATTTCGAGCAGGCGCTGGACCGCGTCAACGACAGCGTATTCGGGCTGCAGGCCGGCGTGTTCACCGCTCGCCTGGATCACGCGATGCTGGCCTGGGACCGGCTCGAGGTTGGCGGCGTGATCGTCGGCGACATTCCCAGCTTCCGCGTCGACAACATGCCCTACGGCGGCGTCAAGCAGTCGGGGCTCGGTCGCGAGGGCGTGCGCCACGCGATCGCCGACATGACCGAGCCGCGCCTGCTCGTGATCCGCTCCTGACGAACCCCGATACGCGGCCGGTCCGGCGCTCGCCCCGCCTCAGCCCCGGGACGGCGCAGGTCCCCGCACCGCCATCTGCGCATGCGGGCGCCCGAGCAGGTAGCCCTGGCCGTACGCGCAACCCAGATCGCGCAGGCTGCTGCGCTGGGCCTCCGATTCGATGCCCTCGCCGATCGTGTGGATGCCCAGCGTGCCGGCCAGCGCCTGGATCGCGCGCACGACCGCGACGCTCTCGGTCCTGCTGTCGCCGACCAGCCCGGTCACGAAACTCTGGTCGATCTTCAGGCATTCGATCGGGAACCGGTGCAGGTAGGAAAGCGCCGAGTAGCCGGTGCCGAAGTCGTCCAGTTGCGCCAGCACGCCGTGACCGCGAAGCGTGCGCAGGGTATGCAGCGCCCGCGGGACGTCGTCCAGCAGCGCCACCTCGGTGATCTCGATGCGCAGCCGGTGCGGATCGGCGCCTGCGCCCTGCAGCAACCGCAGCAGGCGATCGGCGAAGTCGGCGGCACGAAAATGCCGTGGCGACACGTTGATCGACACATAGCCCTCCCCGCCCTCGGCCAACTGCCGCGCCACCTGCGCATACATCAGCCAGTCGACCTCTTCGATCAGCCCGTTGCCCTCGCCCAGGCCGATGAAGTCGCCGGGGCTGAGCAACCCTCGGCCCTCGTGCGGCCAGCGCAACAGGGCCTCGTGGCCGATCAGCACCTGGTCGCAGAGGCGGACGATGGGCTGGTAGAAGGCGATGAAGCCGTCGCTGTTGATCGCGCGGCGCAGGTCGGCTTCCAGGTCGAGGATCTGCACCGCCTCCTCGCGCATCGCCTCGTCGAAGACCGCATAGCGATCACGGCCGGCCGCCTTGGCGCGGTACATCGCCGCGTCGGCGTCGCGCAGCAGCTCGATCCCCGAGCGGTAGCGCGGGTGGCATAGCGCGATTCCGAGACTGGCGGAAGGAAACACTTCGCGTCCGGCGATCCAGCACCCCTGCCCCAGCGCCACGAGCGCGCGCCGGGCCAGCGCTTCGGCCTCGTGGACGTCTTCGATGTCGTCCACCAGGATCGCGAACTCGTCCCCGCCCAGCCGCGACACGGTGTCGCCCGGGCGCATCGCCGCGACAAGCCGGCGCCCGGCCTCGATCAGCAGATCATCCCCGGCCGAATGGCCAACGCTGTCGTTGACCAGCTTGAAGCGGTCGAGGTCCAGGAACAGCACGGCGAACGTGCATGGCCTGCCGATGTCCTCGCGGGCGATCGCCGACTCCAGCCGTTCGAGCAACTGGTAGCGGTTCGGAAGTCCGGTGAGGCTGTCGTGCCGCGCCTGGTGGGTGAGCTTCTGTTCGGCGCGAAGCCGCTCGCCGACCTGCTCCAGCAGCTCGGCGTTGGCCAGGGCCAGCTCGCGCGTGCGTGCGGCGACGCGCTGTTCGAGTTCGGAGTTCGCCACGACCAGCCGGTCCTGGCCCTGCTTGCGCGCCAGGCCGATGCCGATGTGGTGCGCCACGAACGTCAGCAGGTCCTGGTCGCGCGCGGTGAACACGACCGACGCGGAATAGCTCTGGACCGCGATCACGCCGACCACTGCACTGTCGCGGAACAACGGGACGCCGAGCCAACAATGGGAGAGGGTGCCGTGCGTCTGGACCTTTCCGTCCAGTTCGAGCCGGCTGATTCCGTCGCGTCCCACCAGCACCGCGCGTCCGCGTTCGATCACGTACTCGGTCAGCCCGGTGCCGAGCCTGCGACTGACGCGCGCCTCGTCGCGTTCGTCGATCGAGTACGGAAACTCCAGCCGCTCGCCGTCGTCCGACAGCAATGCGATGTAGAAGTTGCGCGCGTAGAGCAGCTCCCCGACGACCTCGTGCACCTGCGCGTAGAAACGCTCCAGGGTCGCGGAGGAGATCGAGAGTTCTGCGATGCGGAACAGCGCCCCCTGCAGGCGCTCGCCGCGCTGCCGCTCCAGGATCTGCGCCTGCAGGTCCCGGTTGCTGCGCTGCAGCGCCTGGGTGCGCTCCTCGACGCGGCGTTCCAGTTCCTCGCGCGCCTGGTGGCGGTCCAGCGCGGTGAGGATGTGCTGGGCCACGAACCCGAGCAGCGCGCGCTCCTCGGCGCCGTAGCAGTCCGGCCGGTCGTAGCTCTGCACCACGATGGCGCCGCAGACGCGTTCTTCCCGGCTCATCGTCACGCCGAGCCAGTCGGCGCTCTCCGGGCCGTGCCCGCCGTCGCTGGTCAGCCCCAGTTGCTCGCGCACCTGGCTCAACGGTCCCAGTGCGGCGCCGCCGTGGCGCAGCAGCGCCAGGGTCAGGCTGTCGGGCATGTCGTCGGCGCCGAGCTCCTGCCCGGGATCGGCGACGTAGGGATCGGCCTGATCGGCAAAGTAGAGGAAGCGGAAACTCTCGCGGGCGTCGTCGTACAGCACGATGTAGAAATTCGCGGCATACATCAGGCTGCCGACCACGCCGTGGATGCGGCGTAGCAGATCGCCCATTTCCATGTCGGAGCCGGCCAGGTCGGCGATTTCGTAGAGCGCGTGCTGCAGGCGCTGGGACTTCTCCAAGGACTCGGCCCTGGCCTGCGCGCGGATGGCCGCGATATGCGCCTCGACCACGCGCCGCGCGAGCAGCAGCCAGGCGGCGCGCGATGATTCCGACAGCGGGACCGGCAACGACGCGGCAATCGCCGCGCGCGCGCCGTCGACGGTGTCCCACGAAACATCGACGAAGCACTCGTCGGCCGTGCCGCGGCTGCCGGCGTACAGCGATATCTCCGCCCGCGCGACCAGCGCGTCGGGCGCAGCGACGGCGTCGGAGCGCTCGAGCGCACCGTCTTTTTCCTGCCAGCACACCGACACCAGCGATCCGGTGGGTAGCGCCTCCTGCAGGGCGGTCGCCAGCGAGCCACCCGCGCGATTGGCAGTCGTTGGCGCAAGGCTCGGCGAAACAGCCGACGGCATACGCGATCTCCCCTTCCGTGCCGCAGGATAGCGCGTCCCGGGCGGAGCGCACGTCGATCCCGCCGTGGCGCCTGGTCGCTCCGGTGCCGTGCTCGGTGGTGCGCTGCAGCCCTGCGCGCCCCATTCCGGCTTCCCGGCGCCGGCGCCAAGCCGTACCCTGATGCAGATGATCCCCGGTGCCGATCCCGCGCAGCCGCCGTCCCCCCGCCCCGAGCCGGACGACGAGCGCCTGATGCGCGCCTGGGCGGCCGGCGAGACCGGTGCCTTCGAGACCTTGTACGCGCGCCACCGCGGGCCGCTGTACCGGTTCCTGCTCCGCCAGCTTCGGAACCAGTCGCTCGCCGAGGAGTTCTTCCAGGACGTCTGGCAGCGCGTGATCGCGGCGCACGTGGAGTGGAAGCCGGACGCGGCGTTCAGTACGTGGTTGTTCCGTATCGCCCACAATCGGCTCAACGATCACTGGCGCGCGCAGAAACACCGGCCGTCGGCGCCGGTCGACGGCGAGGAGCGCATCGCGCGGGTCGCAGACCCTGCAACGCCGGAGCGCGAGCTTTCCGAATTCGAGCAGCGCCGGCGGCTGCAGCGGGCGCTCGACGAGTTGCCCCAGGAGCAGCGCGAGGTGGTGCTTTTGCGACTTGAGCAGGAACTCAGCCTCGAGCAGATCGGGGCGATCACCGGCGTCGGTCGCGAGACCGTCAAGTCGCGGCTGCGCTATGCGATGGACAAGCTGCGCGGCGGATTGAAACCATGAATACACCCGGCAGCCCGGTCCCATTCGCGCCGGAACCGCTGACCGCGGAAGAACGTGCCGTGGCGGCGAGATTGTCGCGGCTGGGACCGCACGGCGAGCCCTCGGCAGCACTGGATGCGCGCATCGTCGGCGCTGCGCACGCGACCCGGGGGCGGCAGCCGACGCGGGCGCGATGGCCGGCGCTGCTCGGCGTGGCGG
>JALYOG010000031.1 GCA_030856985.1 Pseudomonadota bacterium | reverse complement strand
ACACCTGGCTTGCGGTGCGCGCCAGCGCGCCCAGCGCCATGAGGCTGGTGACGAGCACCACCGCCCACAGCGGCGTCCGCAATCCGGGCGGGACGGCATCGAGCAGCATCAGCTTGCCGACGAAGCCCGACAGCGGCGGCAGGCCGACGATCGACACGGCGGCAAGCCCGAACAGCATTCCCAGGACGCCTGCATGGCGCAATGGCCCGGCGCTGTCGAGCTGGTCGCCCCGGCGCCCGCGTTGCTGGCCGATCAGGTCCACGATCAGGAACAGCGCCGCGGCGATGAAGGTGCTGTGCATCAGGTAGTACAGCCCCGCCGCGATCGAGGCCTCCGTCGCCAGCGCGAATGCGATGAACAAGGTCGCCGCCGAAGCGATGACGAGGTAGGCGACCTGCATGCGCATCGTCGAGGCCGCCAGCGCGCCGAAGCTCGCCAGTACCAGCGTCACCGCGCCGGCCGGAAGCAGCCAATCCCACGCCCAGCCCGCCAACAGCCCGGCTTGGGCCCCGAATACCAGGGTGTACACGCGCAGCACGCCGTACACGCCGACCTTGGTCATGATCGCAAACAGCGCCGCGACCGCGGCCGGGGCGCGCGAGTAGGCATTGGGCAGCCACAGGTACAGCGGCAGCAGCGCGGCCTTCGCGGCGAACACCACCAGCAGCAGCCCCGACGCGGCGCGGATCAGGCCGGTTTTCGCGGGATCGGCGGTGGCCACGCGCAGCGCCATCTCGGCCATGTTGAGCGTGCCGAGCAGGCCGTACAGCAGCCCCAGCGCAATCAGGAACAGCGTGGACGCAGTGATGTTGAACACCACGTAATGCAGTCCCGCCCGCATGCGCGGCCCGCGGCCGCCGCTGAGCAGCAGCCCGTAGGAGGCGATCAGCATCACCTCGAAGAACACGAACAGGTTGAACAGGTCGCCGGTCAGAAAGGCGCCATTGAGGCCGGCCAGCTGCAGCGGGAACAGCGCATGGAAGTGCAGCGCGCGCCTGTCCCAGCCGGTGCTCGCGTACAGCAGGCTGGCGGTGGCGAGCAGCGCCGTGGTCAGCACCATCAGCGCGCTGAGCCGATCGGCGACCAGCGCGATGCCGAGCCGCGCCGGCCAGTCGCCAAGCAGGACCATGTCGATGCCGCCGCGATCGGCGCGCGCCACCAGCGCGACCGCCACCGCCAACAGCAGCGCCATGCCGGTCCAGCCGAGCGCGCGCTGGGCGAGGATGCCGCGCCGTTCGACCAGCAGCATCAGCGCCGCCGTCGACAGCGGCACCAGCACCGCGAGCAGGGGCAGGTGCGCGATCAAGGGCGGTCCTCGGCGCCGGCATCGACGTGATCGCTGCCGTTGTCGGCATGGCTGCGCATCGCCACCACGATGGTCACGGCGGTCATCGCGAACGCGATCACGATCGCGGTCAGCACCAGCGCCTGCGGCAACGGATCGGTGTAGTTGGCCAGCGTCGGCGCCAGTCCCGCCTGCAGCACCGGCGCCTTGCCCACCGCCAGGCGCCCGGCGGAGAAGATCAGCAGGTTGGTGGCATACGAAAGCAGCGTCAGCCCCAGGATCACATCGAAGCTGCGCGAGCGCAGCAGCAGGTAGACGCCGGCGGCGACGAGAACGCCGATCGCACTGGCCAGGGCGAATTCCATCAGCTCGCGTCCTTCTGGTGATTGCCCGGCAGCGAGGCCGGCTTGGGCGGCAGCGGCGGCTTCACCGTGCCCATCATCGACAGGATCAGCATCGCCCCGCCGAACACCACCAGGTACACGCCCAGATCGAAGAACAGCGCGCTGGTCAGCGGCACTTCGCCGATCAGCGGCAGCCGCGGCTCGGCGTGCCCGCTCGACAGGAACGGCAAGCCCAGCAGCATCGGCACGATCCCGGTCAGCAGCGCCGCCGTCAGGCCGATGCCGATGCAGGCGATGTAGTTGAAGCCCATCCGCGACTCGACGTGCTGCGAACCCAGCAGCACGTACTGCAGCAACAGCGGGATCGCGAGCACCAGGCCGGCGATGAAACCGCCACCGGGCTGGTTGTGCCCGCGCAGGAACAGGTAGACCGATACCGCCAGGACCAGCGGGAACAGCAGGTGACTGAGATTGACCGGCATCGGCAGGCGGTCCGGCTCGCCGGGCATGACCTCGTGCGCGGCGATGCGCGCCCTGCGCAGCATCGCGTGCACCACCAGTCCGGCGATGCCGAACACGACGATCTCCCCGAGCGTATCGAAGCCGCGGAAGTCGACCAGGATCACGTTGACCACGTTGCTGCCGTAAGCCTCCGGCAGCGAGCGCGCGAGCAGCTCGCTGGCGACCGTGTCGCGCGGGCTGAGCATCATCGCGTAGGACAGTCCGCCGACGCCGAGCCCGGCCAGCACCGCGATCGTGCCGTCGCGCCAGCGCCGCACCCGCTTGTTGCTGCGGATCGACTCGGGCGGGAGGTAGTTCAGCGCCAGCAGCATCAGCGCGATGGTGACCAGCTCCACCAGCAACTGGGTCAGCGCGAGATCCGGCGCCGACAGGAACACGAACACCAGGCTCACGCCCAGCCCGACCGCGCCGACCACGATCAGCGCCAGCAGGCGCTGGCGGTGCAGGACCACCGTCATGGCGGTGGCGGCGACGAGGATCGTCCACAGCGCCCAGCCGATCGCCGGCAGCGGCTGGTTCGGCATGCGCATGGCCGCAAGCACATCGGCAATCCCGGGCGCGACGCCCACCACCAGCAGCGTCACCAGCATCCACCACAGCGAGCGCTGCAGGCTGCCGTTGGTGATTCTGAACGTGAAGCGCCGGGCGACGCCGAGCACCGCGACGGTGTTGACGCGAAACACCTGCCGGCCGAACGCGCGCCGCGCGATCGCGTGGATGTCGAAGATCCTGCGCAGCCCGAAATACAGCGCCACACCGGCGACGATGCTGCCCAGGCTCATCAGCAGCGGCGTATTGATGCCGTGCCACAGCGCCAGGCTGTAATACGGCACCTCGTCGCCGAGCACGCCGTAAGCGGCCGCCGCGAGCACCGGGGCGATCGTGTACGCCGGCAGGATGCCCACGGCGAGCGAGGCCACCACCAGCACTTCCACCGGAATCTTCATGAACCGGGCCGGCTCGCGGATCGCGCGGTCGACGTCGCGCGGCCCCTGTCCGAAGAACGTGTCGTGCACGAAGCGCAGGCTGTAGGCGACGCCGAAGGCGCCGGCCAGCAGCGCGACCACGGTGATCGCCCACTGCACCGGCCCCTGCGCATCGATCTCCAGCGCCTGGGCGAAGAACATCTCCTTGGACAGGAACCCGTTGAGCAGCGGAATGCCGGCCATCGCCAGCGTGGCGATGATCGCCAGCGCGCTGGTGAACGGCAGGTAGCGGCGCAGGTTGCCGAGGCGGCGCATGTCGCGGGTGCCGGTCTCGTGGTCGATGATGCCCGCGGCCATGAACAACGAGGCCTTGAACGTGGCGTGGTTGAGGATGTGGAACAGCCCGGCGACCACGGCCATCGGTGTGGACAGGCCGAACAGCAGCGTGATCAGTCCCAGGTGCGAGATCGTCGAGTAGGCCAGCAGGCCCTTGAGGTCGTGCTGGAAAATCGCGTTCCACGCGCCCACCAGCAGGGTCGCGGCGCCGACGCTGCTGACCAGGTAGAAGAACAGATCTGTGCCGGCCAGCGTCGGGTGCAGGCGCGCGAGCAGGAACACGCCGGCCTTGACCATCGTCGCCGAATGCAGATACGCCGACACCGGCGTGGGTGCCGCCATCGCGTGCGGCAGCCAGAAGTGGAACGGGAACTGCGCGCTCTTGGTGAATATCGCCAGCAGCACCAGGCCGAGGATCGCCGGGTAGGTCGAATGGGCACGGATCGCCTCGCCGGCGGCGAACACCGCGTCGAGCTCGAAGCTGCCGACCACCTTGCCGATCAGCAGCACGCCGCCGAGCAATGCCAGACCGCCGGCGCCGGTGATCGTCAGCGCCATGCGCGCGCCTTCGCGCGCCTCGCGCTGGTGCGACCAATAGCCGATCAGCAGGAACGAACTGATCGATGTGAGCTCCCAGAACACCGCCAGCAGCAGCAGGTTGCCGGCGATCACCATGCCGAGCATCGCGCCCATGAAAAGCAGCAGATAGGCGAAGAACTTCGGCACGTCTTCGCGCGGGCCGAGGTAATAGTGGGCGTACATCACCACCAGCCCGCCGATGCCGAGCACCATCAGCGCGAACATCCATGCCAGGCCGTCGAGGCGCAGCGAGAACGCCAGCCCGATCTGCGGGATCCACGCGTGGCTGACCTGCGGTACTTCGCCGTTCACCACCTGCGGGGTCATCACCCCCAGCAACACCAGGCCCAGCAGGGGCGCCATCCCCGCCATCCACGCCGTGGTGCTGCGCGACACGCTGCGGGCCAGCAGGACCCACACGGCCAGCACGAAGGGCAGGGCTAGCAGCAGTTCGAGCATCTCGCTCCTGGGGGCGGGGCGCGGGGGCGCGGCGTCGGGGATGCGCGGAAAACTATGGCTCCGCGGATGCTGATTCTAACCGATGCCCAAAAGCGCTCCGCAGAGCGCCGCGCGCGCGGGCAGTGGGTATGCTGCCGCTACGGCGACGAACTTGCCGCTACGGTGAACCCCATCCCCACGATCAGCACACGAGTCCCGCGTTCCCGGCCGGCCAGTTCGCTGCGCGGCGGTTCGCTGTCGCGCAGGCAGGAGGCCCGATGCGCGCGGCGCTGATCTTCGGCGGCAGCGGCCAGATCGGCGCACCACTGCTGCAGCGGCTGCTCGCGTCGGGCTGGCAGGTCACCGCGCTGTCGCGACAGGCCCGCCGCGCCGACCCTGGCCTGCAATGGCTGCACGGCGATCTTGGCGCGCTGCCGCCGCTGCCGGCCCGGGTCGATGCGATCTTCAGCTGCGGCCCGCTCGACGCATTCGCGCGCTGGTACAGCGACAGCCGCATCGATGCCGCACGGGTGATTGCGTTCGGCTCGACCAGCGTGCAGGCCAAGCGCGAATCGCGCGATCCGCGCGAGCTCGACCTGGTCGCACGGCTGCGCGGCGGCGAGGCCGCGCTGCTGTCGGCGGCCCGATTGCGCGGTGCCGCGGCCACGCTGCTGCGGCCCACGCTCGTCTATGGCGCCGGTCGCGATGCGACCCTCTCGCGCATCGCCTCGCTTGCGCGGCGCTATCGCTGCTTCCCGCTTCCACGCGGCGCCTGCGGGCTACGCCAACCGGTGCACGTGGACGATCTCGCCGAAGCCGCGTGGCAGGCGATCGATGCCGCGCCTGCGTTCGGCCGCGGCTACGACCTACCCGGCGGCGAGACCCTTTCCTATCGCGAGATGGTCGCGCGCGTGCTGTCGGTGCTGCATCCAGTGCCGCGCCTGATCGAGCTGCCCGCGCCCGCCTTCGAACTGGC
>JALYOG010000016.1 GCA_030856985.1 Pseudomonadota bacterium | reverse complement strand
CGGGCGTGCTGCTGCGGCATAACGTCCGCGCCGCCGTCGCGTCCCGGCAACTGCACGAACATCGTCAGCGCGACATGATCGAAGCCCTGCGCCGGATTCCACAGCGCGGTCACTTCGTGCATCTTCAGTTCGACCTTGAGCGCGCCACCCGAGCCCCACACGCGCACGCGTCGCAGGTCCCCCTGGCGGTGCTCGCGCCAACCGGGAGCGTCGGGGTACTGGTAACGACCCGCCGGACCGTGATCGTCGCCGTCCGGATCGACGACGTCGCGCAGAAGTATCCACTCACGCGCCACGGTGAACTCGTGGCGGTTGGAGGCAAGCGCAATGTCCGGTGCCCACGCGACGACGCTGTGCGTCACCCCGGGATCGACCATGTCGCGGGTGTCGACGCGCGCATGCCAGCGGCCGTCGGGCTGCACGTCCGCCCACTGGGCGGACGCGACATCGCCGTCCACGACCACCTGCAGGCGGCCGACGCCCGGCGCGTTACCGCGCAGGTCGAAATCGCCACGCACCCGCGGCGCGGCGGCACCGCGGCCATCTGCCACGAGCACTTCGCTCGGCTCAAGGATGATGGCGCGGTCGGCGGCTCCTGCAGGCACCGCCCGCACGTCCGCGGCACGCCAGACCAGGCCAGCACCACCGGGCAGCAGCAGGTTGATGCGACCGCCAACACCGACGACCGTTTCGGGCGCCTGTCCATCGGTCGCAAACACGCCCCGCAGCACGGTTCCGGGCGCGAATCCGCTGTCGAGGTTGTCCAGCAGCGTGCTGGCGTTCGCGGTGTTGAACACCACCAGCGCCGCTTCGCCCCGGTGATCGACCCGGTACGCGAGCGCACCCGGCGTCGCCGCGTTGGCCGCCAGCACGGTCGGTACGCCGCGGGAGAACAGGCGATGGTCACGCCGCAGTCCGATCGCCGCCTGCAGATAGCGGTACAGCGGCGCGGCGCGGTCGAAGTGATCGCGCCCTCCCGAGCCGACGCCGCTGGCGAACATTGACGCCCGCTGCTCGCTGAAGCCCTGCTCGGTGCCGTAATAGATGACCGGAATGCCCGGCAGCGTCAGCATCGCCAGCAACGCCTGGCGCAGCGCCGGCTCGCTGGCGGTGTGGAGAAACCGGTCGACGTCGTGGTTGTCGATGAACGTCGGCATCAGGTGCGGACGCTCGTGCAACGCCATCGTGCTGCGGATGCGATACGCCAGTTCGGCCGGCGCATGACCGCGCGCAAACACGTCGCCCAGGGTGCCGTGCATCGGGAAGTTGATCATTCCCGGCAGCCGCGGCGTTCCGTCCTCGTCGCGCATGTAGCGCTCGATCTTGCGTGCCATGGCGTCGTCGTACGGCTTGTCGATGCCGAAGCCTTCGCCGAACACGTGAAAATCTTCGCGCCCCGTCTTCCCGGCGACTCTCGCGATACCCGGCGCCTGCGGATCGTCGGAATGCAGGAAGTCGATGAAATACTCCGGAGCGACATAGAACGCGGTGTCGACCCGGAAGGCATCGACGCCGACTTCGCCGATCCAGTAGCCATAGGAATCCCGCAACGCGCGGCGCACGGTCGCGTTGCCGGTGGCGAGATCGTCAAGGCCGGCGAGCTGCCAGTTCAGCTCCTGGTCGCGGTTGCCGTAGTCGACGATGTCGGGCGTCCAGTGATAGATGCCCGCCTCGCGGTGCACCGGGTTTCGCGCATCGTTCATCGAGAAAGGCCACTGCGTCGGCGCGGTGAGCCCGGCCGAGTCCCGGATGATGCGGACTTCCCCCGTCGGGTCGGTCACCGGCGCACGGGGATAGGCGAAGTAGTTGGCCGTGTGGTTCACCACCACGTCCTGGACCAGCACCATGCCCGCGCCATGCAGCGCGCGCGACAGTTCGCGGTAGTCGTGGAGCGTGCCGAAATGCGCATCGACCGCCTTGAAGTCGGTGGCCCAGTAGCCGTGATAGCCGCCGTACGAGGTCGCCGGGTTCCACCACTGGTTCGCGACCGGCGGGGTGATCCATACGCCGGTGACGCCCAGGTCGCGGATGTAGTCGAGCCTCCGGGTGAGGCCGGCGAGATCGCCTCCGCTGAATTTCGCGCCATCGGACGGGTCGAACTCGCCGGCGCCTTGGTCGTTGTTCGCCGGCTCGCCGTCATCGAAGCGGTCGAGCACGACGAAGTACAGGACCTGGTCGCGCCAGTCCGGGGATGGCACGTGGAGGGCCGCCACACCGGTGTCGACACCGGCGGCAAGCGCGGCCCCGCCGGGCCCGAAGAGCACGGCGGCGGCCACGACCAACATCCGCACGCCCCACCTGCCGATATCCACACGCATTCGCCCGCCCCCTTCCCATGCCGGCCCGCGGACGCCGTCGATCAGCGCCAAAGGGCCATTACAAGATGACACCGTGGCGTCTGGCGAGTCGGTTTTGCAATGAATACGTATGCAACGGGAATTGTGCAGGGCTTGCCGGGACTACCATCGCCATGCGTTGCGGGGGAGGGGCCGACACGGCGCCGGTCGCAACAGACGTCCACGGGAATGCACCACGCAGCTCCGGTGGATACCAGCTTTGGCACCGGAGGGGATGATGGTTCAGTTGAAACGAAACTTGCTGAGCGTGGCGTTGGCATCGGCCACGCTGATGCTGGCCACCGGCGTTCACGCGCAGACGGTCGAGCAGGCCGAAACGCAGGACGCGACATCCCAACAGGAAGAGGAAGCGGAAGTCCGGCAGGACGACGCGGCGACCACGCTTGACCGCGTCACCGTCACCGGCATCCGCCGCGGCATCGAGGACGCGATCGAGACCAAGCGCGAGTCGACCTCGATCGTCGAGTCGATCTCTTCCGAGGACATCGGCAAGCTGCCGGACACCAGCATCGCCGACTCGATCGCACGGCTGCCGGGTCTGACGGCGCAGCGCTTCGGCGGCCGACCGCAGGAGATCAACATCCGCGGCTTCTCGGGCGACTTCTCCACCACCCTGCTCAACGGCCGCGAACAGGTGAGCCTTGGCAACAACCGCGGCGTGGAGTTTGACCAGTACCCGTCCGAGCTGATCAACCAGGTGGTCGTCTACAAGACCCAGGATGCGAGTCTCGTCGGGCAGGGTCTGTCGGGCACGGTCGACCTGCGCACGGTGCGCCCGCTGGAGTTCGGCGAACGCGCGATCGCGGTGAACCTGCGCGGCGACATGAACGAACTCAATGGCAACGAGGAGTACGGCAATCGCCTGAGTATCTCATACATCGACCAGTTCGCCGACAACACCATCGGCCTGGCGCTGGGCTACGCGCGCCTCGACAACCCGGTGCAGGGCCATCAGTTCGAGTCGTGGGGCTACGACAACGGCGTACTGGGTGGCGGCAAGCTCTACGACATCCAGAACGACAACCAGCGCGACGGCTTCATGGGCGTGCTGGAGTACAAGCCCAATGACATGTACTCGTCGCGGCTGGACGTGTTCTATTCGAAGTTCGACAAGGAAGAGACCAGGCGCGGCATGGAATTCGGACTCGCCTGGGGATCGGCCGGGCAGCCAGTCAGCCGCACCAACAACGCCAATGGCACGGCGGTGCAGGCGACCTTCGAAAATTTCGACCCGGTCATCCGCAACGACTACAACGCCGCCGCGGACGATCTGTTCGCCATCGGCTGGAACCACGAGTTCCAGCTCAGCGATCATTGGCGTTTCACCGCGGACATCAGCCACTCGGGCGCGCAGCGCGAGGAGCGGGTGCTGGAGACCTACTCGGGCCTGGCGGCTGGCCTCGCCGGCGACACCGTCGGCATCTCGCTGAACCCCGAAGGCTTCTTCGACTTCGATTTCGGATACGACTACGGCGACCCGAGCATCCTGCGCCTCACCGATGCCGGCGGCTGGGGGCAGGACGGCTATGTCAAGGACTTCGAAGTCCAGGACGACCTCACCGCAGTCCGGTTTGACCTGGAACGCACCTTCGACGCGGGCGCGATCAGCAGCCTGGAGTTCGGGGCCAATCTCACCGACCGCACCAAGAGCCGCGCTTCCGACGAGGCGTTCCTGTGCCTGCGGGCCGACTGCGAGCGCGGACTCGAATTGCCGATTCCGACGAACCTGGCCACGACGACCTCGTTCGACTTCGCCGGCCTGACCTCGCTGTACGGCTACGACGCGCTCGCGGCGCTCAACTCGCTGTACTTCCGCCGTCCGAACCTCAACAACGGCGACATCAACAACAAGAACTGGGAAGTCCACGAGAAGGTCGTGACGGCCTACGTGCAGGCAAATCTCGACTTCGATGTGGGCTCGGTACCCATTCGCGGAAATGTCGGCGTGCAGGCAATCAGCGCCGACCAGGACTCGGAAGGATTCCAGAGCTTCCCGGGCAACGGCATCGGAGCGGACATCACCGGTGGCGCCAACTACACCGACTACCTCCCAAGCCTGAACCTCAAGGCGGAGTTCCCCAGCGACTTGTTCGTGCGCTTTGGTGCGGGCCGCCAGGTGGCGCGTCCGCGCATGGATCAGATGCGTGCGGCGGAGAGCGTGAGCTTCGATCCCAACCGCGCCGGAGGCAACGGGTTCACAAACGGCCTGTGGTCACGCAACGGCGGCAACCCTGAGCTGGAGCCATGGCTCGCTGACGCGTTCGATCTCTCCGTGGAGAAATATTTCGGCGGCAAGGGTTACATCAGCGCCGGATACTTCTACAAGGACCTCAAGAGCTACATCCACGAAGAGGTCGTGCCTTTCGACATCCGCGACTTCGCCGACGTGTACCCGCCTGCTCAGCAGCCGCCCAACTCCATTGGCGCCAATCCCATCGGCGAGTACCGCCGCCCGATCAATGGCGAGGGTGGCACCCTGGACGGCTTCGAACTGGCGGTTTCGCTCCCGTTCGAGATGATCTGGGCACCGCTGGAGGGTTTCGGCCTGCAGGCGAACTACTCCGAGGTGAGCAGTTCGATCCAGCCCAACGGACCCGGCACGAGCGAACCTTTGCCGGGGCTCTCCAAGTACGTGTCCAACGCTACTTTGTACTTCGAACGGTGGGGTTTTTCGGCCCGTGTGAGCCAGCGTAGTCGCTCGGATTTCCGCGGTGAGGTCCAGGGCTTCGGCGGCGACCGTGTGGTGCGGAACTTCGAGGGCGAGAAGATCGTCGACGCACAGGTCGGCTACACCTTCCAGTCCGGCGCGCTCGAAAACTTTTCGTTGCTGTTGCAGGTCAACAACATCGAGAACGAACCCTTCCGTTCCACCGACAATGGGGCCAGCGACCGCCCGCGTGAGTTCTTCGAGTTCGGCCGTACCTTCCTGTTCGGCGTCAACTACCGGTTCTGATCGACCACTCTCTCCGGTCGAACAGAACCGCTGCGACGCAACCAGCCCCTGCCGGGCTTTCCCTCCCGGCAGGGGTTTT